>NZ_CP011805.1:918750-1225000 GCF_001028625.1 Pelagerythrobacter marensis | reverse complement strand
GCTGGGCGACCGCGAGCATCTGATCCTGCGCGAGATGGACGGCAGCATCGTGCGCGCCAACCGCCTGATCGACGACGTGATGGATTTCGCCCGCGGCAGGCTCGGCGGCGGGCTGGCGGTGCAGAAGATCGCCGATGCGCCGCTGCAGGAAACGCTGGAGCAGGTCCTGGCCGAAAGCCGCGCCATCGCTCCGCGCCGCGAGTTTCAGGTTTCGATGGCGCTTGATCGGGCAGTCGACTGCGACCCGGCGCGGATCGGTCAGCTCGCGTCCAACCTGCTCGGCAATGCCATTTCGCACGGTGCCCCGGACCTGCCGATAGTTCTGGAAGCGCACACTACGAACGACGAGTTTCGTCTGTCGATCGCCAACGGCGGCGATCCGATCCCGGCGGATGCGCGCGATCGGCTGTTCGAGCCGTTCTATCGCGCCGATTTCCGCGAAGGGCAGAAAGGGCTGGGCCTCGGCCTGTTCATCGCCAGCGAAATCGCGCGGCTGCATGGCGGCGCGCTGGACGTCGTCTCCGACGAGAACGAAACGCGCTTCACCCTGGCCATTCCCCGACGCGACCCGACCGCGATCGAGGCGGGCAAACCGGCCGCGTGAGAAAGGGCCCGCCGCGCACTGCGACGGGCCCGTTCAGATAGTTGCGGAGCGGCCCGGTCAGGCGGCCTGGCGTTCCTGCCCGTCTCGCAACCGGGCGATGATCGCTTTCGAAAAGGCGGGAATATCGTCCGGTTTGCGGCTGGTGATGAAAATGCCGTCTTCGGCGACTTCCTGATCGACCACATTGGCACCGGCGTTCTTCAGGTCGGTGCGGATCGAAGGCCAGCTCGTCACCGTCTTGCCGTCGATCAGACCGGCTTCGGCCAGCAGCCAGGGGGCGTGACAGATCGCCGCGACCGTCTTGCCCGCGTCGGCAAAGCGGCGGACCAGCGCCACGGCGTCATCGTTCATCCGCAGCACGTCCGGGTTGATCTGGCCGCCGGGCAGGACGAGCGCGTCGTAATCGCCGACTTCGACTTCGCCCACGGTAAGATCGACCTTGACGCTCTTGCCCCAGTCCTTCTGATCCCAGCCGCGAATTTCGCCATCTTCCAGACTGGCGATGGTCGTGTCGATTCCGGCTTCCTCCAGATTGTCGCGGGGGCCGAGAAGTTCGGACTGTTCGAAGCCGTCGGTGGCGAGAATGAGTGCGCGTGCCATGGGAAATTCTCCTGTCGTTTCCATTTGCCCCGTCAACGCGTGGGGAAAGCGCGCGGTTCCGCTCTTCTAGCTAGCCCGTGGCGCTGCTAGGACCAGTGGCATGGCCACCATTGAAGACGAAAAAGACCCCTTCGACGCGATCGTCGATGCGCCGTTCGATTCCGCGCTGGAAGAACGCTATCTGGTCTATGCCCTGTCGACCATCACCGCGCGTTCGCTGCCCGATCTGCGCGACGGGCTGAAGCCGGTCCATCGCCGGCTGCTGTGGGCCATGCGTCAGCTCAAGCTGAACCCGACCGATGCGTTCAAGAAATCCGCCCGGGTGGTCGGCGACGTGATCGGCAAGTATCACCCGCACGGCGATGCCAGCGTTTACGATGCGATGGTCCGCCTCGCGCAGGATTTCGCCCTGCGCTATCCGCTGGTGGAAGGGCAGGGGAACTTCGGCAATATCGACGGCGATAACGCCGCCGCCTACCGCTATACCGAAGCGCGCCTGACGAAGACCGCCCTGCGCCTGATGGAGGGGCTGGACGAAGGGACGGTCGATTTCATCCCGACCTATAATGGCGAGGAAAGCGAGCCGGAGGTCTTTCCCGGCCTGTTCCCCAACCTGCTTGCCAATGGGGCCAGCGGGATCGCGGTGGGCATGGCGACCAACATCCCCAGCCACAACGTGGCCGAAGTGATCGACGCGACGCTGGAACTGATCGACAATCCGCATGTCGAACATGCCCGGCTGATGGAGCTGTTCCAGGGGCCGGATTTCGCCACCGGCGGGCTGGTGGTCGACAGCCCGGAAGCCATTGCCCACGCTTATGAAACGGGCCGCGGATCGTTCCGTATTCGCGCCCGGTTTCACGCGGCGGAGGCGGAGAAGGCCGAAGATCGCGACGCGGGGATAGAGCGGCTGGGCGGCGGGCAATGGCAGCTCGTCGTCAGCGAAATCCCCTATCAGGTGCCCAAGGGCAAGCTGATCGAACAGGTCGCCCAGCTGATCGCCGACAAGAAGCTGCCGATCCTGGAGGACATCCGCGACGAGAGCGACGAGAACATCCGGCTCGTCTTCGTGCCGCGCAGCCGCAATGTCGATCCCGAACTGCTCAAGGAATCGCTCTACAAGCTGAGCGACCTGGAAACGCGCTTCGGCCTCAATCTCAACGTGCTCGACGTGTCGGACGGCATGGGCCGAACGCCGATGGTCATGGGGCTGAAAGAACTGCTGACCCGCTGGGTGCAGAGCCAGATCGACGTGCTCCAGCGCCGCAGCCGCCATCGGCTCGACCAGATCGCCCGCCGGCTGGAACTGGTCGAAGGCTATATCGCCGCCTTCCTCAATCTCGACCGGGTGATCGAGATCATTCGGGGGGAGGACGAGCCGAAGCCGGTGATGATGGCCGAATTCGAGCTGACCGAGCGGCAGGCCGAAGCGATCCTCAACATGCGCCTGCGGTCCCTGCGCAAGCTGGAGGAAATGCAGCTGCGGCAGGAAAAGGCCGACCTGCTGAAGGAACAGGAGGAGCTGGAAAAGCTGCTCGGCAGCCCGGCCCGCCAGCGCACCCGGCTGAAGCGCGATCTGGCCGCGCTGCGCAAGGAATATGCCGAAGATACCCCGCTCGGCCGCCGTCGCACGACGATCGCCGAGGCCGCCCCCGCGGTCGAGTTCAGCATGGACGCGATGATAGAGAAGGAACCGGTCACGGTGATCCTGTCGCAGAAGGGCTGGATCCGCGGGGCCAGGGGGCACGCCGATCTCGACAGCGACTGGAAGTTCAAGGAAGGCGACGGGCCGGCCTATGCGCTCCATGCGCAGACGACCGATAAACTGCTGGTGGCGGCGGACGACGGGCGGATCTTCACCCTCGGTGCGGACAAGCTGCCGGGCGCGCGCGGGTTCGGCGAACCGATCCGCAATATGATCGACATGGACCCGGAGGCGCAGATCGTGGGCCTCGTCGTCCATCGGCCCAAGGGGCAGCTCCTGCTCGCCGCGACGACGGGCAAGGGCTTTGCCGCCGCGACCGAGGAGATCCTGGCCGAAACGCGCAAGGGGCGGCAGGTCGTCAACCTCAAGGGCGGGGCCAAGCTGCGCGTGGTGCGCGAGATTGCCGATGCACACGATCACGTCGCGGTCGTCGGCGACAATCGCAAGCTGGTGGTCTTCAATCTCGAAGAACTGCCGATGCTCGCGCGGGGCCAGGGGGTCATGCTGCAACGTTATCGCGACGGGGGGCTGAGCGACGCGACGACGTTCACCCTGGCCGATGGCCTGAGCTGGACGATGGGCGGCGAAACCGGGCGCACCCGGACGGAGAACGAGATCTGGCAATGGAAGGTCGCGCGCGGCGCCGCCGGCCGCCTGCCGCCGCAGGGCTTCCCGAAGGACAACCGGTTCTAGCGCGGCCATTGTCGCGGTCGCTCAGGCGGCCAACCTTGCCTGAGTCCCTGCGAAGGCAGGGATCTCGGGCCGCAGGCGCTCCGCCCGATGGCCTGAGACCCCAGCCGTCGCTGGGGATCGGCGAGGGGGCAAAGGTTGGTAGGGGCGCAGCTCTCTTCGACTTTGTGACCGCTACGCGTATCGCCAAACAGAAAAAGGGCCGGCCGCGCCTGTGCGCGACCGGCCCCGGTTCGGCATGAAGCCTGTGTCTTAGCGGCTGCCCTCGGCAGCACCCTGGCCGCCCTGCGCGGCAGCGGTCTGCGCGGCGAGAGCCTGCTGGATCTGTGCCTGGGTGAACAGAACGATCAACTGGCCGCTCTGGTTCACGGCGAAGTGTTCGCGCAGCAGGTTCAGGTCGGTATCGGCACCGGTCACGATCACGTTGTCGCCTTCGACGCTCTTGACCACGCCGAGCTGCTGATTGTCGGCCGTGATGACCGCCGCGGTGGCGACCAGTGCGGCATCACGCTGGGCATTGGCGGCAGCGAGCTGTTCGTCGAGCATCTGATCGAGCTGAGCCTTGGTCACCGTAATCGTCGGGCCCTGTTCGCCTTCGCCGAAGGCGTTGGCGGGCAGCGGCGCGCGGTGCTTGCCGGTGTTCACGGTCACCACGCCTTCAGCAACGTTCTCGATCGTGCCGACCGAGTTGCCTTCCGGGCCATAAACCGTGGCACCGACCGACACGCCCTGTGCATGGGCGGCGGTGGCGAGACCGGCGGCGGCGATGGCGGTGATGGCCATTTTCGAGAACTTCATAAATTCAAACTCCGTAATAGTGAAAACTCAATATATTCGCTCACGCGCGCTGGGCCCGCGGGAAATAGACCGTCATGGAATACGGGTGCGCTGGAAGTGTCGAAACGCCTTCCGCGCCGTGCCCCGCTGGAACAGCAGGAACCCGATACACCCTGAAAAGGGCGAACGGCTCCATCGCAAGCGAGGCGAGCGATGGCAACAGTCTCCGTATAGAGAGGTCGACATTAAACCACGATGAAGCAAGATTCAGAAAGTGCGGAGTATCTCTTCTACGATACGGTTCACCCGATCACGCGCCGGAAAGCCTTCGGCGATCCACTTCTGTTCCACTGCGCGCAGGATGCGGGCGACATCGGGGCCGGCGGCGATTCCGCGGGCGACGATCTCCCCGCCTTTCAGCGGCAGCGCGGGAACCTCCCAATCCATCAGCGGCGCAATGTCGCCCCCGTTGATCAGCAGCCGGTCGACCGCGCATTCGCGCCCTTCGCGATAGGCAAGGCCACGCGGATCGTCGTGGTCGGCGGCGGTTCGTGCGGCGGCGCAGGCGATCCGCTCGCGCTGTGCTCTCGACAGCCGCAGGCGCGAGGCGACCGTTTCGGCGACCGGAGGGAGGGCAGGCAGCAGCGCCGACAGCCGGCGCACGGGATCGCGCCGCACACCCGCCGAGTGTTCGGCGGAAATGAGCCGTCGCAGCGCCTCGATCCCATGCTGCCCCGCTTCGGGCAGGATCACGGGCAGAATGCCGAGTGCAAACATCCGCGCCACGGTGTCCGCCGGATCGGGCAGCGCGAGGAGGTTAAGCAGCTCCGCCGCGACCCGTTCTCGCGACAGCCCTTTCAGCATCGGTGCCAGTTCGCCGCAGGCCTCTTCCGCCTCGGGATCGAGCGTCGCACCGAAGCGGGCCTGGAAACGGAAATAGCGCAGGATGCGCAAGTGATCTTCGCGAATGCGCTGCCGCGCCTCGCCGATAAAGCGCACGCGGCGGGCTGCCAGATCCTCCAGCCCACCGAACCAGTCGAAGATCTCGCGCGTGTCGGGCGCGGCGTAGAGCGCGTTGATCGTGAAATCGCGGCGCGCGGCGTCATCGCGCCAATCGCTTGCGAAGGCGACGGTGGCGCGGCGCCCGTCGGTGGACACGTCGCGCCGCAGGGTCGTGACCTCGACATTCCCTTCGGGCAGAACCGCGGTGACGGTGCCGTGCTCTATGCCGGTGGGAACCACACGAATGCCCGCCGCGCGCAGCCGGTCGATTACCGCATCGGGCGTGAGCGGGGTCGCCGCATCGACATCGTTCACGGCATCGCCCAGCAGGGTATCGCGCACCGCGCCGCCGACCCAGCGCAGGTTCGCTGGCCCGATCGCCTCGACCAGCGCGGCGAGATCGGCCCGCTGGGTCCAGCGCGTCTGGGGCAAAGTCCGGGGCAGGGCGTCAGGCATCGAACAGGGCCCGGTATTCGATCCGGCGCGACAGGTTGGCGATGATCGCCGCCGTCACGCCCCAGATGCGGAAACCTTCGTGATGGTATTCCAGATATCGCCGGGTCGCCCCGTTCCAGAACACCTCGTGCTCGGTCCAGTTATCGCGGTCGAGCATGATGTCGAGCGGCGCCTCGAACCACGCCTCGACCTCGCCCGGATTGGGCACCAGCGGCAGATCGGGCGGGACGACGCCCAGAACCGGCGTGATGTCGAAACCGGTGCCGGTCTGGTAACGATCGGTCGCGCCGACGATGCGGACCTGCGCCCGCTGCATCGCCAGCTCCTCCTCCGCCTCGCGCAGGGCGGCCTGGATGGCGTTTTCGCCCGGGTCGATCTTGCCGCCGGGAAAGGCGACCTGGCCAGGGTGATTGCGCATTCCGGCGGGGCGCTGGGTCAGGATCACGCCGGGGGCCGGGCGATCGGTGACCGCGATCAGCACCGCAGCATCGGCCGTCCGGTCCGCATCGGCGAAGCGTTCGTCCGACAGGAGATCGGGAATTTCGGCCCGGTGCCCCTGTTCGAACAGGGTCTGGAGCCGGTCGAACAGCGCGCTCATTCCGGCATCAGCGAGAACGCCTCGCCGCCGCTCGTCACTTGCGTGCCGTCGCCTTCGGTCAGCGCGATTTCGGCGAGTTGGAGCCAGGTGCTCCGGTTCAGCCGCGCCTCGCACCCGCGCCGCACGCCGAGGTAGATCGCCGGATTGTCCGCCGTGCCGGCGGCGCGCAGGCGGTGGTCGGGGCCGGCGATCACGAGGTCATCGGTATTGAGGCGGAAGGCCAGCCCGCCATCGCGGCGCACGACATCGGTGGCGATGAAGGCCGCGTCCTCGACCTCTATCGTCAGCTTCTCGAACGGGGTGACGAGCCAGTGCCGACCCGCCGCATCGCGCGTCAGCAGCCCGGCGAAGGCGCGCACCATCGCCTGGCGCGCGATCGGGCTGCCTTCGTGCAACCAGCCGCCATCGGCGGCAATGCGCATCGCGCTGTCGCCGGTCTTTTCGGGGTTCCACTGTTCGACAGGCGGCAGCTTGCGCTGCGCGACCTGTTCGGCAATCTGATCGAGCGTCAGGCCCGCGAGTTCGGGAGGCGGATCGTAAGGCATTGTGTCCCGGCGTTGGCAGATTGCCGGGGACGACTCAATCCTCGGCGCGTTCGCTTGCCGTTTCGCGCCACGGGCCCAGCATCCCTTCTGCCGGCAGAATCGCGGGGTTATCGCACCGCACCAGCAGGCGGGCGGGGTCGAAGGGGCCCGGGCAATGCCATCCGGCCGTCGGCGCGGCGCTGAAGCCGAAGAAGCGGCCATAGTAATCCGCATCGCCGATCATCACCTGCGGCAGGGCGCCAGCATCGAGCGCGCCGAGAGCGGCCAGCATCAGCGCCTTGCCGAACCCTTCCTGCTGCCGTTCGGGCACGACCGCGACCGGGCCGACCATGATCATCGGGTGCGCGCGCCCCTCGGGATCGGTCAGCGCGACCGGCCATAGCTGGATCGTGCCGACCAGATACCCCTCGTCATCCGCCGCGGCGAAGCTGAGCGCGGGCAGCCAAGCCGTCCCCTCGCGAATGCGATAGGCCGTGCGCGCGTGCCGGTCCGGGCCGAAAGCCCGGTCGAGCAGTTCCTCGACCAGTGCGGGGTCGATGGAGCCAAGGGGTACTATCGTTGCCATTGGCGCGCGCGGTTAAGCGCGGCGCGCGGCGGAGTCGACCAATTTCGCCTTGGGCCTGCCGCTGCCCGCCTTTGTCGGGCAGAGCAATCCGGATCAGCCCGGCGTCACGCGGATCAGGCGGCCGCTGCCGTCTTCGAGGATCCACAGCGCGCCATCGGGCCCTTCCACGATCTCGCGAATCCGGTTTTCGGAGGCCACTCGCGCCGCTTCGCGCGCGCTTTCGCCGTCAATCGCGACGCGCACGATGCCCGCCGGCTTCATCGCCGCGATGATCGCCTGGCCTTCCCATTCGGGCCACAGCTTGCCCGAATAGAACAGGAAATCGCCCGGTGCGATCACCGGGGTCCAGCCGATTGCCGGGGCGCGGAATTCGGGGCGGGTCGCGTGGGCGGGGATGGGGTCGCCGTTATAATGCTCGCCATCGGATACGACCGGCCAGCCGTAGTTGACCCCGCGCTCCACTAGATTCAGCTCGTCGCCGCCCGCCGGCCCGTGCTCCAGATCCCACAGCCGCCCCTGGGCGTCGAACCTGAGGCCGAGCACGTTGCGATGGCCATAGGACCAAATCTGGTCGGACGGGCTGCCGCGGTCGGCGAAGGGATTGCCCGGTGCCGCCGCGCCATCCAGCGTCAGCCGCAGGACAGAACCAAGCGTGTTCGAAAGGTCCTGCGCCGGCTCCATCTTCTGCCGATCGCCCGAGGACAGGAACAGGTGCTGTCCATCGGGCGCGATCGCGATCCGATGCGAATAATGCCCGCGGCCGGTGACCTTGGGCTGCTGGCGCCAGATCACCTCCAGCCCTTCGACAGCGCAGGCATCGGCCCCATCGCAGGCCAGCGTCCCTTTGCCCAGCGCCGCGCCGCGCGTGTCGCCTTCACCGGCTTCGGCCCAGGTCAGATAGATCGTGCGGCTGCCCAGCGTATCCGCGCTTTCCGAAGGCAGGAACGCCACGTCGCCCAGGCCGCCCTGGCCGCCATAGTCGACATCGGGCATTCCGGCGACCGTGCCGGTCCGCCCGGTCGCGGTATCGACGAATTTCATCGTCCCGCTCTTCTCGGTTACGAACAGCATCGCGGTGCCCGGGGCGAAAGCGGCGGCCCAGGGCTCGTCGAACGTGCCGAAGGATCGCGTTGCGAAATCGGCGCTGTCCAGCACTGACACCGGCTCGCCCGCGTCGCCGGCGGGGGCCGCGGTCGATCCGGTTTCCCCCGACGGTTCGGCACTACAGCTTGCGGAAAGCAGCATGCATGGTGTTAGGAGGGTGGCAAGGATCGCGGTCTTGGTCATGTTCAGTGCAACTCCCCATCGGTCATTTGGCTCCGCGCCGCTGGTTGTCGGCGTGGACGAGGCCGGTCGTGGCCCGCTGGCGGGCCCGGTTGTGGCCGCAGCCGTCGCGCTGTGCAAGCCGCGACCGGCGGGGCTGGACGATTCCAAACGCCTCCGCGCCCCCTCGCGCGCCCGGATCGATGAAGCGATCCGGCGGCGCTGCGCCTGGGGCGTGGGCGTGGTGGAAGTCGAGGACATCGACCGCCTCAACATTTTCGGCGCAACGATGCTGGCGATGACCCTGGCGGTCGCCCGCCTGGCCGAAGCCCTTGCGCGCGAGCCGGACGAAGTGCTGGTGGACGGCAACCTGACCCCGCACGGGCGCCGCGCCGAATGGCGCTGGCCCGCGCGAGCGATCGTCGGCGGCGATGCGAAGGAACCGGCCATCTCCGCCGCCTCCATCGTGGCCAAGGAATGGCGCGACCGGATGATGATCGCCGCCGCGCGCGAACATCCGCATTACGGGTGGGACCGGAACAAGGGTTACGGCACGCGCGACCATGTCGAGGCGCTGCGCCGCCACGGCCCGACCCCGCTGCACCGCCGCAGTTTCGCGCCGGTCGCGCAGATGGAACTGTTCGACATTTCGGTGTGACGTTTTCTGTCGGAACGCCGGTTCCGTGGCCCAAACCCGGCCCAATGTAAAAAATCCGGGGTTCCGGCGGAATAGAGTCCTTCGGGCAACACCCGCAGCATATCGAGTCCGCGCGAATCGGGCAGACTCAATATCTTGTGGGGGACTCCTTTCGTTCTCCTCCGCGACCTGAAGGGCTTGTAAAAATCGGTGCTTGACGCGGAGTCCGCTTGGACTCACCCTGTGGATAAATCTGCCAACGGGGGAATGACATGGGGGTCGTGGAGACGACGAAGACACGGGCGCTGCGCCGCGCGAAGCCGGTTGCCGCACCGCGCGAATTCGCGCCCGCGCTGCCGCTGGGGCAGATTCTGGACGGCGATTGTGTGGAGGCGATGCGTCGCCTGCCCGATGCCAGCATCGACCTCGTCTTCGCCGATCCGCCTTACAACCTGCAGCTCGGCGGCGATCTCAACCGCCCCGACGGTAGCCATGTCGACGCGGTGACCGACGAATGGGACCGGTTCGACAGTTTCAAGACTTATGACGATTTCACCCGTGCCTGGCTGACCGAGGCGAAGCGGGTGCTGAAGCCCGACGGCGCGCTGTGGGTGATCGGCAGCTATCACAACATCTTCCGCGTCGGCGCGATCCTGCAGGATCTGGGGTTCTGGATCCTGAACGACGTGGTCTGGCGCAAGGCCAACCCGATGCCCAATTTTCGCGGCACCCGCTTCACCAACGCGCACGAAACGCTGATCTGGGCGAGCCAGGGCGAAAAGGCGAAGTATCACTTCAACTACCGCGCGATGAAGACGCTCAACGACGAACTGCAGATGCGCAGCGACTGGGTCCTGCCGATCTGCGCGGGCCAGGAACGGCTGAAGGAAGGCGGGCACAAGATCCACCCGACGCAGAAGCCGGAGGCGCTGCTGTACCGCGTCCTTCTGTCCACGACCGAGCGGGGGGACGTCGTGCTCGATCCGTTCTTCGGCACCGGCACGACCGGCGCGGTGGCCCGGCGCCTGGGCCGCGAATGGATCGGCTGCGAGCGCGAGGGCACCTATCGCGATGCCGCGCTCAAGCGCATTTCGAAAGAACTGCCGCTGGACGAAAGCGCGCTGACCACGATGCAGAGCCGCAAGACTGCGCCCAAGGTTGCCTTCGGCGCGCTGGTCGAAAACGGCCTGATCGCGCCCGGCACGCAAGTGTTCGACAAGAAACGCCGCTGGACCGCCACCGTGCGCGCCGATGGCTCGATCGCTTACGGGAAGCAGACCGGCAGCATCCACGGCCTCGGCAAGGATCTGCAAGGCGCGCCAAGCTGCAACGGCTGGACCTTCTGGCACTACGAAGTCGAAGGCGAGATCAAACCCATCGACGCCGCCCGCCAGCTCTACCTCCTCGCAACGGAGGATTAAGCAGGGGTTCGGCCCCGCCCATCAAATCTCCATTGATCTACCGAGCTATACAATATATTGCGCAATATGTTGTGTAACTCGGTGGAGGCGAATGACCCAATGAGATTTTCTTGCATCGCGGCGCTGGCGGCCCTGGCTCTGGCAGTTCCTCAAGCCACAGCCGCAAAGGACGTTGCGGATGCCGCCGGCGATCCGGCGCAACTGATCGAAGACATCGATTCCGCCCTGCGCGAAAACTACGTGTTCAAGGACAGGACCTCCGCCGTAATCGCCGAACTGAAGGCGAAGGCTGCCGCCGGCGACTACGCCGGAGCCACCAGCGCGGATGAACTGGCGGGCCTTTTGTCCGGCGATCTCGTCGATGCCACCGGCGATCGCCATTTCTACGTCGGCCACGACCCCGCTGCGAAAACGGATTCCGAGGAAATCGTCAATCCGGACGCACTTGGCGTAAGCACGATGCTCAACTTCAAGGCACTGGAATTGCTTCCCGGCAATGTCGGGTATCTGCGGTTCGACTATTTTTCCGACCCTGACGATGCCCACGCGCATGTGGTCGCTGCGATGAAGCACCTGGAAGGCGCGGATGCGCTAATTATTGACATGCGGTACAATCGCGGCGGCCATATGGGCACGGCGCAATTGATCATGAGCCACCTTTTCCCGGGCGACAGGGATCAGCAGTTGTTCGACTACTCCTATACCGAGGAGGGGCGCTACGTCGAACGCGGCATGTGGGTGCTCCACGGCGTACCCGGACGCCGCATGGTCGATGTCCCCGTCTATATCCTCACCTCGACCACGACCTTTTCCGCTGCGGAATGGTTTGCATATTCGCTCGCCGAACTCGATCGCGCGACAATCGTGGGCCGGCAGACGGCGGGGGCGGCGCACCCTGTCGGGATGGTCCGGGTCAACGATCGGTTCGTGATGCAGGTCCCTATCGGTCAGATCCACGGGCCGCTGAGCGGTGGCGACTTCGAAGGCGAGGGAGTTAGCCCCGATGTCGATGTTGCCTCCGGCAAGGCGCTGGAAGTGGCGTACACGATGGCGCTGACACAGCTTGAAGAGAGCGACGCCGCGGCCGATGCCGGGTGGTATGTTCCGCTTGTTCCGGCAGTGCTGGGCACGCCTGCGACATCGGCGGAAGATGGGCGCGACGCGGTCGGCAAATACGAAGGGCGTGAGATCGCCCTGGTCGATGGAGCGCTGACGTATTCATGGGGCGGGCGGTTCTCGCTCGGCCTCGTTCCGCTCGGCGGGGACATGTTCGCGGTCGAGGGCACGGACGAATATCGTTTGCGTTTGGTTCGCGAGAATGGCGCAGTTACAGCGCTGCAGCGGGAATTCAGGAAGGGGGACGCAGTTGTCTACCGACGTATCGGAACCTAGCGAGCGGGCACCGTACCCAATAAGGGGGCGACTGTATCTCGCGCGCTTGAGCGAAGAGCTGAGCGATCTGATTACCGACCAGTGCGTGCCGGTCTTTGCCGAAGGTGGCCTGGTCATTCCGGTCAAGTCCTGCTCGCTGATGCTGGCGGTGCAGGCGCATCAACCGGCATCCGCCCGGAAACTGGCGGATGCGCTTGAACGGTCTCACCAGCTCGTGTCACAGAAATTGCCCAAACTGGTCGATCTTGGCCTGCTTGAATGGGAAATCGATCCCGCGGATTCCCGTCAGAAGCTCTATCGGCTTACTGAGACGGGGAAGGATCAGATGCGCGTGTGGCAACAACTGCAACATCGTATCGATGCCGCTTACGCTCAACTCGAAAACGAGATCGGTGACATAACGGGCATGTTGCGGAGCGCATTGTCGTCCCTGCGAACGCAGCCCATTGCGGAGCGGGTGGCGACAGCGAACACCGGCCCGAACGAGGGGTAGAGCGCCCGCGGCTCGACCAGGGCGATGATAGCTTTCAGCGGGCCGCTTCAACGCAGGCTGTCCTACACGGCTCTCACTCGCTAGGCCTGACGCATGACCGTGATTCGCCCTGCATCGCGCCCGTTTTCCACCTGCTTGGTGCAGCGTGATTTTTTTGGTCCAGGACTGTGTAACATGTGGTCCATGTCTCAACATATCATCGGGTCGGCAGGGCAATGAGCGAACGGGTCTATCTCCAGCCCATCGGCCTTGCGGCGAGCCCGCAGGGGGAGGAAGGCGACTGCATCCGGCTGGGCGGGGGGATGGTCTATGCCCATCGCTTCGCCGCGATCGTGCGGCGCGAAGGCACCGTGGTGGAACGCTGGCGATTCACGCCGGAGACTGCGGCGGAGACGTTGGCCCGCCTGCCCGAAGCGCTGGGCGCGGAGGCGGAGGCGCAATGGGCGAACTTGCGCACGTCTCATCCGCCGCTCGAACTGGGCGCGCGGACCGTGCGGCTCGACCAGCCGCAGGTGGCGGGCATACTCAACGTCACGCCCGACAGCTTCTCCGACGGGGGCGCGTTCCTCGACCGGCCCGAACACGGGCGCGACCATGCTGCCGCCATGCTGGAGGCCGGGGCCGCCATCGTCGACATCGGCGGGGAAAGCACGCGCCCGGGCGCGGCCGCGGTATGGGAAGGGGAAGAGATCGAGCGGGTGGTCCCCGCGGTCGAATACTGCGCCGCAATGGGCGCGGCGATCAGCGTCGATACCCGGCGGCCGGCAGTGATGGACGCCGCGCTCCATGCAGGCGCGCACATGATCAACGACGTGTCGGCCCTGCGCCACGATCCGCGCAGCCTCGAACTCGTGACCGCGCGCGATTGCCCGGTGATCCTGATGCACGCGCCGGGCGAAGGTGAGGACCTTCATGCCGGCGGCGATTACGACGCGGTCGTGTTCGACGTGTTCGACTGGCTGCGCGAACGCCGCGATGCCGCGCTGGCGGCAGGCGTCGCGCGCGAGCGGATCGTGCTTGATACTGGGATCGGCTTCGGCAAGTCGCTGGCGGAAAACCTCGCGCTGATCAACGCCCTGCCGCTGTTCCACGCGCTGGGCCAGCCGCTGATGCTGGGCGCCAGCCGCAAGCGGATGATCGGCGCGCTCAGCAACGAGGCCCCCGCGCACGAGCGGCTCGGCGGCAGCCTGGCGCTGGCGATCGCGGGGATGGACGCGGGGGTGCAGCTGCTGCGCGTGCACGACGTTGCCGCCACGGTTCAGGCGCGCAACGTCTGGCGCGGCCTGCGCGATGCCGCGCTGACCGACTTCTCGCAATTGCCGGAAGGTGCGGGGTAGCGCGCCGCTATTGCGCCAGGGCGATCCAGCGGTCGAGCAGCGCGCCGGCCTTGCCGCTGTCGAGCGATTCGGCGGCGATGGCCGCGCCCTCTGCCCAGCCGCTTGCCTTGCCGGCGACGATCAGGGTGGCGGCGGCGTTGAACAGCACGGCGTCGCGATAGGGGCCGGCGGTGCCGTCCAGCAGGGCCTTCAGCGCGCGCGCGTTGTGCGCCGCGTCGCCCCCGCGGATCGCCTCCACCGGGGCGCTGGGCAGGCCGGCCTCGGCCGCTTCGACCCGGCGCATCTCGAAGTCGTTACCGGCCACGTCGGCCAGCTCGTTGCCGCCGGCCAGACTCAGTTCGTCGAGCCCCTCGTCGCCGGAGGCAATGAACGTGCGATCGGTCCCCAGCCGGGCCTTGGCCGCGGCATAGATCGGGACATAGGCGGGGCGGGCGATCCCGATCAGCTGCCGCCGCACCCCGGCGGGGTTGGACAGGGGGCCCATCAGGTTGAAGATCGTGCGCCGGCCCAGCCGCTGGCGGATCGGCTGGATGCGGCCCATCGCGGGATGGTGGTTCTTGGCGAAGAGGAAACAGATGCCGATTTCGGCCAGCGTCTTCTCCGCCGTGCGGCCCGCCGCCTCCATGTCGAGGCCCAGAACCTCCAGCGTGTCGGCCGCGCCGGACTTGCTGCTCGCCGCGCGGTTGCCGTGCTTGGCCACCGGCACGCCTGCCGCCGCGACGACAAGGCTGACGGCGGTGGAAACGTTCAGGGTGTGGTGCCCGTCACCCCCCGTGCCGCAACAGTCGACCGCACCATCCGGCGCGGCGACCGGGATCAGGCGGGCGCGCAGGGCGCGGGCGGCGCCGGCGATCTCTTCCGCCGTCTCGCTGCGTTCGGTGATCGCGATCAGGAAACGGGCGATCTCTTCCTCGCTCGTCTCCCCGTCGAGGATCCAGCCGAAGACTTCCTCCGCCTCGGCCTCGCTCAGGTGCGGTTCCGCCTGGGGGAGCGCCTTCATGCCGCGGCCCTTGCCGGCAGGCGCGGCTCGATCCCGCACAGGCGCAGGAAATTGGCGAGCAGGGCATGGCCGTGATCGGTGGCAATGCTCTCCGGATGGAACTGGACCCCGTGGATCGGCAGGTCGCGGTGGCGGAAGCCCATCACACAGGTGCCGTCGAGGCCCGGCGTCTCGCTACGCGCGTTGATCGCCAGCGCGGCGGGTACGTCCTCCACCACCAGCGAGTGATAGCGGGTCGCGGTGAAGGGGTTGGGCAGGCCGGTAAAGATGCCGCTCCCGTCGTGTTCGACCGGCGACGTCTTGCCGTGCATCAGCCCGCCGCGCACCACGCGCCCGCCGAAATGCTGGCCGATCGCCTGATGGCCGAGGCACACGCCCAGCAGCGGCCGGGCCGCATCGGCGCAGGCGGCAACGAGGTCGAGGCTGATCCCGGCCTCGTTCGGGGTGCAGGGGCCGGGGGAGATCAGCACGCCTTGCGCGCCGCTGGCCATCGCCTCGGCCGCGGAAAGCGCGTCGTTGCGTTCCACCCGCACTTCGGCACCCAGTTCCATCAGGTAATGGACCAGGTTGAAGGTGAAGCTGTCGTAGTTGTCGATCACCAGTATCATCGCGCGCCGCCTTCGGCCGATCGCCCGGCCCGATCAAGCAAGTTTAGGTTTCAGGCCGCCTTGCCGGCGAACCGGTCGGTCGCCCGGACCAGCCCGTCGACGATGCCCGGTTCGCTGGCGGAATGGCCGCCGTCGTGGACGATCCACAGGTCCGCTTCCGGCCAGGCCTTCTTCAGTGCCCAGGCGGAGGTGGGCGGGGTGCAGATATCGTGCCGGCCCTGGACGATGATGCCCGGAATGCCCTTCAGCCGGTCCGCATTGGCCAGCAATTGCCCTTCTTCCAGGAAGAAATCCTGCAGGAAGAAACGGGCGCAGATGCGCGCGAAGGGCAGGGCCTTGGACGGGTCGGCAAAGGTATCGAGCAGGCTCTCGTCGGGCAGGAGCGTGGCGACGCTGCCTTCCCATAACGACCATTCGCGCGCCGCGGCGAGGCGGATCTGTTCGTCGTCGCTCGTCAGCCGCCGGTGATAGGCCGCGACCAGATCGTCGCGCTCATCGGCGGGAATCAGGCCGGAGAAGGCGTCCCACTGCTCGGCCATAATCTCGCTCGCGCCGTAGGAGTAGAGCCAGGCTTTCTCCTTCCGGCGGCCGAGGAACACCCCGCGCAGCACGAGTTCGCTGGTCCGGTCGGGGTAGGCCTGGGCATAGGCGAGCGCCAGGGTCGCGCCCCAGCTTCCGCCGAACACCTGCCATTTCTCGTGCCCGCACATCGTGCGCAGCCGCTCGATATCCTCGACGATGCGCCAGGTATCGTTGTGCTCGATCTCCGCGAAGGGCAGCGACTTGCCGCAGCCGCGCTGGTCGAACAGGAGGACGTCGTACAGCTCCGGGTCCCACTGGCGGCGATGGTTGGCGCTCATCCCGCCGCCCGGTCCGCCGTGCAGGAACACCGCCGGCTTGGCCCCCGGCGTGCCGACCCGCTCCCAGTAAAGGGTATGGCCTTCGCCGACGTCCAGCATGCCGCTGTCGTATGGCTCAATCTCTGGATAGAGCGTGCGTTCGTAGTCCATCGGCCTTCAGTCCTTCTCTTCGACCACCAGCATGGGCCCGAACCGGCTGCCGCTGTCCATGCGTTTGCGCGCCGGGTCCCACAGGGCGCTGACGTTGCCGTCGAGGAACAGGGCGTCGGGCGTCTTGAGCTGATCGCGAAAATAGCGCGCGAGCACCCCGAACGAGATCGGCTCTTCGGAAATGACGAAATGCGCGCGCCCGGCCGCGTCGATGCCGACCCCGTTGCGCACGGCCTTGCTCGGTCCATCCTCGGCGATCTTCGGGTGCAGCTTGCCATCGATCACCAGCATCGGGCCGCTCTGAGTGCCGAACTGGGGGCGGTCGGCGACATTGGCGTAAAAATCGTCCGCCGTGCGGATCTGCCACTTGCCGCCGGTGCCGTAGAACACGCCGTTGGGCTTAAGGTGGAAGTTGCCCGGCCCGTCGGCCCGGTTCAGTTCCTTCAGCCGGTTGCCGTTCTCGACATAGTATCCGATCGGCTTGCCTTCGCCGTCGTACATCCCGCCATTCATGGCGAAGGCGACCGGCGCGGCATCGGCCGCGCGCCTGGCCGCGAACGCGGCAAAGCCACGATAGGGCGCGCCGTCGGCGGGGCCCAGCGCGGTCACGATCCGGTGCCGCGCGGGATCGGCGACGCAATGGGTAAGCGCGGCCCCTTCGAAGGTCGTGCTTTCGCAAGCGGAGGCAATCGCCGGCGCAGGGGTCGGGCTTGGCTCGGCCGCAGGGGCAGGCTCGCTGTCGTTTTCGGCGACACCGCTGCCGATTTCGGTTCGGATCACGGGCTCGCCTTCCGGCTGCTGTCCGCAACCGGTCAGGGCAGTGGCCACACAGGCGGCCAGAACGAGAAGGCGGTTCGGCCTCACTGTCCGAACCCCGGTTCCTGCGCAATCCGCGCAGCCTCACGCGCGGCGGCGAGAAGCGCGCTGGCCTTCGCTTCGCATTCGCGCTGCTCGTATTCGGCCTCGCTATCCGCGACGATCCCGGCGCCGGCCTGGACATGCAGCATGCCATCCTTGAGCACCCCGGTGCGCAGGACGATGCAGCTGTCGACCGACCCGTCGGGGGCGAAGTATCCGACCCCGCCGGCATAGGCCCCGCGCGTTTCGGGTTCCAGCCCGGCGATGATCTCGCAAGCGCGGATCTTGGGAGCTCCGCTCACGGTTCCGGCGGGAAAGCCGGCGAACATGGCATCGAGCGTATCATGAGTCGGATCGAGTTGCCCGACGACATTGCTGACGATGTGCATCACATGGCTGTAGCGTTCGACCGTGAAGCTGTCGGTTACTTCCACCGTTGCCTGTTTGGCCACACGCCCGACATCGTTGCGCCCCAGATCGAGCAGCATCAGGTGCTCCGCCCGTTCCTTGGGATCGGCAAGCAGGCTGGCTTCGGCAGCGCGATCGGCTTCCGGCGTGGCGCCGCGCGGACGCGTGCCTGCTATCGGACGAATGGTCACTTCCTTGGGCGAACCCGGGGCGCCGCGGACGCGGACAAGAATCTCCGGACTGGAGCCGACTACGGCGAAACCGGGCAAGTCGAGGAAATAGAGGAAGGGCGAGGGATTGACCCGCCGCAGCGCGCGATAGAGCGATATCGGCGGGAGGGGGAAGGGGCAGGTGAACCGCTGCGCGAGGACGACCTGGAATATGTCGCCGGCCGCGATGTATTCCTTCGCCCTGGCGACATTGGCGGCATAATCGTCTGCCGCAGTCACCGGAGAAAGTGCCATATCCGGCAATGCGCTCGCGCGCGGTTCTGCGGGAGCGGGGCCGGCGAGCTTGCGCAGGACTTCGTCGATCCGTTCTTCCGCATCGGCGATTGCGGCAGTGGGGGCGGCATCTCCGGCCCAGAGCGGCGCAATGCAGAACAGCTCGTCGCCCAGATTGTCGAACACCAGCAGGACCGTCGGGCGGACGAACAGCATGTCGGGCAGCGCAAGCGGACTGGCCGGCGCGCGTGGCAGTTTTTCGACCAGGCCGATGGTTTCGTATCCGAAATACCCGACCAGACAGGCAAGCGCCGGCGGCAGTTCGGCGGGAACGTCGATCCGGCAGCGTTCGACCAGTGCTCGCAGTTCTTCCAGCGCCCCCCCGGGGCAATCGGTGAAAGCATCGCGGTCATGGCGCCAGGCCGAATTGATCGCCGCCACGTTCCCTTGTGCGCGGAAGACGAGATCGGGATCGAGACCGAGCAGACTGTAGCGCCCGCGGACTTCGCCCCCTTCGACCGATTCGAGCAGGAAGTCGCCACGCTCCTGTTCGAACAGTTTCAGCGCCGCGCCGACGGGGGTTTGCGTATCGGCAACCACTTTCCGCCAGACGAGCGCAGGCCGGTCCGCCGCCAGCGCGGCGGCGGCGGATTCGGCGTTGCAGAGACCGGAGGCGACGTGCGCCACCGGCTCAGTTCTGCCCGAGAAGTTGTTTGCGCACGGCCTCGATCGCGGTTGCATTGCGCTCCACGCCCAGTTCCTTGCGCAAAGCCACCCGAAGCTGATCTGCGTATTCGCTGCCGATGGCGGGGCCCAGCTCCTGCCTGGTCTGCGCGAGCAGCGGATCGTCGGCGGCGACTGTGCCGGTTTCGATCTGGTCCAGATCGACGACGTACCAGCCATTGTCGGCGGGCGCTTCCAGCTTCTTGGTCGTACCCTGCGCCATGCTGAACAGCAGAGCCAGCGGAGCCGGGAACTGGCCCTGGAAAGCGGCCAGCTGCTGGCGGGTCAGGTTGACCGGTTCGGGCGAGGGAAGAGACGTTTCCTCTTCCGAAATCGCAGCTGACAGCGAAGCGCCGTCCTTGACCCGCGCGAGCACCCGGTCCGCTGCAGCCTTGGCCGCGGCGGCCCCGCGATCCTGCCGCCAGGCGGCGATCACGTCGTCGCGAATTTCGGCCAGCGGAGCCGCTGCCGATTCGATGATCTGGCTCGCTTCGAAGATCAGATAGGTTTCACCGCGCGCAACTTCCGCCAGTTGCGGTTCGCCTTCGATCATCTGAAATGCGGTGTCGAGTGCGGGGCCGAGCACTTCGGGGGCAGTTTCGTTCGGGGCGCCGTACACGCTCCCGGTGGCAAGCAATGGCCGCGTGGTCTGAATCTCGACGTCGAGCTGCTGCGCAATGTCGCCCAGCGACACGCCGTCGGTCAGCTGCTCTTCAATGCTGGCGGCAAGGTCGGCCAGGGCGCGCTGGCGCTTTTCGGCCCGCATGGTGTCGGCGATTTCGCCGCGAACCTGTTCAAGGCTGCGCGCGGCAGTCCGCTCGACGGCATCGACCCGCACGACGTGCCAGCCAAGCCCGCTACGTGCCGGGGCGGCCATCGCACCGCGTTCAGCCGCGAAAGCAGCGCGCGCAACGTCGGCAGAGCTTTGCGCTGCCAGTTCGGCCTGCGAGATCGGCCCGAGTTCGGCAACGTCGAAGCCGGCTTCGCGCGCTGCCGTTTCCAGCGATCCGCCGGAACCGACCCGTGTGCGAATGGTGTTCGCCGCTTCCTGCGTCGGCACGATCAACTGGCTGAGGCGGCGCGTTTCGCTGGCGGCGTAAGTCGCGCTGTCTTCTTCATACCTGGCGGCGATTTCAGCCGCGGTCGGCTCGATCCGCGTATCGAGATCTTCCGGGCCGAATGCCGCATAGCGAATGACGCGCCGCTCGGGTCGAATGAAATCGTCACGATTTTCGGTGTAGAATGCTTCCAGAGCGGCCTTCTCGGGCGCGCCCTTCGGGGCAAATGCCTGGGACGGCAGCATCGCGATGCTGCCGCGACGACGCTCCTTCAGCAGCGCGGCGTAGCGCGTCGCCAGCTTGTCGGGCGCCTTTGCGCCGAAAACCGCCGGGACCAGCAGTTGCTGAGCCAGCAAGCCCTGCGAAAGATCGGACCGGAAGGCCGATTCCGAGATCCTGCGCGCCGACAATGCCTGACGGAACGTGGCCGTGTCGAATTCGCCGCTGGCGCCGCGGAATGCCGGGATGGAGATAATCTCGCTGTTCACCAGGTTATCCCCGGCGCGGAGACCGTGACGCCGCGCATATTCGGCGATCGCGGCGCGGTCGATCATCTGATCCAGTACGTCGTCGAGCCCGCCCTGCGCGATGAACGCTTCCATCGAAATATTGGGATTTTCTTCCCGCACGCGATCAAGCGCGCTGCGGGCGCTTTCCACGAGGTCGGCCGAATCGATCTTCTGCCCGCCGACGACCGCGACCCGGTCGCCGCCGGCCACGCCGCCAAACGTGCCGGTATTGGCGACATCGCTGCTCGCGAACGCAAAGGCGATCAGCGCAAGGAAAGCCAGCGTCAGCGGAATGCCGAGCTTCGACTGGAAGAATCTGCGAAAGAACTGAATCATGTTAGGGAATGTTCCGTAGGCCAGATGCGATTAGGGGTTGCGCTGTGCGGCGAGCGCTTTATCCGCCCTGCGACCTCCCGGCAACAGGTCGGCAACGCTTTTGGCGTTGCAAGATGAAGCATCTGGCAAGCCGGGCCCGTCGCCCCATATTAGATGGCGATCGGAATCGTTGAAATCGGGATCAAGGAAGCAGGATTCGCCATGGCCGAACGGCCCTACATCGTTGGAAACTGGAAGATGAACGGCACGCGGGCCATGCTGGCTCAGGCGCGTGCCATCGACCGTGCGGCGCAAAACCTGATGAAAGTCGAAGTTGCGCTGGCACCGCCTTTCACGCTGATTCACGCCACCCACCGCGAAGTGGAGCAGATCGGCGTCGGCGCCCAGGACTGCCATCCGGCGGACGATGGGGCCCATACCGGGGACATTTCCGCCACGATGGCCGCGGATGCGGGGGCGAAGTTCGTCATCCTGGGGCACAGCGAACGGCGCCAGAATCATGGTGAGACCGACGCTCTCGTTCGGGCGAAGGCGCAGGCCGCGCTCGCCGCGAGCTTGCGAGTGATCATGTGCTGCGGCGAAACGGAGGATGTGCGCGACGCCGGAAATGCGGTCGAACACGTCATTGCCCAGTTGAAGGCGTCGCTGCCCGAAACGCTCGATCGGCCTGCCGAAATGCTGACCGTCGCGTACGAACCCGTGTGGGCGATCGGCACCGGGCGGACTCCCACTGTGGAGGATATCGGCACGATGCACCGCGAAATCCGCAACCTTCTGGTGAACCTTCTCGGCGAGGAAGACGGCGCTGCCGTTCGTATCCTTTACGGCGGGTCGGTGAAGGCGGAAAATGCGCGCGAACTGCTCGCCGCTGACGAAGTGGGCGGCGCGCTGGTCGGCGGGGCCAGCCTGACGGCGGAAAGCTTCATGGGCATCGTGATCGCCGCTGCGGAAGTTTACGAGAGCTAGGGTGTGTCGGCCCGATGGAGCCGGGATGGCTCGCGGGTGAAACCTTGATGCCGCCGGCCGCTCGCCGTAGATCGCAAACATGACACGCATTGCGATTTGTGCGCCGGGCAAGCGGCTGGAACGGGAATACGCCGATGCCGTGATCGATCTGGCCGCGGGTCGCGCCGGTCTCGATCTGGTGTTTCACCGGCAATGCTTTGCGCGCCATGGCCACTTCGCCGGGGACGATGCAACGCGGCTTGCGGCCCTGCTGGAATGTGCCGACGATCCCGATATCGACGCGGTATGGTTCGCTCACGGTGGATATGGCTCCAATCGCATAGCGGCAGAAGCTGTGACGCGCATGGGGCCGTCCGCACGGGGCAAGGCGTTCCTGGGCTATTCCGATACCGGCTATCTGCTCGCCGCGCTCTACCGGGCGGGTATCGGGCGGCCAGTGCATGGACCGATGGTGGCCGACATCCGCCGCGACGGCGGCGATGCTGCCGTGGGCCGTGCCCTCGACTGGCTCTGCGGCGAGGAAGGCGGCCTCGAAGCGACGCTGGACGAACGCCCGACAGCGGCCTTCAATCTCATGACTCTGGCCATGCTCTGCGGCACCGACCTTATGCCCGACCTGGCTGGGCACGTGGTCATGGTGGAAGAGGTGTCGGAGCATCTTTATGCGATCGACCGCCTGTTCTTTCATGTCACGCAGCATCTGTCGGGCATTGCCGGCCTGAGGCTCGGCAGGATCACCGATGTTCCCGAGAACGACCGGCCCTTCGGCACGAGCGAAGAGGATATTGCACGATACTGGTGCGACCGGGCGGGTATCCCTTACCTTGGCTTTGCCGATATCGGGCACGACGGTGCCAACAAGATCGTGCCCTTCGGGCTTGCCCGCGCGCCCGGCCGCGCATAGTTGCCCGCCGCGACTAAGGAGATCGTTATGCGAGCATTCGTTTTTCCCGGCCAGGGCAGCCAGAAAGTCGGCATGGGTGCCGACCTTGCCGATGCCAGCCCCGCCGCGCGTGAGGTATTCGAAGAAGTCGACGAAGCGCTGTCGCAGAACTTGTCGAAGATCATGCGGGATGGGCCGGAAGATCAGCTTACCCTGACTGAAAACGCGCAACCGGCGATCATGGCGAATTCGATTGCCACGCTTCGCGTGCTGGAGCGGGAGTTCGGCGTGAAGCTGGCCGACAAGGGCGATTGCGTAGCGGGGCATTCGCTGGGCGAGTATTCCGCATTGTGCGCGGTCGGCGCCTTCTCGCTTGCCGACACCGCGCGTCTGCTCAAGCTGCGCGGGCAGGCCATGCAGGCAGCCGTTCCGGTGGGAGAGGGCGCAATGTGTGCGCTGCTCGGCGCCGACCTGGAGAAGGCACAGGCCCTGGCAGACGCCGCCGCTGAGGGTGAGGTGTGCCAGGTGGCCAACGATAACGATCCCGGCCAGGTCGTGCTTTCGGGGCACAAGGCCGCGATAGAACGCGCCGTGGCGATGGTGAAAGATCACGGCATCAAGCGGGGCGTGCTTCTGCCGGTCTCCGCCCCTTTCCATTGCGATCTCATGCGTCCGGCAGCCGATGCGATGGCCGAAGCGCTGGAAAGGACTGCCCCGGGTGCTTTCACCCTGCCGGTATACGCCAATGTCACAGCCAGCGAGGTGAGCGACCCCGCGCAGGAACGGCGGCTGCTGGTCGAACAGGTCACCGGGCGCGTGCGCTGGCGCGAAAGCGTTCAGGCCATGCGCGCCGCCGGCGCGGAAAGCTTCATCGAACTGGGCGGAAAGGTTCTCGGCCCAATGATCGGCCGTATCGACAAGGAAGCCCAGGCCGTCAGCGTGATTGCGATGGCAGATATCGAAGCGCTCGCGAAGGAGATCGGATAATGTTTTCGCTCGAAGGAAAGACGGCCCTTGTCACCGGTGCGAGCGGGGGGATTGGATCGGCGATCGCCTATGCCCTGGCTCGGCAGGGCGCGCGCCTTGCGCTCAGCGGTTCGAACAGCGGAAAACTGCGCGCCTTCCGCGAGCAGATCAACGATGAAGTCGGGGGCGATCATGTAGAGATTACCTGCGACCTGTCGAACACGACACAGGTGGAAGAACTGGTTCCCGCCACGATCGATACGCTGGGCCAGATCGATATCCTGGTGAACAACGCCGGCGTGACGCGCGACAACCTCGCCATGCGGATGAAGGACGAGGAATGGGACGCGGTAATGCGGATCAATCTGGAAGCTGCGTTCCGCCTGATGCGGGCTGCGGCCCGGCCGATGATGAAGGCCCGGCAGGGGCGCATCGTCAGCATCACCAGCGTCGTGGGCACCACGGGCAATCCGGGGCAGATGAACTATTCCGCAGCCAAGGCGGGGCTGGTCGGCATGTCGAAAAGCCTGGCGCAGGAGCTTGCAAGCCGGGGCATCACGGTCAATTGCGTCGCACCGGGCTTCATTCGCACGGCGATGACCGACCAGTTGCCCGATGCCCAGAAAGACGCATTGAACGCGCGTATTCCGATGGGCCGGATGGGCGAGGGGGGCGATATCGGCGCGGCCGTGGCCTATCTCGCAAGCGACGAAGCCGCTTACGTCACGGGGCAGACGCTCCACGTAAATGGCGGCATGGCGATGCTTTCCTGACCGATTTATCCCCAAGGAATCGGGGCGGCGGGGCATTCTTTCTTGCCCCTATGCGCCCCGGGACTAAGGATAATACGAACATTCCGGCGCTCGCGGGCGATTCCGGCAGCGGACCTGTCTTTTGGGCCCTGTCATCGGGGCATTGTCTCAACAGGAACTCCGCACTCGGGCGCCAGACCGTCTGCAAGCGCGACTTCGGTGAGCGCAAAGGGGGAATTGATACGCGATGAAGGCCACTATCGAACGCGCAACGCTCCTCAGGTGTCTCAGCCACGTGCAATCGGTGGTCGAGCGGCGCAATACGATCCCAATTCTGTCCAACGTCCTGATCGAAGCGGGCGATGGCGGATCGCTCAAGGTCATGGCGACCGACCTCGATTTGCAGGTGGTGGAGAACATGGCCGCCGCTTCGGTCGATGCGCCGGGTGCGATCACGGTTTCGGCGCACCTTCTGTTCGATATCGCCCGCAAGTTGCCCGAGGGCAGCCAGGTCAGCCTGGAGACGAGCGAAAATCGCATGACGGTCAAGGCCGGGCGCAGCCGGTTCCAGTTGCCCACCCTGCCGCGTGACGACTTTCCGGTCATCGTCGAAGGCGATCTGCCGACCAGTTTCGAGATTCCTGCGAAGACGTTGGCCGAACTGGTCGACCGCACCCGTTTTGCGATTTCGACCGAGGAGACGCGGTACTACCTCAACGGGATATTCCTGCACGTTTCGGAAGAAGACAAGCCGGTGCTGAAGGCAGCGGCGACCGATGGCCACCGGCTTGCCCGATTCACGATCGACCAGCCCGACGGCGCGCAGGGGATGCCCGACGTGATCGTTCCGCGCAAAGCGGTGGCAGAACTGCGCAAGCTGCTGGAAGAATCGCTGGACGGGAATGTCCAGGTCGATCTTTCGGCCAGCAAGATCCGCTTCACCCTCGGGGGCGAGGGGGGGGTCGTTCTGACCAGCAAACTGATCGACGGAACGTTTCCCGACTACAGCCGCGTGATTCCGACCGGAAACGACAAGCTGCTGAAGCTCGACCCGCGCAGCCTTTACGAAGGCGTCGACCGTGTTGCGACAATCGCCACGGAAAAGACGCGCGCAGTCAAGATGGGGCTGGATCAGGACAAGGTCACGCTGTCGGTCACCAGCCCGGACAATGGAACTGCTGCGGAAGAAGTCCCGGCGGATTATTCGGCCGACGGGTTCGAGATCGGCTTCAACGCCAATTATCTGAAAGATATCCTCAGCCAGATCGACAGCGACACGGTCGAACTGCACCTGGCCGATGCGGGCGCCCCGACTCTGATCCGCCAGGATGCGAACAGTCCGGCGCTCTACGTCCTGATGCCGATGCGGGTCTGATGCAGTATTTAAAAAACTAAAACTTGATCGTTTTTCAAAAGTTATTTAAACGCAGTTTTTCTTAATCTGGTGTATTTAGAGACTGGTAAAAATAGGCGTAAAATCCCTCCTCATTTAATAAGAAAGCATAAAGACTATCCGCTATTTTTTTATCCGCATGTTACATCGTAATAATATGCGTACTCCGGAGCGGAGACCAACCCATTATTGTTCGCGTCAGCGACAGAAAAATCGCCCAGGTCAGCAAATTGCCATTCCTCTAACGAAAAAGAGCCATCGTAATTTTGATCCCACCAAATGAATGCAGACGAAGGTGAGTCGCAGCGATAGGCTTTGGCGCTGTAAAAAGGTGTTAATACGAGCGCCGTAAATGCAACAAATGCAAAAACTCTAGTCATAATGCACCTTTCCCGTGCTGTGGTTACTACATTGTATATCATCCCAGTAATCCTCACAAGAACAACTTGCACTCCGCTCCGTGGAGACCGTGGTATAGACAGGCAAGCTAGCGGAAGCTGCTTCGCGCAGTTCCGTGCGTTGCGGGCCGCGGATCAGACCGCCCGGCGTTTCCCCGGTCCATCGACCATCGCGGAAGGTCACCACGCCGCTCTTGATCGTGGCGACGTAGCCTTCCGCCTTCTGCAACAGCCGCTTGCCACCGGCAGGCAGATCGAACGCGAGCCAGGGGCTGCCAAGCCGCAACCGCTCCATATCGATGATGTTGAGATCGGCGAGATAGCCGGGTGCGATTACGCCGCGATCTTCCAGGCCATAGAGACGTGCAGTATCGGCGCATTGGCGCTTGATCGCGTGTTCGAGGCCGATGCGATCACCGCGTGAACGGTCGCGAACCCAGTGCTGGAGCATGAAAGTCGGGCTCGCCGCATCGCAGATCGTCCCGCAATGCGCGCCGCCGTCCGACAGCGAATTGACGGTGTCGTCTGCGCGCTGCAGTTCTTCGAGGAAATCGAGGTTGCCATCGGCGTAATTGAGGATCGGCAGGTAGATGAAGCCAGTGCCGTCGTTGCGACAAAGCATGTCGTAAGCGTATTCTTCGCAGCTGATCCCGGCCGCTGCCGCTCGTGACTGCACGCTTGCTTCCGGTCCGGGTTCGTAATCGAAATCCTCGTCCATCTCGAACTGCATCGTCCAGCCGGCAACGACGATCATCAGCAGGCCGAGCATGTCTGGCGGCGCGCTGCTGAAATCGTTCGCTTCGCTGAGCAGCCGGGCCTTGAACGCCGGATCGAACAGCTTTTCCTTCTGCGCTTCCCACGGCAGGTCGGCGATCTCCTGCCAGCCGGGCCGGAAGCGAAACGGGTGGACCGTACCGCGCCAGGCCATGATGACCCCGTTTCCGCGCAGCGCGATCTGGGCGACGATATTCGCGCCATTGTCGTTTTCCGCGCGCATCGTGGCGATCTGCTCGTCCAGCGGCAGTTCCTTTGCGATCGATTGCAGCGCGGCGAAGGTTACGGGCAAACCGGTTTCGCGGCTGAGGCGGCCCATCCAGTCGAATTCGTTCCAATCACGGTTGAGATCGCTGGCCATTTCGAACACGCCGTGCCCCGCGCGGCCCATGGCCCGGCCGATTTCTATCAGTTCCTCCGCCGTCGCGGTGGTGCCGGGGACCAGTTCGCCATCGACGGATTTGTGAATCACCGTGCGACTGGTGGAAAAGCCCAGCGCGCCGGCGCGAACGCCTTCCTCCACGATCCGGCCCATTTCGGCCACATCGGCCTCGGTCGGTTCCGCGCCGGGTTTTTCCCGGTCGCCCAGGACATAGGCGCGCACCGCGCCGTGGGGGACGTGGGTGCCAACATCCACTGTCCTCGGCAGCTTCTCCAGCGCATCGAGATATTCGGGGAACGTCTCCCATTCCCAGGTAATGCCTTCAGCCAGCGCGGTTCCGGGAATGTCCTCCACCCCTTCCATCAGGCCGATCAGCCATTCGTGTCGGTCGGGCGCAGCGGGTGCGAAACCGACGCCGCAATTGCCCATGATGACGGTCGTGACCCCGTGCCAGCTGGAAGGCGCCATCTCCTGGTCCCAGGTCGCCTGGCCATCGTAATGGGTGTGAATGTCGACGAAACCGGGAGTGACGATCTTGCCCGAGGCATCGATCTCCTCGCGCCCATCGCCGGCGACTTCGCCAACTTGCGCGATGATTCCGTCAAGGATCGCCACATTCCCGATGAAGCGATCGGCGCCGGTTCCATCCACGATCGTTCCGTTGCGGATAACCAGATCGAATGCGGCCATGGTGCAGTCTCCTCTCTCTCAGAGAGGAAGGTTCCATATCGCAACCGGTCTGTCCAGTCGGAGCGCTACTTGCGGGCGTTGATCATCGCGTCGACATCGACGAATTTTTCGCGCGGGGCGCCGTCGCGCGCGGCCTGTGCTTCGGCTTCCTCGATCCTCTTCCAGTCGCGAAACGTGACCACGTCCAGCCCGCGCTGTTCGGCGAGCTTGTCGAAACCGGCACGGCCCAGCCTGTCGCTGCGGCCCAGGCGGCCCGCGGCCATGTCATCCGCAATCTTTTCGACCACTCCGAAACCGTCGGGCCGGTTGGTGCCGATCGTGCCGGTGGGGCCGCGTCGCGCCCAACCCACGCAATAGAGACCCGGCAGGATGCGCCCCTCGTCATTGGCGAAGCGGCCTGCACGCTCGTCGAATGGCACACCGGGTATGGGCGAGCTGCGATAGCCGATGCAGCTGATCACCAGGTCGGCCGGCACAGTATAGGTTTCGCCGGTCCCGATTGCCTTGCCAGCCTCCACCCGAGTGCGTTCAAGCGCGATTGCCTCGACCTTTCCATCGCCGAGCAGGCGCGTGGGGCTGGCGAACATGTCGAAATCGATCTCGATCGCCTTGTCGGCGCGCTCGCTTTCGGGAATCGCGGCGAAGCTGCGCAGATGCGCGACCGATTTGCGCAATCCCGGTTCCAGCAGGGCGTCGTCCGCTTCCGGCGGCAGATCGTCCGGCGCGACGCGCGGGCTGGCCCGATCGAGATGCATCAGTTCGCCCAGTTCCTTGGGCGTCATCATGATCTGGTGCGGGCCGCGCCGTCCGATGATCGTGATCGTGCGCAGGTTTGACGCGATCAGCGCATCGAGAGCATGTGCCACGATGTCCGATCCGGCGAACTCTGCTTCCGTCTTGGCCAGAATGCGCGCCACGTCGAGTGCGACATTGCCCATTCCGATCACCACTGCGTTCTTGCCCGAAAGATCGGGGGCGAGGCCGGCGAACTGCGGGTGGCCGTTGTACCACCCGACGAACGCGGCACTGCCGAACACGTTGTCGAGGTTTTCTCCGTCCAGACCCAGCGCGCGATCGTTCGGCGCGCCAGTGGCGAAGACCACAGCATCGTAGAGCGATTGCAGTTCGGCGACGGTTATGTCCTGTCCCACGGTCACGTTCCCGACGAAGCGAACGTTCTCGGTCAGGGCCGTGGCCTCATACCGCCGGCTGACCCCTTTGATGGACTGATGATCGGGGGCCACCCCGGTGCGGATCAGCCCATATGGCACGGGAAGCATGTCGAAGATGTCGACCCGGATCTCTTCGCCCCAACGCTTCTGCGCAGCTTCTGCGGTGTAATAGCCGGCAGGACCGGATCCGATTATGGCAATGTGGCGCATCAGGCGATCTTGGGCTGGCCAGGTGTGGAGGCCGCGGGCTTGCCTGTCTCCCGGTCAGGGATAATCGCCTCCGGCGTGTGAGCTGCCCATTCTGCCATCGTCTTCTCCGCAGCGCCGTCTCCGTGTCACCGTCATGCACCCCCCGTTTTGCCATTGCAAGATGGGTGCGAACGCCGCGGAGTGTGCGCCAATTCTTGGCGGCGCGTTAACCGTTTTTCAATGGCGCTGGCGCATTCGCGCATCATGGTCGTTGCGTCAGCCAGAGTTCGGGAGGAGACGACAGAACCCGTTTCGACGTTTTCGCCCCGGCCGACCGTGGGCGGCGACGCGAGTGCGGCTGCGCACACAGGAAACGGCGCGGAAACAGGCGCCGCGTCGATCAAGCCTGTTCTGCCGAATGGGGAGGAACGCCGGGGCACCCGCGATCGGCGCGAGATCAAGCGGGCCAAAGTTTCCGCTGTCACGAAGCCGCCGCCCATTTTGCCGGCATCGTTCTTCTGGATGAGCGTAGCCGTCGCTATCGCGTTTGTGCTGTCCGGCGTTGTGGCTCTTTCAGGCCCACCGCTTCTTTCAGTGGCTGCGGCAATCGCCAGTGTCTCCTTCTCTGCTCTCGGACGTCCCGTGAATGCCTGGGGCGAGCGGGTCGCGCTCGCGCTTGCCGCCCGGCGGGCGCTGGGGATCGCGCTGGTTGCCGTTGCGTCTGCCGGCGCAGGGCTGGGCCTGGCGGACTGGATGTATGCCGGGTCGCTCGACTGGCGGATCGGCGTCGCCGCGCTGGTGACCGTGAACGTCCTGTTTGCTGCGCTGTTGAGCGATAGGATCGTCCTGGTTTTCGTCAGCAAGATAGGGTGCTGGGCGCCCGTCGCGTTGGTGGACGGATCCTTCTATGCTTATTCGGGACTGATCATGGCGGCGATCGCCAGTGCGCTTGTCGCCAGTTATCAGGCCCGCTTCGAGCGTGCCCGGATGGAGGAGGAGGAGGCGCTGACGCGCGTCCGCGACCGGGCGCAAAGCATCCTCAACGACTACGAAGAAACGGGGCAGGGCTGGTTCTGGGAAACCGATCGACGCGGCCGCCTGACGTATCTGTCGGCGTCGGTTGCGCGCTCGCTTGGGCGTACCGAGGAAGAGCTGATCGGGCGATCCTTTTCACGCCTTTTCGATCTCGGGGACGAGAACCGCGAAGGCGAACGGACCTTGACCTTCCACCTGTCGTCCCGCTCCTCCTTCGAAGGGCTCGCCGTCAAGGCCGCTGCGGTGGACGCAGAACGCTGGTGGTCGATCAATGGCCGTCCGGTTTACGATGGCTTCCGCAACTTCTGCGGCTTTCGCGGATCGGGTACCGATCTGACGGAGAAAAAGCTCAGCGAAGAGAACGCGAAGCGCCTCGCCAGATACGATTCCCTGACCGGTCTGGCCAATCGCTTCCAGATGTCGCAGACGCTGGAAAAGATCGTTTGCAGTCCGCAAGAGCGGGAGCGGGAATGCGCCATCCTGCTGCTCGATCTCGATCGGTTCAAGCATGTCAACGATACCATGGGGCACCCGGCGGGCGATGCCCTGCTGAAGCAGGTGGCGCAGCGGCTGGAGCGGACAACGGGCAAACTCGGCCGCGTCGGTCGGCTTGGCGGCGATGAATTCGAAGTGATCGTGCCTGGTCGCAGCGACCGCGACAAGCTCGGGCATCTGGCGCAGGAGATCATTCACGCCCTGTCGCAACCCTATTCGATCGACGGCCAGCGGGTGGTAATCGGCGCCTCCATCGGGATAGCGCTTTCCCCCGACAATGGCGTGACGAGCGAATCCCTGATCCGCAACGCCGACCTGGCGCTTTACGCGGCGAAAGATGGCGGGCGGGGGCGTTTCCACTTCTATTCCAACGATCTCCACAGCGCGGCGGAGGAACGCAATGCGCTGGAGCAGGATCTGCGCGATGCCATCGCGCATGGCGGGCTCGAGCTGTTCTATCAGCCTGTCGTCGACGCCAGCACCGAGCGGATTGCCGGGTTCGAGGCGTTGCTGCGCTGGAACCACCCGCATCGTGGGTGGCTGTCGCCCGGCAAGTTCGTCCCCATCGCGGAAGACACTGGCCTCATCACCGCAATCGGCGAATGGGCGATCCGGACCGCTTGCGACGCCCTCGCCAAGTGGCCGGAGGAGGTGCGCTGTGCCGTGAATGTCTCGCCATTGCAGTTCGCCAGCCCGCAGCTCCCCGTGATCATCACCAATGCCATTGCGCAGGCAGGGATCGATCCATCGCGGCTGGAGCTGGAAATCACCGAGAGTGTCTTCCTCAACGACGACGAGGGGACGGACGCGATGTTCGCCGCACTCAAGCGCATCGGGGTGCGCCTGGCGCTGGACGATTTCGGGACCGGATACTCGTCGCTCGGCTATCTGAAGAAGGCGCCGTTCGACAAGATCAAGATCGATCAGAGCTTCGTCAGCGGCGCAACGCGGCCGGGGAGCCGGAACGGTGCGATCATCGCATCGATCACCAGCCTGGCTCAGGCGCTGGGCATGGACGTGACGGCCGAAGGCGTGGAGACCCACGACGAGCTGGATCTGGTTCGCCTCCATGGCTGCACCCATGTCCAAGGCTACATCTATTCCAAGGCGCTGAGCGATCAGGCCGCCGAGAAGTGCCTGGCCGATGGGCTGTCGATGAACGCTGTCGGGCCGCGTTCGGCGCGGGCTCCGCGCAAGATGATGCTTCGCAAGGTCGTGCTCGATCACGATGGCCAGCACTACGCGGGGACGATCCGCAACGCCTCGCCCGATGGCGCGATGGTGGAAGGGCTGTGGAACGTGCCCGAAGGAACCCGCTTCCGCATCGCGCTGTCCGAAACGATCTCCGTCGATGCGACGACGCGGTGGTGCATCGACAATCGCATGGGCGTTCAGTTCGATCGGCCTATCTCGCTCGACATCGAAAGCCCATCCGGCGCGAACGACCGTCAGGCCGCCGCCGGCCGCGGCTGAAATCGACCCCCGACACGAGTGGATTGCGCGTCTGCGGCGTCACGGTCGTTGCAGGTTGCGAGCCGGGGTTATAAGGGGCCGCGATGACTGATCTTGGGCTTATCCGCAATTTTTCGATCATCGCGCATATCGACCATGGCAAGTCGACGCTCGCCGACCGGCTGATCCAGCACTGCGGCGGGCTGACCGAGCGCGAGATGAGCGCGCAAATCCTTGATAATATGGACATTGAGCGTGAGCGTGGGATCACGATCAAGGCCCAGACCGTCCGCCTCGACTATACTGCGAAGGACGGCAAAACTTACGAACTCAACCTGATGGACACCCCCGGCCACGTCGACTTCGCCTACGAAGTCAGCCGCAGCCTCGCCGCGTGCGAGGGCGCGCTGCTGGTGGTCGATGCCGCGCAGGGGGTCGAGGCGCAGACGCTCGCCAATGTCTACCAGTCGATCGAGCACGATCACGAGATCGTCCCCGTCATCAACAAGATCGACCTGCCCGCGGCCGAGCCGGACAAGGTCAAGGCCGAGATCGAGGACATCATCGGCCTCGACGCCAGCGACGCGGTGCTCACCAGCGCCAAGTCGGGCATCGGGATCGAGGAGACGCTGGAAGCCATCGTCGCCCGCATCCCGCCCCCCACCGGCGACCGCGATGCAGCCCTCAAGGCCATGCTGGTCGATAGCTGGTACGATCCCTACCTCGGCGTTGTCATCCTCGTGCGCGTGATGGACGGGGTGCTGAAGAAGGGCTTGCAGGTCCGCTTCATGCAGGGCGGCACGCAGCACCTTGTCGACCGGGTCGGCGCCTTCACCCCCAAGCGCGTCGACCTGCCCGAAATCGGCCCCGGCGAAATCGGCTTCATCACCGCGCAGATCAAGGAAGTCGAACAGGCCCGCGTCGGCGACACGATCACCACGGTGAAGGGCGGGGCGGACAAGGCGCTGCCCGGCTACCGCGAGCCGCAGCCGGTGGTGTTCTGCGGCCTGTTTCCGGTCGATGCGGCGGATTTCGACAAGCTGCGCGAGAGCATCGGCCGCCTGCGGCTCAACGATGCCAGCTTCAGTTTCGAGACGGAGAGCAGCGCCGCGCTGGGCTTCGGCTTTCGCTGCGGTTTCCTCGGCCTGCTGCACCTGGAAATCATCCAGGAACGGCTGACCCGCGAATACGACCTCGACCTGATCACCACCGCGCCCAGCGTGGTCTACCGCATCCGCCTCGGCCACTCGAAGACCGAGGAGGCCAAGACGATCGAGCTGCACAATCCGGCCGACTATCCCGATCCCAACCGGATCGAATGGATCGAGGAGCCGTGGATCAAGGCGGTGATCTACACGCCCGATGAATACCTCGGCTCCATCCTCAAGCTGTGCCAGGACCGGCGCGGTATTCAGACCGATCTGACTTATGTCGGCGGCCGCGCGCAGGTGACGTACGAGCTGCCGCTGAACGAAGTCGTGTTCGATTTCTACGACCGGCTGAAATCGATCAGCCGCGGCTATGCCAGTTTCGATTATGAACAGATCGGCCTGCGCGAAGGCGATCTGGTCAAGATGAACATCCTGGTGAACAACGAGCCGGTCGATGCGCTGTCGCTGATCGTCCACCGCTCGGTCGCCGAAGAGCGCGGCCGCGGCATGTGCGAGCGGCTGAAGGACCTGATCCCGCGCCACCTGTTCAAAATCCCCATCCAGGCCGCGATTGGCGGCAAGGTGATCGCCCGCGAAACCATTGCCGCCCTGCGCAAGGACGTGACCGCCAAATGCTATGGCGGCGACATCACGCGCAAGAAGAAGCTGCTGGAAAAGCAGAAGAAGGGTAAGGCACGGATGCGCGAATATGGTAACGTGTCCATTCCGCAGGAAGCGTTTATCGCGGCGCTGAGGATGGGGGAGGAGTAAAGTCCTCTTCTGACCGGGCGGGGACCCTCCGCCCTATGGTAGGGGGCACCCGCGCCCTCCACCGCGCCATTCCACCCCGAATCAATCGCCGGCGCGCGCGCCGGCCAACCAGAAACGAGCCCGCCCATCATGCCCGGATTTAAAGAACCCAGCTTCGAAGAACGCACCGCGCGCGCCCAGAAGGCCCGTGAAAAGGCGCTGAAGAAACACGCCGAACGACCCCCGGTGGACCCGGAGGTGGAGGCGCAGCGCAAACAGGCCCGCCTCGCCCGCGAAGCCGCCGCCGCCGAAAAAAGCGCCGCCCGCAAGGCCGCGATCGCTCAGGCCAAGGCCGACAAACAGGCCGCCGCAGAAGCGGCCGCGAAAGAGGCTGCCAAACCCGAAAAGACCGAAGCCGAACTGAAAGCCGCCCGCGACGCGAAATATGCGGCGAGGAAGAAGCGGAAGAAGTAGGTGGGGTGGGGGATCACACCCCGGTAAGCAGAAAATCGAGCGCGTTCATGATCTCGCGGTTGTGCTTCGCAAGGGAAGTCACCCGGCGACCCAGTTCGCGCAGTTCGACCGCACCCGCATATTGAGTCACCATAAGGTGCAACTCGCCGTCGATTTCGAAGGCGGGGTTGAGATGGCGCGCCGGCACGGGCCCGTCCCCGGGCAAGAGCAGCGGCACCACGAAGCGGACGTTCAGATGGCTCAGCAGGTCTGCCTGGCAATCGAGCAGGAAGCCGCGTCCCGACCGGTTCGCATACACATCGAACTGTGCCACGCTAGAAGAGCCGATGTTTGGCGAGCGGCAACCCGTTTTTTTTCGACCCACACGTTCGAGGATTCGATCGCCTCGCGGTTTTCTTCCTGCCACAGCGCCGATCGCGCTTCCTTCACCGTCTCGATCAACCCGCGCTCGCATGCCTGCGAGATATTGATCCCAAGCGCCTTGGCCTCGGCAACGAAGCTGGCGTCGAGCGAGACGTTGGTGGCCTTGCGAGCGGCGTTGGATGGGGCGTTCATGCGCATATTGTATGCGCAGTGGGTGGAGGCGGCAAGGACGATCGTCGGGCGCGCATTGTGGATGTCGCTGATCTCAAGCAGATCATGAAGACATCTCAAATCGGGCTGCCCAAGGCGGCGGAGCACTGGCTAGCGGTTACATGGGCTTGAGCGAAGAGGTTACTCGATCTTGTTCAGATCCATGAGTGCCGATGCCGCGAGGATAAAACGAGAACTACTCTTCAAGTTCGGAAATGCGTGCGACGACTTGTTCTTCGAATTTGTATAAGTCGACTGGGTCGGAGATGGAATGTCGCGTCTCCATCTTTCCTATAAAGGTTCCAAGATAGCGAGCTGTGGAACTGTTGAAATGTAAGCGCGCGATCGTCTTGCGATTGTTGTCATCGAGCAATACTGCACAGTAGGATTTCGCATCACGCATAATAATGCGAGTAGGAGGTACTACCCGCGAACCGATCGCACGGATAATGTTAAAGCCGTCGATTTCATCTTGGGTCGTAGCCACACCATCTTCTTCCAGCGTTGCAGACTGCTCGCTTTCCTTTGAATCAGATGGATTGGACGCCTGCAGCGCGGAGGTTAGACGATCATTCACCTTGTCCCGTATCAATGAATTAATCGAGGCGGTAATTAGACTTTTGAAATTTTCTTTGATCGCTGCCGTTATGCGGCCATCATGAACACGGCTTGCCACAAGGCGAATGAATTCTTCAGACGGATCGGCAAATTCTTTCTCAAGTTCTTTTGCTACCAAGCTCTGCATCTTAAGATTGCCCGCTTCGGCGACAATCGTTTCAATATTAAAATCACTTTTCGTGAAGCCTGAAAGCGTGTGAATATCAGTTTTCTTCACGGCATCTAATTGAAACGTGAAGAACGGCCTTTCATCCATTTTGTTAGGGCTGTCGATGTCCGAAAAGAATTTAAACATCACGCCATTGGTGAGAATTGCTACGCGAGCCTCAGTAACCGAAAAATAACGAAACAATTGAGACGCATGGTTGAGGTTGAGCTCAGAGCTGGCGGGCTTGCATTCAACGAGAATAGAAATCTTGCCATCGTGGCAGATAGCATAATCAACTTTCTCGCCTTTTTTGGTCCCTACGTCACAGGTGAACTCCGGGACTACCTCGGCGGGGTTGAACACGTTATAGCCGAGAGCTTGCAGGAACGGCATGACCAGAGCATTCTTTGCCGCCTCCTCGGTAAGGAGGACCTCACGGTGCTCGCGAACAACCTTTGTCAGCTCAGCGAGCTTCGCTTCCAATTCCATACTACCCCCCAGCCACCTTTACACGGCAAATTACCGAGTTAGTGCCACGGCGCAACTATTTCCTTACCGTAAATGTCAGGAAATCGAGTGGAGACGCGGTGTGGCTGTTTAATTTAAATTCGGAAATCATTTAGTTAATGGTGCAACGGCAGTCCCTTCAGTCATTAATTACTGAGGTGGCGCCCTCCCGCTTGCGGGAGGGGTAGCGAAACTTGCCGAACCGTAGGTGAGGTTAGTTGCAGCGGGGTGGGCCGTCGCCGGCCCATGCCCACCCCCGGCCCCTCCCGCAAGCGGGAGGGGAGGAGGTTACCAGCCGTCATCCTTCAGGCTCCTGATGCGGGGGCCGGTTTCGGGGGCGGGTTCGGCTTCGGTGTTCTCGTCGCCCCCATCCTCCGCCGGGGCGGGGAGTTCGGGGAGCGGGGTGGGGCTTTGCGCGTTTCGCTCGATGTAGACCGGGTGTTCCGGGTCCTTGAACGGATCGTAGCCGTTGGCCTCATCCTCCTGCCGGGCGGTTTCGTAGGCGTCGTGGAGGGCGCGGGTGCGGGGGCTCATGTAGAGGAGGTGACGTTCGCGCATCTTTTCCAGCCTGTCGTCGATGCCGGCGAGCGCCTCGTCCTCCTCCTTCTCCCACTCGGCGCGCCACTCTTTCTTCAGCCGCTCCAGCTCCATCTTGCCGATCGCGTTCATGCCTTTCGCCCTGCCTTCGGCGAAGCGTTCGGGGGCGCGGTTTCGCAGCATGAACATCAGCAGCCGGTCGTTGTAACTGCGCCGGGTGCCGACCAGCTTGCCGTAGGAATAGACCGGCACCTCCACCCCGTGCAGCGCGCGTTCCATCGCGACATCCTCGATCCTCTGCACGCCGAGGGCGAGTGCGGCTTCCCACGCCGCTCGGAAGCTGCCGGCGCCGGGCTGGCGGCGCAGGTGGTATGCGCCGACCGTGCTCATGTTCACCGCGCGGCAGGCGGCATCGACGCTGCCGGTGTCGGCCAGGGCCTCGATAAAGCGGCGCTGGCGCGTCTCGGTCCAGCCGTCGTGGCGGCGGCACTTGCGCGGGACGGGGGTGAAGGCGGGCAGCTCGCCCCCGCTGCGGAGGATCTCCTGAACGGGCTGGCGGGTCTCGCGATTGTCTGTTTGGCGGGTCATTTTGCAGGATGGAGCAAAAAATCGCCGTGTAGGAAAATGAAAATTTCGCCTGCGGGGGGCAGGGGGGAGAGCGCTGGGAGGTGGGCTATGGTGCCCAGGGACGGAATCGAACCGCCGACACTGCGATTTTCAGTCGCATGCTCTACCAACTGAGCTACCTGGGCGCACTCTGCGAACGGCCCTGGAAAGGCCTGCGAGCGGTTGGAAGCGGCCCTATGGCGAAGGCTGCCGGGCTTGGCAAGGGGGGAATCAGTCCTCCGTCGCGATCTCGTCGGGGGAGGCGGGGCGGCCGGGCACGGCATAGCCATCGGTGAACCACTGCGCGAGGTCGCGGTCGCGGCAGCGGGCGGAGCAGAAGGGGGTGAATTCCTCGCTGCGTGGCTTCTTGCAGATCGGGCAGGGGCGGGGCTTGGTCATGCCGACACCGCCTGCGCGAAACCGGCCTCCGGGGCAAGGGCGGCGTCGGATTCGACCCGCACCGTCCGGCCGGTGCGGCGGGTCAGCTCCTCCAGCCAGGGAGGGGCAACTTGCGCGGCGACGGCCGGGTGGCAGGAAAGCAGCAGCGCCCCCGGCTCCGCCACCCGCTCCGCCCGGCGAAGCAGACGCCGCGCGGCGAGCGCAGCGGGGGCGACATGCGCAAGGTGGAGGAGCGAGGGCCGCTCCAGCCGCGCGACGAGCTGGACGAGGCCGAAGCCGTTCATCGCCGTGCGTTCGTGCGGCCAGCCTTCCAGCGCCGCCCCCAGCGCACGATCGACCGTGCGGCGGTCCTCCCGCGCGGGGAGGGTGGGGAAATCGATCGCGACCGTCCCGCCCAGCCCGAAACGGCGCAGCGCGGCGGCGATGGGCGCGCAGGCGGCAAGCGCCAGTTCGCGCGGCGGCCGGGGCCCGTCAATGTCGATCACCGTCATCCCCGGCGTCGGGGCGAAGAGCAGCGCGCCGCCCGCAAAATCGATCCGCGCGTCGAAAGCCTCGCCGATCAGATCGTCCCAGTCGCAGGGCGGGAAGGCGTGGACCACGCGCGCCGCGTGCCCGGCGGCGGAGAGGCGTTCGGCCAGCGTGGGCGTAGCGGGCGGCGCGGCGCTGGGCCGCGCCTGCGCCAGCTTGCTGCGGCCCCGTTCCCCGATTGCGGCGCGCACGATCTCGACCCGCAGTGCGGCCCCTTCGGCGGCCTCGCGCGGGAGGCGGCTGACGAGCGCCTCCTCCCCGCCGGGCAATGCCACCGTGCCGCGAGCGGAACCGGCGGTGCGCGCCACCAGCCGCGCGTCGAGCACGTGCCCCGGCGCCGCCCGGCCCGGCCATTCCACTTGCGATTCCACGATCCGGCCATCGGCGATCCGCACCGCGCGGTGTTCGCCAATCCCTTCCTCGATCAGCCAATCAGCCAAGGCGGAAGCCCGCTGCCAGCAGCAGCGCGCGCGTTTCGAACAGCGGCAGGCCGACCACGCCCGAATGGCTGCCCTGAATCCACGCCACCAGCCCTTCCGCCGCGCCCTGGATCGCGTAGCCCCCGGCTTTGCCGTGCCATTCGCCGCCGGCGATATAGGCGTCGAGCTCTTCGCGGGAGAGACGCTTGAAGCGCACGCTCGTCTCGCTCAGCCGTTCGCGCAGGGTCCCGTCGGGATAGAGCAGCGCGACCGAGGAGAACACGCGGTGCCGCCGGCCCGACAGCAATTGCAGGCAGGTGCGCGCGGTCGCCTCGTCTTCGGCCTTGGGCAGAATACGCCGCCCGGCCGCGACGACCGTATCGCCGGCGAGCACGTAGCGCGCCGGATCGGCCGCGGCCTGGGCCTTCTCCCGCGCCATGCGTGCGGCATAGACCCGCGGCAGTTCCGCCGGATGCGGTGTCTCGTCGATGTCGGCAGGCGCGATGGCAGCCGGCTCCACCCCCAGGCGCGCCAGCAGCTCGCGCCGGCGCGGGCTGGCGGATGCGAGAACCAGGGCAGGGGCTGCATCCGCGCGCGCAGGCGGCGGAGTGGTGCGGTCGGTCATGGATTCACGCCGTAAGCCGAAGTTCGATATCCCAGCCGAGCCTGGAGGAGATCGCGGCGTTGCAGGGGAGTGAGCTTCGTGCCCACCACGCTAGGCCCGCGATCCGTGAGACTGCCGGAGCAGTCCGCTGGGCCGGGGCAGGGGGCGGCACCGCTTATTGCGGCCCCGGGCCGCCGCGTCCGGGCATAAAGCGGTAAGTGATCCGCGCCTTGGTCAGGTCGTAAGGCGTCAGCTCGCACAGCACCTCGTCCCCCACGAGCACGCGGATGCGATTCTTGCGCATCTTGCCCGCGGTATGACCGAGAACCTCGTGACCGTTTTCGAGCTCGACCCGGAACATCGCGTTGGGTAGCAGCTCCACCACCTTGCCGCGCATTTCGAGGAGTTCTTCTTTGGCCATCCAGTAATCGTTCCATGCGAATGTGTTTGATCGGGCGCGCCCTTTAGCGGCGCGTGAGCCAAAAGGGAAGCCTTGTCCGTCAATCCGGTGTTGCCTCGTCAATCCTGCGGAAAGGTTCGTGCGACAAATCGTTACGCGCCCGGGGATTGCACGCCAGCCCCCGCCTTGGCACTTGCGGGCCAGGGGTGAGGGTAACGACAAAAGGGAATGAAACCTTGCCGAGACTGTCCAGCACCGCATCTTTCCTCGCCATTGCCGCATTCGCCATCGCCCCGGCTTTCGCCCAGGTCGATCCGTCTGCCGCGCCCGATATTGCCCAGGGCGGCGATACGGGCAGCGGCGAAGACGACGCCGAAATCGTGGTCACGGCGGAGCGTATTCGCGGCCAGGTGGATACCGATGTACCCCCGGTGTTCGAGCTGGATGCCGAGGAAATCGCATCCTACGGCGCGGGGTCGATCGAGGAACTGATCGAGCTGCTCGCCCCCCAGACCGGATCGGGCCGCGGGCGCGGATCGGGCCGGCCGGTGTTCCTCGTCAACGGCCAGCGCGTCGGCGGTTTCCGTGAGTTCCGCCGCTATCCGCCCGAGGCGATCGAGAAAGTCGAAGTCCTGCCCGAAGAGGTGGCGCTGCAATTCGGCTATCCGGCGGACCAGCGGGTGATCAACTTCATCCTGAAGGACAACTTTGCCTCTCGCGAAGTCGAGCTGGAATATGGCGGTCCCGATCGCGGCGGCACGGCGAACGGCGAGATCGAACTGTCGCAGCTGACCATCAATGGATCGCGCCGGACCAATATCGGTTTCGAGTTCAACACCAATTCGATGCTGACAGAGGACGAGCGCGATATCGTGCAGACCCCCGGCAGCACACCCACGGTGGCGGGCGACCCCGACCCTGCACCGTTCCGCAGCCTGCGCTCCGATGCGGAAAGCTGGGAACTCGACGCCACGATCAACGACAGTCTGGGCGAGGCCCCCGGTTCGGGCACATATTCGCTTAACGCGGGGATAGAGCGCAGCTTCAGCCGCTCGCTTTCCGGCCTCGACGTCGTGACGCTGACCGATGGCGGCGCAAGCGCGGTGCGCACGATCGACGACGATCCGCTGGAACGGCGCAATCGGTCGACCACCTATTCGTTCGGCGGCTCGCTGAACAAGCCGGTCGGCGACTGGATGCTCGATGCCACGCTCGATGCCAGCCGGGCCGACAGCACATCGCTGATCGACGCGCGGCGCGATACCGGCGTGCTGCAGGATCTGGTCGATGCCGGGGAACTGGAAATCGACGGTGTGCTGCCCGCGATCGCGCCGGGCAGCGTGGACCGCGCCGACAGCACGACCTATTCGGCCGATTTCAAGACGACGCTGCGCGGCGCGCCCTTCATGCTGCCGGCGGGCGAGGCGCGGGTAACCTTCGACAGCGGCTATTCGTGGAACCGGATCGAAAGCACCGATACCCGTTCGGACGCGGGCGAACTGGCGCAGACGCGCGGCAACCTGAACGCCGGGGTCAATGTCGGCCTGCCGATTGCCAGCGAGCGTGAAGGGTTCCTGGGCGCGCTGGGCGAAGTGAACCTCAACCTGGCCGCCGGGGTCGATCACCTCTCCGATTTCGGCACGCTGGCCAATGCCACTGCCGGCCTGGCCTGGCGCCCGACCGAGCGCCTTTCGCTCCAGGCCAGTTATATCTGGCGCGAAGCGGCCCCCAGCCTTTCGCAACTGGGCGATCCGGTGATCACCGATTTCAACGTGCCGGTGTACGATTTCAGCCGCGGTGAAAGCGTGCTGGCCACTATCGTGACGGGCGGCAATCCCGGTCTGGCCGCCGAAACGCAGCGCGACATCAAGCTGGCCGCCAATTACGAGCTGGACCTGTTCGATCGCGCCAACATCGTGGTCGAATACTTCCGCAACCGATCGGATGACGTCACGCAGTCGTTCCCGCTGCTGACGCCTGCGATAGAGGCCGCTTTCCCCGACCGTGTGGTGCGCGACGGGGGCGGCAACCTGATTTCGATCGACCGTCGCCCGGTGACTTTCGCGGGCACCAAAAGTTCGCGGCTGCGCTACGGCATCAACCTCTTCGGCCGGGTGGGCAAGGAAGAGGTGGAGAGTGCGGGCAGCGCAAGCGGCGGTGGCGAACGCGGAGGGCGGGGCATGCGCACCGCCGCCGCGGCTGCTGCTCCCCAGCCGCCAGCCAACGGCGGCGAAGGGCCGCCGGCACCGGCGCGTGCTTCTGCCTCTACCCCGCAGGCCGACGGCGAACGGCGTGGCCGGTTCGATCCGGCGCGCATGGCCGAAATGCGCCAGCGGTTCTGCGCCACGCCCGAAGGCGAAATGCCCGATCTTTCCGGCTTGCCCGAACGGATGCTTGCGCGGTTGAAGGGCGACGACGGGCAGATCGATCCCGCACGGATCGCGATGCTGCGCGAACGCTTCTGCAGCGAGGAAGGCGCCGCCGCCGGTGGACAGTTCCGCCGCATGGACTCGGAACGGTTCACCGCCTTGCGTCAGACGCTCTGCGCCGATCCGGCGGCACCGGTCGATGTCGATGCCCTGCCCGAACAGGTCCGGGCGCGGATCACCGGTGAAAACGGCCAGATCGACCCGGCGCGGCTCGCCGCGTTCCGCGAGCGGGTCTGCGCCATGCCCGAACCGGGGGCCGAAGGCGGCCCTCCGCCGGGCGGTGGTGAAGCAGGCGCGGGCGGTGACGGGCGCCCGCGTGCCGGCGGCGGCGGACGGGGCGGTGGTGGCCGTGGCGGCTTCGGCCGTGGCGGCGACGGGCAGGGCCGCTGGAACCTGGGCCTCTACCATTCGATCGAGTTCGAGAACGAAGTGCTCGTGGCGCCCGGCGGCCCGGTGCTCGACCAATTGAGCGGCGAGGCGATCGGCAGCGGCATCCCGCGCCACAAGATCGAGCTGGAAGGCGGGGTGTTCTACAAGGGCGTCGGCCTGCGGCTTTCGGGCAATTACCAGTCGGCCACCCGCATCGACGGCAGCGGGCTGCCGGGATCGCAGGACCTGTTCTTCGACGATATCGCGAAGTTCGATCTGCGCGCCTTCGTTGCGCTCGACCAGCAGAAATGGCTGGCGGGCGATACGCCGGGCTTCTGGAAGGGTGCGCGCCTGTCGCTGCGGGTGGACAACCTGTTCGACGCACGCCAGCGGGTGACCGATAGCACCGGCGCGGTGCCGCTCAGCTATCAGCCACTGCTGACCGATCCGCTGGGCCGCACGTTCGAAATCGAATTCCGCAAGCTGTTCTAGGCTCGTCTTCGGCAGGGCCGAAGCGGGCCGTCAGCCCCGCGGTTCGGCGAGCGCGTTGCCGGCGGCGACTGCGCTCGCCCAGGCCCACTGGAAGTTGTAACCGCCCAGCCAGCCGGTCACGTCCACCGCCTCGCCAATCGTGTAGAGGCCGGGGACGGACCCGGCTTCCATCGTCCGCGACGACAGCTCGCTCGTGGCGATGCCGCCCAGGGTCACCTCGGCCTTGGCGAAGCCCTCGCTCCCGTTCGGGTGGAAACGCCAGTCGGACAGCGCCTGCCCGGCGGCGCGCAGGCGCTTGTCGGGCAGGTTGCCGAGATCGCCGGACAGGCCGATCCTCTCGGCCAGCGTCGTCGCCAGCCGGTCGGGCAGGCGTTCGCCCAGCACGGTGCGCAGATGCGCGCGGGGGGTCTGCCGCTTCGCCTCGACCAGCCACTCGGGCGCGGTGCCGGGCAGGAAGTCGATCGCCACTTCGTCGCCCGGGCGCCAGTAGGAAGAGACTTGCAGGATCGCCGGGCCCGACAGCCCGCGATGGGTGAACAGCGCCGCCTTGCGAAAGGCGGCGCGGCCGCAGCGCGCCTCGACCGGCGCGGAAACGCCCGAAAGCTCGCGGAACAGGACATCTTCGCCGCCCAGCGTCAGCGGCACCAGCGCGGGGCGCGGCTCGACGATCCGCAGGCCGAAACGCCGCGCGAGGCGGTAGGCGAAATCGCTCGCGCCCATCTTGGGAATGGAAGGCCCGCCGGTGGCGATCACGAGCGCGGGGGCGGATTGGGTGCCGCCTGGCGTCGTGACGTCAAACCGGCCGTCGACGCGCGCGACATCGCCGATCTCTTCCCCGCAGCGAACATCCACCTGGCCGCCGGCGGCCTGCGCCGCTGCGCATTCGTCCAGCAGCATGGCGACGATCTGGCGCGCCGACCCGTCACAGAACAACTGGCCCAGCGTCTTCTCGTGCCAGGCGATTGCGTGGCGTTCGACCAGCGCGAGGAAATCGTGCGGGGTGTACCGGCTCAGCGCCGACTTGGCGAAATGCGGGTTGGCGGACAGGTAGCGGTCGGGGGCCGTGTGGATATTGGTGAAATTGCACCGCCCGCCGCCGGAAATCAGGATCTTGCGCCCGACTTCGGCCGCGCGCTCCAGCACCAGCACGCGGCGGCCCCGCTGCCCGGCGACCGCGGCGCACATCAGCCCGGCGGCCCCGCCACCCAGCACGATGATGTCGTAATCCTGCATCCCGGGCGCGGTAGAGAAGCCCGCCGGAATGGCAAGCGCGGTCAGATCGCGCGGTCGCCCGCTTCGCCGACCGACTCGATGTCGCGGCCCAGGCCCTTGACCGTATTGCAGGCGGCCAGCGTCACGACCGAGGCGCCCAAGGCCACGATGGCGATCATTTTCTTCATCATCTGTCGAACTCCTGATTCTCGTGCAGGCCAGCATAGGCGCTGGCGCTCGCACCCGCGATAGGGATGCGGACCTTAACGCGCGCTTGTGCGTCGCCGGTTCCCATTTGCGGCGCAACGATTATGTCAGGCCCATGTCGCGAACCCCCGCCGGAACCCCGCACGACCCCAGAGGCGCCGAGCGCTTCAACGAAGACCGTGCCACATATACCGTCAAGGGCAGCACCCAGCCGGATATCGAGGCTGGGGTGGCGGCGATCCGCGACACGGTGAAGACCCTGCGCCCGAAGCCGGGCGTCTACCGGATGCTCGATGCCCGCGGCGACGTGCTCTATGTCGGCAAGGCGCGGGCGCTGCGCAACCGGGTGGCGAACTATACCCAGGTCGCGAACCTTTCGAACCGGCTGCGGCGCATGGTCAGCCAGACCCGGCGGATGGAAATCGTCACCACCAATTCCGAGGCCGAGGCCCTTCTGCTCGAAGCGCAGCTGATCAAGCGCTTCCGCCCGCCGTACAATGTCCTGCTGCGCGACGATAAATCGTTTCCTTTCATCCTCTTGCGCGCCGATCATGAATTTCCCCGGATCATGAAGCACCGCGGCGCGCGGCGGGCGAAAGGCAATTATTATGGCCCCTTCGCCAGCGCCGGATCGGTCAACACCACAATCAATGCCCTGCAGAAACTGTTCCTGCTAAGATCCTGCACAGACAGCTTTTTCTCCCGCCGTGACCGGCCATGTCTGCTCTACCAGATCAAGCGTTGCTCCGCCCCCTGCGTCGGCCGGATCGAGCCGGAGGCCTATGGCGAACTGGTGCAGGAGGCGAAGGATTTCCTCTCCGGCCGGTCGGGCGCGGTGCAGAACAAGATCGAGGCGCAGATGGCCCAGGCCGCCGAAGACCTCGATTTCGAACGCGCGGCCATGTTGCGCGACCGGCTGCGCGCCGCGACCGCGATCCAGGCGAGCCAGGCGGTCAATGCCGCCGGCGTCGGCGATGCCGATGTTTTCGCGCTCGCTTCGAAGGGCGGGCAGGTCGGCATCCAGGCGTTCTTCGTTCGCGGCGGGCAGAACTGGGGGCACCGCGCGTTCTTCCCCACCCACACGCAGGACGTGGAGGATGCGGACGTCCTCGCCGACGTGCTGGCCCAGTTTTACGAGGAAGTGCCGCCCCCGCGCACGGTGCTGGTCGACCGCGCGCTGCCCGAACAGGCGCTCCTGGCCGAGGCGCTGGGCGAAAGCGCGGGCCATCGGGTGGAGATCAGCGTTCCCCAGCGTGGCGAGCGCCGCCGGCTGATGGAGCAGGCAAGCCGCAACGCGGTCGAGGCGCTGGAGCGGCGCCTGGCGGAAAGCGGGACCCGGGCCAGGATCAACCGCGAGCTGGCCGAATTCTTCGAACTGGCCGAGCCGCCCCGCCGGATCGAGGTTTACGACAACAGCCATATCCAGGGTGCGAAGGCCGTGGGTGCGATGATCGTCGCCGGGCCGGAAGGGTTCATCAAGAACCAGTACCGCAAGTTCAACATCCGCACGGCGCAAAGCAACGACGATTTCGGGATGATGCGCGAAGTCATGACCCGCCGCTTCGCCCGCGCGCTGGAGGAAGACCCGGACCGCGACGGCGACACCTGGCCCGACCTGGTGCTGATCGACGGGGGCAAGGGCCAGATGTCGGCGGTGCGCGACGCGCTGGAGGAACTGGGGATCGAGGACGTGCCCCTGATCGCGATCGCCAAGGGCCCGCATCACGGGCGCGAAGGGCGCGAAGTGTTCCATTTCCCCGACGGGCGCGAGAAGACCCTGCCGACCAATTCCCCCCTGCTGTTCCACCTCCAGACGCTGCGCGATGAAGTGCACCGCTTCGCCATCGGCGCCCACCGGGCAAAGCGCAGCCGGGCGATCAGCGCCTCTCCGCTCGACGAGATTCCGGGGATCGGCCCCAGTCGCAAGCGCGCGCTGCTGCTGCGGTTCGGCACTGCAGGCAAAGTGCGCGCGGCCGCGCTGGAGGATCTCAAGCGGACCCCGGGCATCAGCGCGGCAGTCGCGCAGAAGATTTACGATTTCTATCATCCGGCAGGGTAGCGAAACGCACCGGGCGTTCCCCGCAAGCCGATCGCGCAAGACACTCCGGCATTAACCTGCACTAAACCATTGCGGCCGACATTCGGATCGCGGCTGGAGGCCGTTCAGGAGGTCTGTCGATACGCGCCGGGGGCATGCCGACGCACCGCACGGATCGTCGATGCAAGGAGACGATATATGCACAGGATTGCCATCATCGCGGCGCTTGGTCTGGGACTTGCGGCATGCGCGACCGGCGGACCGGGGAAAAGCAGCTATTTCAGTTGCCAGGACGGTTCGATGCTGAAGGTAACCTTCGCGCATGGGGGGGCCACCGTGGTCAAGGGGAACGCCGCCCCGGTCTATGTCCGCGGGAAGCAGTCGGTCGGCGCGTCCGTTTTCGAGAACCGGGCTGGCTATCGTCTGCAGGTGTCCGGCGACACCGCGACCTGGAGCGGGATAACGCGCGAAGCACCCCATCGGTGCGCCCGGGTCGCCGTGCCCCGGTAGCGCCCTTCGCCATGTCGCATCCGCCGGCTTGAATGCAATTCGTGCCCTTGCACGGTTTTCGTGTATAGTGGCCGACATGTTGCATCGCAGCCGGCGGGCGTGATCGCTGCCGGGTAAGGCCCGCACGGCATTTACCAATCGAAGGCAGCCGTTTGGCGGCGTTTTGCCGCAATCGGGCCATTGCCGGAAACATGATGTTTACGATGTTCCCCTAAGGCAGCTGCGAACAAGGGATGCTGCATTGTTGCCAGTGGCACGAAACCTGATCGCATCCGAAAGGTTGCGCCATGCGGCCATCGCCGTAGGGATCGCGGTGCTTGTCGCCATAACGACGATCCTGCGACCTCTGGATATCACCGTCTGGTCGCTCCAGGCGAAGCTGTTCGACCACCAGCCCAGCGGCGAAATCGTGTTCGTCGAGGTGGAGCATGGGCCGGATGCAACGGGCGAAGCCGCAAAAAATCGACGGTTGCTGCGTTCCCTGCGTCTTCTGAATGATGCCGGGGTCGAACGAGTCTTCATCGACATGCCGATCTACCGCAGCAGCGTGGAGGCTCTGGATGCGTCGCTACGCAACGAACTGACGGCTATGGGGGACGATGCCTTTCTGACCAAATCAGTCCGCCGAGATTTTGACGAGGGACGATTGGTTCGTGGCAATGATCCGTTCTTCGAACGCGGAATGCTGGTCGTCAGCAGCGACTACAAAACGGACTTCCTAGGTTTTGTTTGGGGATTAGAACCCGAGTATTCAGAAGGTTCCGAGACATTGCCCGCCCTGTGGCGAGTGCTGTCGGCGGCTCACCGCCACGATGATGCTCTTTTCCCCGATTACACCATCGATCTGGAGGAGGTGCCACAATACGATCTGGACAAGATTGGCGACGAACTCGGTTCGAGCGCAAATCTATCTGGCAAATCGGTGGTGTTGGGGCCGGCAGGTAGCGAGGCGAGGATCGTCAAGATTCCGGGGCAAGGGTTTGGCCCTTCCAGCCTTATTCATGTGATGGCAGCGGAAACTGTCCTTCGCGGCTCTGGCAGAAACCTGAACTGGTATTGGGTGGTCGGGGCGTTCGGTCTGACTCTGATGGTCGGTATTGCCGCCTCATCCCGTCCGCGAACCAGGCGACTGATCTATCTGCTGTGGGGCGCAACGCTGGTGGCATTCTTCCTTGCCACGGCGCAGTTGGGAATCAGGACGGCGTTTGCCAGTGTTCTGGCATTCGCGGCGGTATATGCTGCGCAGCGCGCCACGGTTAACTTCAAACGCCGCCACCTTTACATCGAGCCGCGCAGCAAATTGCCCAACTTCGTGGCTCTGCAACGCGACTTCGGAGACCGACCTGCGGAAAAATCTTCGGTGGTTGTTGCCAAGATCGCTCGTCTCGATGCCGTATTTGCGACCTTGTCCCCCGCCGATCAGGGGAAATACCTGCGCCAGCTGGCATCGCGGCTCGCCTTGGGCGATGCACGGTCGACGATCTACTACGATGGCGGGAAATACTTCGCCTTCGTCGTCAGCAGCGCGGACTATCAGGATCTTGCCGAACACCTGGAAGGGCTGCGTGCCGTGGCGTCGCAGTCGATCACGGTTTCCGGCCGGGTGCTCGATGTCTCCATGACCATCGGCGTCGATGAATCCCCCGGAAAATCGATCTCCAGCCGCCTGAGCGCGGCGATTGCCGCAGCGGATCAGGCGCGCGAAGCCTATCGCCCGGTGTTCATCATTTCGGATTTCGCCGCGGATAGCGAGGAATGGGATTATTCGCTGCAGGCGAGGCTCGAAAGCGCGCTTTCGGAAGATCGCATTTCCATCAAGCTCCAGCCGCAAGTCGCGATGAACGACGGTACGATCGTGGGCGTCGAGGCACTGGCGCGCTGGGTCGATGTGGAGCGCGGCGAAATTCCCCCGTCCCGCTTCATTCTTCAATGCGAACGCGTGGGTCGGCTCGACGAACTGACGAAGCGGATTCTTGGCAAAAGCCTGGACGCGATGGCGGATATGGCTCGCGCGGGCCAGAACCCGCGAATGTCGGTCAATGTTTCGGCGATCCAGTTTGTGGACAGCCGTATCGCCGAACTGATCGAGAAAAGCCTCGCCACCCATTCGGCGGATGCCCGGCAATTGACCATCGAAGTTACGGAGACTGCCAGGATCGAGGATTTTTCGGCGGCGCGCGACGTGTTCGAGCAGATTGGCCGGCTGGGGGTCAGGCTGTCGATCGACGATTTCGGTGTCGCCAGCGCCAATCTGGAAGCCCTGTACGAGCTGCCGTTCGACGAGCTGAAGATCGACCAGATGTTCGTCCAGAACATGCACCGATCCCAGACCGCTCGCGCGATCGTGAGCAACGTCATCCGGCTGGCGAGAGAGGCGAAGCTGGTTTCCGTGGCGGAGGGAATCGAAGACAAAGAAACCTTCGAACTTCTGCGCAATCTGGGATGCGATATTGGCCAGGGCTATCACATTGCCAGGCCCATGGTCCTTTCCGGACTACAGGAAATTCTTGATTTACAACGGGATCATCCGATGCTTCGCCATCAAACATAGTTAACAGTTTACAAACATAGATGGTTAACGTACTCCTTCTGCGCGTCTTGCAGCAGGAGATGAATTATGTATCTGTCGATCTGGGACTGGATCTTCAATTGAGATCCTAAGTTACTGTTTTTGAAAAGGCCCCTTCGCGGGGCCTTTTCTTTGTCTGGCGTCCGCCCGGGATGGGTTGCGGCCAATCGACAATCCCGCGCGAGTATTCGCGACACGGCGCAACGGATGCCGAACCGAATTCAGCAGGATCACAGAACAACGTTGCTATGGAGTCTGGGGGGTAGGCTTAGACCTTGCGCTTCCGGATCATGCCTTCTTGCGCCACGCTCGCCACCAGATTCCCCGCACGGTCAAAGATCCGACCGCGGTTGAAGCCGCGGCCATTGCCGCTCCACGGACTGTCGGTGGCGTAGAGCAGCCATTCATCGGCGCGGGCCGGTCGATGGAACCAGATGGCATGGTCCAGGCTCGCCCCGACCATCTCGCCCCGCGCCCAGCTTATGCCGTGGGGCAGGGCGCTGGTGCCCAGCAAGGTATAATCGCTGGCATAGGCGATTACGGCGCGATGCAGTTCCGGGCTGTCGGGCAGGGGCGCGGCGGTGCGGAACCATGAATGCGCGTGCGGCGGCCGCGGGTCGCTGTTCATCCAGTGCAGGCTGTCGGCCGTGCGCATTTCGATCGCCCGGGGGCGCAGCATGAAGGCGCGCTGCGTTTCGCTGAGTTCGCCCATCTGTTCGACGAAGCGGCGGCGCTGTTCCATGTCGGTCGGAAGGTCTTCGGGCGGTGCGACCTCGGGCACCGCGTAATCGTCGTGCGACAGGCCTTCCTCGGGCCGCTGGAAGCTCGCGGTGAGGTTCAGGATCGGCGTGTCGCCGCGTTCGGGGTCGGCCTGGCTCGCCACCACGCGGCGATTGGCGAAGCTGCGCCCGTCGAAATCGGCCTCTACCCGGTATCCGGTTGGCGTACCTTCGCGCCCGCCGCGCAGGAAATAGGCGTGGAGCGAGTGGGCGACCATGCCATCGGGCGCGCTGATCTGCGCGGCCTGGAGCGCCTGAGCCACGATCTGCCCACCGAAGACCCGGCCCACGCCCCCTTTCTGCGCGTCGCCTTCGAACAGGTTCGCGCCGGCGGGGGAGACGGTGAGCAGTTCGACAAGATCGGCGACGAGCGCTTCCGGGCTGGTTTGGTCGGTCATGCCGTGCGCTTTGCGATGCGCGCAGGGCGCGGTCAACCGGCCATCCCCAGCTTGCGGAGTGCGCGATAGGCGAAGGCCTTGCCCTTGTTGGTGGCGGGCCAGCGTGCCGGCGCAGCGGGCTGCAGGCCCAGTCCGCGCAGAATGCGGTTGAACCCCCGGGCGTCCGCTTCGGCAAAGCTCCAGTCGCTGCGCCAGGTGATCGACAGGGAAATGGAACTTTCGGGCCCATTGCGGACGAAGTGCGGCGCCATGACCGGCACATATACCGCTTCGCCGGGGCCGATTGCGAACGCTCGGCCACCGTCGATCAAGGCGTCGTCCCAGGTCAGCTCGCGCGCGCCGCCGGCGTGATAGGATTCGTGGATCGTATCGGGGGCAAAACGGTGATCCCCGGCCGGGAACTGGGTCATCGTCTTGCTGCCCACGAGCTGGAGCAGAATATTGTGCTCCGGGTCGAAGTGATAGGGGGTGACGGCGTTGGGGCTGGAGATGAACACGAACCCCTGCGGCCGCAGCATGGCGCCAGTCTTGCGTTCGATCTGCGGCCGGATCTCGTCCAGCAGGGACAGCAGCAGCGCCTGATATTCCGGCACTTGTTCGACGTTCTTGAGCACCGCCCAGCTATTGGTGCGCGCGATGTGGTGGATCGTCTCCTCTATGGAGAGGCCGGTGCCTTCGGGCTTGCCGTCGACCCCGACCGGAAGATCGCCGCGGTTGTATTCGATCGAGCTTGTCGGAAGCCGCCCGGCAAGAGCCGCCAGGGCATCCAGCGTCAGCAGGTCGTGCTGCTCCAGCCCATGCGGCAGGACATGCGGCGTTTCGGGGTAAGAGGCGGCGAATTCGCCGCGTGCAGCGTCGCCGAACACGCGGCGCGGGCTTTCGTCGGCGGCGCGAAGGCCGATCGGGGACTGGATACCCATCGTCTAGATACTCCTGGACTGGCGGGCGACTTCGGCCCGCAGAACCTGGCGGAAGATCGTGCGGCGCAGCTTGCCCCCGATCGCGACATTCACCCGCAGCATGGCGCGCTTTTCACGCCAGATGCGCTCGATCATCGGATGGTCCGCCGCGGCGCAGCTGTCGCACCAGGCGACATCGTCGCGTGTCAGCAGATCGAGATTCTCGCGCTGAAGCAGAACACCGGGGGAATAACGCGCGTAGCGTTCGTCGTAAGCGGTCTTGAAGCTGAAGGCGCCGGGCGGGGCGATGAAGTTGGCCAGCATGGCGATCGGCTTTCCCTCAAGCGTCAGACCCAGCCGCTCCAGTCGGCCGTGCGCCGCTACCCCGCGCATGGTCTGCGCAAACCAGTCCCGCGTGCGCGGATTGTCGGCGAGGGCGGAGCCATTGCGTCCCTTCCAGCCGGCTTTTTCCAGCGCGAGAAACTCCTCGATCCATTGGTCCAGCCCGGTTTCATCGTCGCTCCGCTGGAACCCGATTGCGCCTTCGTCGGCCAGGCGCTTTTGCTGCCGCCGCAATTCCTTGCGTTTCTTGCCGTTGAGCGAGCTTTCGAAATAGGCCTGGGGCGACAGATCCGATTGCAGCAGTGCGCGTTCTTCGCGCTGAACGACCGCCCATTCGCGGCCCTGATCGTCCGCCACACGGGCGAGGGCGGCGAACAGCGGCCCATCTTCCGCCATGCGGTCCAGATGCAGAAACAGCGCGCCACCCGGCGCGGCATCGGCGTGATCGAGCAGCTCGCGCCAGAAGCGCTCCTCGTACCCACGCCGGACGAGAGGGTTGCCGACGAACAGATTGTCGTGGCTCCAGTTGGCCAGATGAGGGAGAGGATAACCGTAATATCCGGCTGTCCGCGCAAGCGGAATCAGCCCGCACAAGCGCCCGTCGCAGCGCATGGCCATGATCGTCCCGGCCGAATGCCCGCCGAAGGCTTCCAGCGCGGGCAGAAGGCTCCAGTGCTCGTAGAACGGGTTCGGCTCGTCCGTGTCCCCCGCCAGATCTTCCCATTCGGTGGCGCTCGCCGCGTTCAGATCGCCAGGGTCGATCGCCGACAAGGCGGTGCTGGGCATATCCGGCGCGCGCGTACCTGCGCGCCCGACCGGGGGATGCTGGCGTTCGAGCGAGGCGCTGACCACACGTTAACCTTCACAAGCCGCGGCGCAGATCGCCGCACGCGCGGGTTAGCATCGGGGTGCTTAGGAAGGCTTAACGGCAAAGGGGCACGAAACCCGTTCGGTTCCGTGCCCCTTCGTTTGATGCCGTCGAGACGGCGCGGATCAACCCGCCGCGAGGGCAGCCAGCAGGAGGAGCGCGACGATGTTGGTGATCTTGATCATCGGGTTGACCGCCGGACCGGCGGTGTCCTTGTAAGGATCGCCGACCGTATCGCCGGTAACCGCGGCCTTGTGGGCTTCGGAACCCTTGCCGCCGTGATTGCCGTCTTCGATGTACTTCTTCGCATTATCCCATGCGCCGCCACCGGCGGTCATGGAAATCGCGACGAACAGCCCGCCAACGATCACGCCCAGCAGCAGTGCGCCCAGCGCGGCAAAGCCGTTGTCCTGGCCCGCGATCAGCGTGATCACGAAATAGACGGCGATCGGCGCCAGCACCGGCAGCAACGAAGGCACGATCATTTCCTTGATCGCGGCTTTCGTCACCAGATCGACTGTGCGGGCGTAGTCGGGACGGCTCGTGCCCGCCATGATGCCCGGATCGGCCGCGAACTGTTCGCGCACGTCCTTCACCACGTCGCCCGCTGCGCGGCCCACTGCGGTCATGCCCATCGCCCCGAACAGGTAGGGCAGCAGCGCGCCGAGCAGGAGGCCGACGATCACGTATGGATTTTCAAGGCTGAAATCGACCGTGACGTTGGGGAAGAACTCCCGCAAGTCGGTGGTGTAGGCCGCGAACAGCACCAGTGCGGCAAGACCCGCCGATCCGATCGCGTACCCCTTGGTCACCGCCTTGGTCGTGTTGCCCACGGCGTCCAGCGCATCGGTCTTTTCCCGAACGCTGTCGTCCAGACCGGCCATTTCGGCAATGCCGCCGGCATTGTCGGTGACAGGGCCATAGGCATCGAGCGCCACGACCATGCCCGCCAGCGCCAGCATCGCGGTGGCGCCATAGGCAATGCCCATGAGCCCGGCGATCTGATAGGCGATGACAATGCCCGCCACGATCACCAGCGTGGGCAGGGCGGTCGCTTCAAGCGAAATCGCCAGACCCTGGATCACGTTGGTACCGTGCCCGGTTTCGGACGACTTGGCGATGGAGCGGACCGGGCGATAGTTGGTGCCGGTGTAATACTCCGTGATCCAGATGATCAGCCCGGTAATGGCCAGGCCGACCATCGAGCACCAGAACAGGTCCGTTCCGCTGAAGGGCACCATGTCGGTGCCGGGGTTGATCACGCTGGCCATATCGCCGCCCAGTGCATAGCTGGTGACGAACCAGATCGCCGGGATCGAAAGCACTGCGGTGACGAGGAAGCCCTTGTACATCGCGCCCATCACATTCGTCCCGCCACCCAGGCGGACGAAATAGGTGCCGATGATTGAAGTGACGATGCAGGCACCGCCGATCAGCAGGGGCAGGGCCATCAACGGCAGAAGCAGTTCGCCCACGGTGGTGAGCAGAAGCGCGGTCAGCACCATCGTTGCGCCCACGGTCACGACATAAGTTTCGAACAGATCGGCGGCCATGCCGGCACAGTCGCCCACATTGTCGCCGACATTGTCCGCGATCACCGCAGGGTTGCGCGGGTCGTCTTCGGGGATGCCCGCCTCGACCTTGCCGACCAGATCGGCACCGACGTCAGCAGCCTTGGTGAAGATGCCGCCGCCCAGACGCGCGAAGATCGAAATCAGCGAAGCGCCGAAGGCGAGTGCGACCAGCGCGTCGATCACTTCGCGGCCATTGGGTTCCAGCCCCATCGGGCCGATCAGGATGTAGAAGAACACTGCGATCGCGAGCAGGGCCAGGCCGGCCACCAGCATTCCGGTGATCGCACCCGCGCGGAAGGCGAGGGTGAGACCCTGCTGCAATCCGGTCTGCGCGGCGGCGGCCGTGCGGACATTGGCGCGCACCGAAATGTTCATGCCGATGAAGCCAGCAACGCCCGACAGGATCGCGCCGATGACGAAACCGATGGCGGAAATCGGGCCGAGGAAGATCCCGACGATAATCGCCACGGCGATCCCGACCACGCCTATCGTCGTATACTGGCGGTTTAGGTAAGCCCGCGCGCCTTCCTGAATGGCGCCGGCGATTTCCTGCATTTTTGCGTTACCGGCATCTGCGCCGAGCACCTGGCGACTGGTGACGAAGCCATACAGTATGGCCAGAAGTCCCAAGCCTATTGCGATCGTGATTAGATTCACGCGCGTGTCCCCTCTATTTTCCCAAAATACTTGTTCTCTTGGCGCACGGCCCCGCTTTCGCAGGGCCGTTTGCATTTGCGAGGTATAAGCGGTGGCACGCATCGCGCAAGGGCCTGCTGTCCATTGCGCGCTTTCTGCATCGGTGCACCAAAATGCGACGTTCGTTCGACCGAAACGACTGCAAGGTTGCGGGAGATCATACTTAAGATTAAGTAAACGGCCATGCAGAAGGCAGTGCAGTCCCTGTTCAAGATCATGCCGTTTCTGTTCGGCATCGGATTTATCGCGCCGCTGATCGCGCAGACGATGGCGTATTGGGGATGGGCGCCGCCCTTCGGCCTGTCGGCGATTGGCTTCGGCCTGCTGATCGGTGGGCCCTGGGGCCTCTATGCAACGATTAAGGGGCGCTGGCTGTGACCGAAGCTATTGGCGCGACGCACGGTGGCGATCTGCGCGATCGCTCTGGCAGCGATACCCAAGTCGATCGGCGGAATCCGGCGGATGCTCCTGCGATCCCGCTTTCGGGCGATTCGTCTCTCGACCGGCACACGCGCGTTGCGCTGCTGAAAGAAGAACGGGCGATTGCGAAGCAGTTCGAAGGCGGCAAGATGTGGATCTACCCCGCCGCCGCCTTCACCTGCTACGCCATCTGGCTCAGCTTCTTCCCGCTGGCGATCATGGGCTGGCTGAACCTTCCGCTGGCTTTCGTACTGTCGACCGTGTTCGCGGTGGGCGGCTATGTCACCAGTCACGAAGCGATGCATTCGAATATCGCCCGCCCGGGCAGCAAGCGGCGCTGGCTGAACGAATGGACCGGCAAGGTTTCGACAATCATCATCGTCTTCCCCTTCTCGATGGCGCGGCTGATGCATCTTGAGCATCACTATCACACCAATCATCCCGAGAAGGACCCCGACTATCCCGACCGGGCGAACGGCCCGTGGCACGCGATCTACAAGACCTGGCTCAACCGCCAGCCGGGTGTCGACGGGTCGATCCATATCTACAAGCGCATCCTGAACGAGATGGGGACGAAGGAAGCGAGCGATTCCCTGAAGGACACGATCCGGCTGCAGCTCATCTTCATGGCGGTGCTGTTCGCCATGGCGTGGAGCGGCTATGCGATAGAGGCTGCGCTGCTCTGGTGGCTGCCGCGCCATATCGGCCTCAGCTACATCCGTTTCTATCTGTCATGGGCACCGCATCATCCCCGTGGGGAACAGGGCCGCTATACCAGTACGCGCCTGTTCAAGAGCCGGCTGGGGCAGATCGGGTCGATCGGGATGGAAACCCACCTGATCCACCACCTCTACCCCGCGATCCCGAACCATCGCACCAAGGAAGCCTATTACGCGCTGCGTCCGATCCTGGAAAAGCGCGGCGTCCGTTGCCCCGAAATCTGAACGAAACGCGGCCGCGCCGCGAAACGCTCTGCCGGGGCTCATGGGGCTAGTGGCTGTAGCCGAGCCCGTCCGGTGAGGTGATCGATACGCCATCGACCACCAGTGCGCCGTCGCCGTCGCATGGTTCGACCGTGCCGATGCGGGTTGCGCGAACGGGTGGGGCGGTGCCGGGGGGCAGGGTGAACAGCAACTGATAGTCGTCGCCCCAGCGCAGCGCCTCGTCGCGCCGCGCCTCGGGCAGGGCGATGGGGGCTGCGGCGCTCTCGAGCACGAGGCTCACCTCGCTGGACTGTGCCATGCGCCAGGCATCGAGCAGCAAACCATCGGAAACGTCCATCATCGCCGTCACCGCCGGGGCGAGGGCCAGGCCGTCGTCGATCAGCGCTCGCGGGCGCAGATAGGCGCCGGCCTGCGCACGATCGCCAGCCGTGAATGCCTCGAACCCGGCCAGCGCCGCACCCAGTGTTCCGGTCACCCAGATCGCATCGCCCGACCGCGCACCGCCGCGGGACGGGACGGGGACATGGCTCGCCCGCCCGATTGCGGTCAGGCCGTGGCTGCGCGGCGATTTGCCGGACGACACCGTATCGCCGCCGAGCAGGGGCACGTTGTAATGCGTCAGCGCCTCTTCCAGCCCGGCAACGAAGCGCGCGTCGTCATCGCCCCGAGTGAAGCCGACGAGGACACCGATGGGCCGCGCGCCCTTGGCGGCAAGGTCCGAAAGGTTGGTCGCGACCAGTTTCCAGGCCACGTCGGCCGCATCCTGGCCCGGTGCGGTGTGCACCCCTTCAACCAGCATATCGTGGGTCAGAACCAGTGTCTCGCCGCCGATATCGAGCACGGCGGCATCGTCATCCAGGTTTCGCGCCCCTTCGTGCAGCGGAAGGGCGCGCAGGCGCTCGATCAGGTCGAGCTCGCCGCTCACCGCACCTGCCTGGCCACCGCGTCGAGGATACCGTTGACGAATTTCGCCTCGCGGTCGTCGAAGAAAGCCTTGGCAACGTCGACATATTCGCTGATCGCTGCACCAACGGGCACGTCTGCCCGCGCGAGCAACTCGTATGTGCCGGCGCGCAGGATCTGTAGCATCGTCTTGTCCAGCCGGGCCAGGTTCCAGCCCTGCGCCAGCCTGTCGCTCAGCAGCAGGTCGATCTCGTCGCAGCGCGCATCGACGCCCGATACGATATCGTCGAAGAAGGCGACTTCGGCATCGGCATACTGTTCATCTTCGATCACCGCGCCGAGGCGGTGCTGGTGAAATTCATCGAGCAGTCGGGCGAGCGCAGTGCTCTCCATCTCGCGCTGGTAGAGCGCCTGGACGGCCGCAAGGCGCGCGGCCGAGCGAGCGAGCGAGCGCCTGGACGAAGGGGCGGATGTCATTTGAGCCTCATGGAAACCGAATTGGCATGTGCCGGTAGACCTTCGGCCTCGGCCAGCGCAACCGCAGCGGGGCCGATTGCGGCCAGCGCGCCGGGATCGAGTTCGATGAAGCTGGTGCGCTTCATGAAATCGAGCACCGAAAGGCCGCTGGCGAAGCGCGCGCGGCGCCCGGTCGGCAGGACGTGGTTGGGTCCGGCGACGTAATCGCCGACCGCTTCGGGCGTATGACGGCCCAGAAAGACACTGCCGGCGTGGCGCAGGCCGGCGAAGAGCGAGGAAGGATCGGCGACCGCCAGTTCCACGTGCTCCGCCGCCAGCCGATTGGCGAGCGGGATCGCCTGATCGAGCGTTTCGACCACGATCATCACCCCATTGTCGCGCCAGCTTGCCTGCGCCGTCGTGCGCGTGGCGAGCTGGGCGGACTGGGTATCGACCCGGTCCTCCACCTGGTTGGCGAAGGCGGCATCGTCGGTGATCAGGATCGATTGCGAGGTCGGATCGTGTTCCGCCTGGCTCAACAGGTCGGCGGCGATCCAGTCGGGATCGTTGTCGCCATCGGCGATGACCAGGATCTCGCTCGGCCCGGCGACCATGTCGATCCCGACCACGCCGTAAAGCTGGCGCTTGGCCTCCGCCACCCAGGCGTTGCCGGGGCCGGTGACGACATCGACCCGCGCGATCCGCTCGGTGCCATAGGCAAGGGCGGCAATCGCCTGCGCCCCGCCAATGCACCAAATTTCGTCCACCCCGGCGAGGTGCGCGGCGGCGAGCACCAGCGGATTGCTCTCCCCCCCACGGGTCGGCGTGACGACGACCAGCCGTTCCACCCCGGCCACGCGCGCCGGGATCGCGTTCATCAGCAGGGATGAAGGATAGGCCGCGCGTCCGCCGGGGACATACAGCCCAGCGGCATCGACCGGCTGCCAGCGGGCACCCAGGCGCACGCCGGCGCCATCGGTAAAGTCCCTGTCGGCAGGCAACTGATCGCGGTGATAGGCCTCGATCCGCTGCGCCGCGAGATCCAGCGCATCGCGCAGCGGCGCGTCCAGCCCTTCGTAAGCCGCGCGGCAGGCTTCGGGGGCAATGCACCAGTCTGCGTCGTCGACGAGGTCGTGCTTGTCGAACCGGCGGGTATATTCGGCCAGCGCGGTATCGCCCCTGCGGCGAACGCGTTCGACGATCGTGGCGACATCCTGCGAGACGGTAATGTCGCTCTCGCGCCGCCCATCGACCAGCCGCGTAAAGGCGGTTTCGAAACCCGGATCGGTGATCGAAAGGCGTTGCATCACGAAGCGTCCGGCGCAGCGGCAACGGTGCGGAAGCGTTCGACCAGTTCGCCGACGCGCGGATCGGTTTTCAGCGCGGCACGATTGACGATCAGGCGCGCAGAAACCTGCATGATCACGTCGCGTTCCTCCAGCCCGTTTTCGGCCAGCGTGCGGCCGCTGGAAACGAGATCGACGATCCGGCGGGCAAGGCCGAGCGCCGGCGCAATTTCCATCGCGCCGTTGAGCTTCACGCACTCGGCCTGAATGCCCTGACGTTCGAACCAGCGACGGGTCACATTGGGATACTTGGTGGCGACGCGCATGTGGCTGGCGCCTGCCCCGGCTTCGGGCACATCGGCCGGGGCTGCCAGCGACAGGCGGCAATGCCCGATGGCGAGATCGACCGGCGCGTAAAGGTCGGAGTAATCGAATTCCTCGATCACGTCGGACCCCACGATGCCCACTTGCGCCGCCCCGTGGGCGACGAATGTGGCGACGTCGAACGCCCGCACCCGGATCAGGCGCAGGTCTTCCCGCGTAGTTGCGAATGTGAGGCTGCGGTTGCCCTTGTCGTGGAACGCCTCTTCCGGCACGACGCCGGCACGTTCCATCACGGGCAAAGCCTCTTCGAGAATACGCCCCTTGGGGATGGCGAAGGTCAGCGGTGTTGCCATTGCGCGGCGGCACTTAGGCAAGGGGCGCGGAAAGGGCAATGGAGATGGCCGATAGAGACGATATGAAATACGAACCGGGCGACCCCGCCGCGCGCGGGCCGGAGGCGGTGCGGCGGGCCTTCGCCAACCAGGTCGCCTATTGCCGTTCCAACGGTGCAGAGGTGACTGCCAGCGTGTGCGAAGGGCTGCACGATCTGCTCGATAGCGGGCGGGGCGGGGCGGCCATGCGGCGAATCCGCAAGTGGCAGGGCGCGCCGCTGGCCGATGCGCTGCCCTTGCGGATCGCCGGCGGATTGCACGCGCTCCACCTCGATGGGGCCGAACCGGATCTGGAGCCGGTCTATGCCGGGCAGAGAGCCAGCCGGATGGCCGATCTTCTCGCCGATGTTATCGAACGGCACGAGCCGTTCCTGATGCCCTGGCTCGACGGCCCGCCGCAGACCAATGAGGCCGGGCGATCCGCGGGATTCGCTGCGGCGTTCCTGTGGCTCGTGGACCGCGGACTGCCCGGCAATTTCGCGCTGAACGAGATCGGGGCGAGTGCCGGGATCAACCTGATGATGCGCCGATACCGGTATGATCTGGGCGGTGTCCACGTGGGGCCGGCCGGGGCCCGAATGCGGATCGCCCCCGAATGGCGCGGCGATCCGCCACCGTCGGGCGCGTTCGACATCGTCGGCGCGCAAGGGTGCGATATCGCTCCGGTGGATCTGACCGACGAGCGCCAGGCCTCGCGGCTTCGTGCCTATATCTGGCCCGAATATACGGAACGCTTCGCGCGCCTCGACGCCGCAATTGTCGCCGCCAGAACCTTCCCCCCCGAAATCGAACGCTGCCCGGCTGCCGACTTCGTGGAACGGACGCTGGCAACTGAGCCGGAAGCGGGCGTGACCCGCGTGATAATGCATTCGGTCGTCTGGCAATACCTGCCGGAGGAGGAGCGCGAGCGGATAGAAGCAGCCATGGCCGCCGCCGGCGCACGGGCCAGCGCCGAAAGCCCGCTCGCCTGGGTGGCGCTGGAGGCGAACCGCGACACGCATCGCCACGAATTGTCGGTGCGCTATTGGCCCGGTGGCGAAACCTGGACCCGCCTCGCAGTCGCGCACCCACATGGCGCATGGATCGAATGGGAACCGGGCGGTGCCGGATAAGCGCGCGGATCGGCCGCGTCTCGCATGAAGCGCACTGTTTCCATTGTGCAACAGTGTATCGCTTTGGCTATGAGTGGGATCAAAAAAATATCAGTATTATCAATAGATAAAGAGAGCGTTTTGTAAGGTCTTCCAGTCCGCTGCCAATTGGTCAATGCAAGAAGCATCAGAGTGCACGCTCTGCATTTGCAACTGCCTGGGGGGCACAACAATTGCTGAAGTTTCGTAAGAGATTGCTCGTTACATCGGTTCTCACCGGTCTTCCGATGGGTGTCGCGGCGACGCCTGCCATGGCGCAGGATCAGGTCCCTGCTGCGGCCGCTCCGGCCGAGAATACTATCGTCGTCACAGGCTCACGCATCCGCAGGTCCAATGAAACGGCTGCGGTACCGGTGCAGATGCTGAATCGTGCCGATCTGGACGAAGTTGGCACAGTCGATACGGCCGAAATCATCCTGCAACTTCCCGGCGTGGACGCGGACATCACTCCCGACAATTCCGCGCTGAGCACTCAGAACGCCGGTTTGAGCACGATCAACCTGCGCCGTCTCGGAAGTGATCGCACGCTGGTGTTGATCGACGGTCGCCGTGTGGTGTCCAATTCCGGCAATGGAGAGCGGGTCAGTCTCAACACGATCCCGGCTGGCTTTGTGAAATCGATCGAAGTCACGACCGGCGGCGCATCTGCCATTTATGGTTCGGATGCCATCGCCGGGGTCGCCAACATCCTGCTGGAAGACAGTCTGGACGGCTTCAGGGGCAATGTCAGATATGGCAAGGCCGATCGCTCGGGTGAGCAGGAAACAACGGTCGACCTCACTCTCGGCAAGAAGTTCGCCGATGGTCGCGGGTATGTCCTGCTGGGTGTTACCTATGATCGGGAAACGGCGATCTTCGCGGATGAAACTCGGCCGGATTCGCTACGAGGTCTGGAATGGCGCGCGCCGAACGTGGGCGGATGGCCGGATGAGACGGACCTGCCCGGATGCGATGATAGCGGTCGGTATTGCTTTGCGCCGGGGCTGAGTTCCAGCTTGCCCGGTGGCCGATTTGAATCCGGCGACGCCTGGAACGTCGATGGTGTCTGGTTCAACGACAAATCGCTCCAGCCTCAGGATGGGCGACCGGTTGGCGAAGATTTCGTGACCGAGGTCGACGGCTACAATATCCGGCCCGGACGCACGTTGTCGCCGCTGTTCGAATCGATCAACGGCGCCTTTCGCGGCACGTTTGAAATCACGCCGGATGTTTCGCTGTTCGCGAATGCATTCTATTCCGCGGTCGATACCAGGACGCGTACGTCTCCGCGCACCGCGGCCAGCACGACCGATATCGGGGTGCTGAACGAGCTGGGCGATATCGGCCAGATGCCGGCGTCCCATCCGTTCATTCCGCCCGAAGTGGAAGAAACCCGTTCCGGCACCGTCAGCTGGTCGCGCAGGTTCAACGAACTGGGAATGCGCGAGAAGATCAACAAGCGCGATACGTTCCGCCTGATTACCGGGGCCGAAGGTTTCTTCGGGCCGATTGGCTGGGAGGTTTATGGGACTTATGGTCGCTTCGAACAGCGGCAGACCACGCTGAACGAAGTCAACTATCTCAACATCCGCAACGCGCTCGATATCGAGGCGGATGGTTCCGGCGGGTACCAATGCGTCGATGCCGCTGCGCGTGCCGATGGATGTGTTCCGCTGGACATGTTCGGCACCAATTCGATCTCGCCCGCAGCGGCCGATTATATTCGCTACACCGCTAACCTGAAGCAGATCCGGCAGCAGTATACTGCGGGCGGTTCGATCAATGGCGATCTGTTCGAAATTCCGGCAGGCCCCGTGAAGTTCGCCGCCGGTTTCGAATACCGCAAGGAAAAGCAGAACACGATCGGCGATCCCGATAACGAGTTCGAACTGACCTCTGCATCCGTGATCCCCAACATCAAGGCGCAATTCGATGTGATCGAAGGGTTCGCGGAAGCGGATATTCCGATCATCGAGGATATGCTGTCGCTGCAACTTGCCGGCCGCGTTGCGAATTATTCGACGATCGGCACGATCTTCAGCTACAATGCGGGCGGCAGCTTCACGCCGGTCGACGGGCTGCGCATTCGGGGGCAGTATTCGCGGTCGCAGCGTGCGCCGACGATCACGGAATTCTTTTCCGCGCCGCGTGGCGATGCCGACGATCTCCGCGATCCCTGCGATGGCCTGATGCCCGATGGCACCGGGATTACGCCCGCGCCGGGTAGTACGGCATCGGCCGCAACCATCTCCGCAAACTGCCTTGCCGAACCCGGTATCCAGGCGTTTTTCAACGATCCGGAAAACGCGGGCGAAGCGTTCGAGTTCGATGGTTCGGTCAGCGGACCGAATGCAGGCAATCAGAACCTGAAGGAAGAGACGGCCGATACCTTCACGATCGGGGCGGTCATCGCGCCGTCATTCCTGCCGAATTTCTCGCTGATCGTCGATTACTACAACATCAAGGTGAAGGGGGCGATCGGCACGATCTCGACCCAGTTGACCGCCGATCTCTGCTATGGCGATGTGAATTTCCCGGACAATCGCTTCTGCAACGTCATCACGCGCGATGCGAGCAGTGGCCGGGTCATCCAGGTCATCAATCAGGAAGAGAACCTCAACAGCCGTAAGGTTTCCGGGCTAGATGTGTCTGCGAACTATCGCGCGGAACCCGGCTTCCTGCCCGGCTCCATCGATTTCGATGTGCGATATGCGCACTATTTCGAGGATGAGTACACGTTCCTGTCGGTGGGCGGTCCGCAGACCGGTATCAATCTGGGAGAAATCGGATATCCGAAGGACGAGTTCCGGGCCAAAGTCGGCTATTCGCTCGACGGATTCCGCGCGACCTGGACCACGGTCTATCGAAGCGGAGGCGTTGACGACAACGATGTGCTGCCTGACGAAAACGCCTTCTTCAGGGCGGATGCGCAGGACTATCACAACTTCTACATGCGGTATTCCTTCCGCGAGAACCCGCGCCTTTCGATCTATGCCGGCGTGAACAATGTGTTCGACAAGCTCGGACCGTTTATGCCGGATGGCCTCAATTATGGCAGTAGCCAGAACCTGACGTCATCTCTGAACGACCTTGAAGGACGCGAGTTCTTCGGCGGTGTTCGGGTCAAGTTCTGATCCCGGTGCGAAGCAGCCCCCTCTCTCGATCGAGAGAGGGGGCTGGAAACCGGCGCCTATTCCGTCTTCGTCAGAAACGCGTCCAGCGCGGTATTGACCTGATCCGGCGCTTCCCAGGGTACGAAGTGGCCGCAGTCGGGCACTTCGACCAGGGTCAGGTTCTCGATCAACTCGTCCATCCCTTCGAGATTTTCGGGCGGCAGGGCGCGGTCGTCCATTGCCCAGATCACCAGTGTCGGGATGGTCAGCCTGGGCAGCGGAGGTGGCGTCCAGCCTTCGGGTAGCTCGAAAGGGGCATCCATCGGCGGCACGTCGATGGGACTTGCACGATACCAGTTGAGCATTCCGAAGGCCGCGTCGCGATCCTGCCAGTCGCGCAGCAGCGCCTCGCGCTCCTTAGCCTCCATTTCGCTTGGCCGGTCCCATTTGACTTCCTGCATGAGAATCGCGGCGAGGCCGTGCTCGCGGACCAGCGCGTCGTTTGCCGGATCGCGGAATCCGCGCATGTACTGGCTGGACTGGCGCTGGTTCTCGTTGGTGTAGAGCAGCTTCTGGAAAATCGCCGGATGGGGCGCGTTGGCGACTACGGCGCGCGTGACGCGGCCATTCGCCTGGCCCGCCAGCGCGGTGCCCCAGGCGATTGCGCCGCCCCAGTCGTGCCCGACGATCGTGAATGTCTCGACCCCCAGGGCATCGGCCAGCAGGAAGATATCGCCGATCAGCTTGTCGGGCGTATAGGCATCCACGTCTTGCGGCTTCGACGATCCGCGATAGCCGCGCTGGTCGGGTGCGATGCAGCGAAACCTGTCCGAAAGATGGGCGAGCTGATGGCGCCAGGTCCGGTGGCTTTCGGGAAAGCCGTGCAGGAATATCAGCGCGGGGGCATCCTTCGGCCCGATATCGACCGTGTCCAGTTCGATCCCGTTGGCCAGTGTGACGCGCGTTAATTCCATGCCTTATCCCTCCGCTTCCATCTTCTCGATATATCCGTTGGCGACGATCGCCGCGACCTGATCGAACACCTGATCGGGCGTCTGGCGCAGCTTGCCCAGCGCCTCTTCCATCCCGCGTGCGACGATGATCTCGCGCTGGTTGAGGGCGATCGCATCCACCATCTCGCGCGCGGCCTCATCCGCAGGGATGCCGCCGTCGATGGCCGGGTCGCTCTTGCCGCGTTTTGATCCGTCGGCGGTCAGCGCGTTGCGGCTGACATCGGTGGCGACCGAACCGGGTGCGATCACATGGACTTCCACCCCCGATTGCGACAGTTCCGCACGCAGGGCATCGGCATAGCCGATCAGGCCGAACTTGGCCGCGCAATAGGCGGTGCGCATAGGAACGCCGACTTTGCCCGCGACCGACGATATGAACACCATCCGCCCGCTGCCCCGGTCGGCCATGTGCGGCACGAGCCCCTGGATGAAAGCGATCTGCTGCGTCAGGTCTATCGCGATGATCTCTCGATAGACCTGCATGTCCGTCTTGCGTGCCGTTCCCCGTTGCGAAACGCCGGCATTGGCGACCGCGATGTCGACGCCGCCCTGCCAGGCGATCGCCTCGCCAGTCGCGGCAGCCATCGCCGCATCGTCGCGCACGTCGAAGGGCAGGCACAGCGTTTCGGTGTCCAGCGCCGTCGCGACTGCCGACAGGCGCGCCTCATCCCGGCCGGAAAGGACGATCCGCGCCCCGCGTGCCGCGAACTCGCGCGCCAGGGCGGCGCCGATGCCCGATGATGCGCCCGTGATCCAGGCGACCTGTTTGTCGAAGCTCATGGATAACTCACCGTCGTTGCCTTTTCGGGAAGGGGGATGAACTCGTTCTCGTCGCCGGGAACGATCGGGAAGCGCCCTTCCTGCCAATCCCGTTTCGCCTGGTTGATCCGTTCGCGGTCGGAACTGACGAAGTTCCACCAGACATGGCGCTTGCGGGCGAAGGCTTCGCCGCCCAGCAGCATGACCCGGCCGCCGTTGTCGCTCGCCAGCGTCATCGCCTTGCCCGGCGCTAGCACCGTCAGTTCGAACAGGTTGAGCGCCTGACCGCCGATTGTGGCGGCGCCTTCCACCAGCATCACGGCCCGCTCGTCCGCCTCAGCCTCCACCGGAATGGCGCCGCCGGGGGCAAGCGCGATTTCGGCATAGATCGTGCCGGCATGGGTCGTGGTGGCCGCACGCCGGCCCCATAGCTCACCCATAACGACGATCGCACGCGCGCACTGGTCTTCGACCACCGGCAGATCCGACTGCGCTTCGAATGCAGGGGCAATCTCCTCCTGACCATCGGGCAGGGCGAGCCAGGTCTGCATCCCGTAAAGGCGCGCGCCCTTGTCCCGCTCTTCCTGCGGGCTGCGTTCCGAATGGACGATGCCGCTGCCTGCCGTCATCAGATTGACCTGACCCGGGCGGATCGTGGCGAATGTGCCCAGGCTGTCGCGATGGTCGATCGCGCCTTCGAACAGCCAGGTCACGGTCGCAAGGTTGATATGCGGATGCGGCCGCACGTCCATGCCGGCACCGATATCGAGCTGCGCCGGGCCGAACTGGTCGACGAAGATGAACGGGCCGACCATCGACCGTTCGCGCGAAGGGATCGCGCGGCGAACTTCGAACTGGCCGAGGTCGTGCGTCACGGGGGTGATGGTCTGCTCGATCATGGATGCTCTAACTCCGGATAGCGGCGGCCGATGCCATCGTCATTGCGGGGGATGCAGCGGTGCCATGTTCGACAGCGGACGATGCCGTCTGTCGCGGCGACCGCCTCCGTCTCCGCCCTGTCCAGGACCAGAGGACGTCAGCCATCACCCGTCGCCGGGCGCGAAAGCGCGAATGGCCAGGGCGTGGACTCTCTCGCCCGGAATATCGCCCAGTGCCCGGTTGATCATGCGCTGACGTTCCAGCCGGCTCTTGCCGGTAAAGGCTTCGCTTTCGATCACCAGGGTGAAATGCGATTCGCCGCTACCATCGTCGCCCGCATGGCCGCGGTGGCTGGCGCTGTCATTGATAACTTCCAGTCTGGTGGGCGAAAACGCCTCTGCCAGAAGGGCTTCGATCTCGGTTTGCAACGGAGTCGTCATTGGACCGGTTTGGGGGTTCCCAACGCGCTTGTCCATGCCCATCCTAATGGGGTGAAGCAGACGAAGTTCCATGGACGATACGAAGGCAGCAGGCGCAGGTGCGAAAGGCCGGGGTGCGACGAGCAGGGCGAATTTCGCGCGCCCGGCACGCGCGGCAACTCGTTCGATGGGCCGGGCGAATGGCGCTGGTTCTGCCTTGATCATGTGCGCGAATTCAACGCGGGATACGACTGGTTCGAAGGGATGAGCGCGGAAGAAATCCTCGCCGCCCAGGCGCCCGGCGCAGGCTGGCGAACCGAAACGCATGGGTTTCGTCCGCCAGGCGGTGTGGACGGGATGCCGCGCTGGTCCGACTTCGACGATCCGCTCGATGCAATTTCGGCGCGCGCGAGCGGGATCAGGAGCCGCGCCGAACGCGAGGCGCGCATGGCGATGGACAGCCGCTTCAGCGCGGAAGAGGCCAGGGCGCTGGAGACGATGGGGCTCGGCCTCGATACCGACCTGCGTCGCCTGCGCCGTCGCTATTCGGAACTGGTGCGCCGGTATCACCCCGACCGCAACGGTGGTGATCGCCAGCATGAAGGGCGCCTGGGCCGCGTGGTCGAGGCTTACCAGCTTCTGCGCAAGAGCGCCGTCTTCACATAGCTTTATGGCCTAGAACGACGCTCCATCGACGGTGGTCAGCTTCAGCTGGTCGAGATCGCATTCCGGCACGCAGCGGAGATTGACCGCGACCATTTCGTTTCCTTGCGGATCGGTGCCGGTGGCGAACGGTGTGCAGCCGCACACCATGCAGAAATGGTGATGGATCGCGTCCTTGTTGAACGTATAATCGCCCAGCTTGTCTGTCGGTGCATCCAGCGCGGCCTCATCCGAAGAAACGAAGTGTAGGACGGTTCCCTTGCGTCGGCAGATCGAGCAATTGCAGGTCATCGCCTCCGCCGGAAGATCGCCTGAAACCGTCGCACTGATCGTGCCGCAATGGCATGTGCTCCGGTAACTCATCAGGCATCTCCTCCCTGCATTTCGGCCATCAGCCGGCCGTCGATCGCCTTGCCTTCCTGATAGGCGGGCCGTGTCCGGCACCGGGCGGCATAGGCTTCGAACACTTCGCGCTGGGGGATTGAGCCGAACTGCAATCCCCAATCGATCGCACTGCCGACATAGACGTCGGCCATCGTAAAGCGATCACCGCACACATAGTCGTGGCTGGCGAGCCATCCTTCGATCGCATCGAGCGCGCGTTCGTAGTTGCCGAAACCGGCGCTCATTTCCCGTTCCGGTGGCAATTCCCAGCCGAACATGCGCGCTGTCACCGCCTGTTCCAGCGGCCCGGCGGCGTAGAACAGCCAGCGAAAATAGTCGGCCTTCTCATGCGGTTGCGGCAACAGCTCCGGCGCCGACATCTCGGCCAGATAGTGGCAGATCGCCGCCGCCTCGGTCACCACATGGTCGCGCCCATCGCGGTGGTGAACAATGGTCGGAAGCTTGCCGAGCGGGTTGGCCTCCAGCAGAGCGGCCGGTCTGTCCTCGAACGAAGCGAAGACCGGCTCGTAATCGACGGCCGCCTCGTGCAGTGCCCATCGTGCGATCTGGGCACGGCTCATCGGATTGAAGAAGAATGTGTACTCGGCCATCGTGAATCACCCCCGCTTGCTTTGTGGAACATTATGGGAACAAGAAGGGTCGGTCAACTCAATCCCGGTCGGGCGCACCCGGCGGAAACCATGCACGATAGGGGCGTGCATCGTCCACGCATCTGGCCACTGGGGGCAGGGCCAGCAGTTCCGCTCGCAAGGCTGCCAGACGCGGGGACTCTGCCGGAATCGGCTCCACCCAGTCGGCATAGAACAGCGACGGAGCTGCCGCACAGGTCACCAGAGAGACATGGGGGGGCATATCATTCGCGCCGAGCCAATTGTCCAGCCAGGCATAGACCCGCAGCAGCCCGGCCTTGCCCCGGCGGATCTCTTCCGGATCGGGATTGGCGCGGTCGGCCAGATAGGCATTCACGACCAGTTGCGCGCTACCCATCACGTAGTTGTCGAATACCCTATCTAGCATGCGCGCCACCGCTGCCTGCGCCGGATCGGCCGGGATCAGCGGTGCCCGGCCGGGGTGGTGCAGCGCCAGATGTTCGACGATCGAAGTCGCTTCGATCACGGCAGTGTTTCCGTCGGCCAGAACGGGAAATTTCCCGGCAGGATGTGCCGCCTGAACGAACTGGGCGCGTGCCGGATGATCGGACCCGACTTCGCGAAATTCGAACGGCGTTTCATTGGCGTATAGCGGGATCAGCGCCTTCCAGGTGTAGGACGAGAAAGGATGGCCGTAGAGGGCAAGCATCACCAGGTCCCTTCCGCCATCTTGCGCCGCCGTTCGATTTCGGCCTCGCTCGGCTGCTGACTGGCGAACGAGCCGGTTTCGAGTGCGCCGTTCGGTTCGTAAGTCGACATGACGCTGCCGTTTGTGCCGAGCCTCTGTTCGACCAGGCGGAATTTGCGCACGGGCGTGCCATCCCCGAACAGCCGCTTGCCGGTGCCCAGCGTAAGCGGGGCGGTCATCAGCACCAGCCGATCCAGCAGATTGTGTTCGAGCAGTTGCGGATAGAGCGTGGAACTGCCTTGGATGACCAGATCGGGCCCGTCCTGCCGCTTCAGCGCAGCGAGTGAGTCCAGATCGGCCAGACGATGGCTTCCTTCCCAGTCGAGCGTCTGGTCCGACCCCGTCAGCACGTACTTGTGCGCGCGGGCGAACATGTCCGCGATCGGATCGTCCTGCGGCTGGTGCGGCCAATGCCCGGCAAAAATGTCGTAAGTACGCCGGCCCAGCAGCAGATCGAACGGCATCGACAACAGGGTGTCGATCTGATTGGCGATCGCCTCTTCGAAAAGGTTCGCCAGCCAGCCACCGTGGGCGAAGCCGCCGGTCGTATCTTCTTCCGGTCCGCCCGGTGCCTGAATGATTCCGTCCAGCGAGATGAAGGCACCGCCGATTATTCTACGACCCATCGCTCAGTCTCCGCGCCGGGCGGCTTCGATCGCGGCCACGTCGATCTTGCGCATTGTCATCATTGCTTCGAAGGCTCGCTCAGCCTCTTCGCCGCCGGCGGCCATCGCCTCGCTCATGGCGCGCGGGGTGATCTGCCAGTTGAGACCCCACTTGTCGCGGCACCAGCCGCAGGCGGATTCCTCGCCGCCGTTGCCGACGATGGCGTTCCAGTACCGGTCGGTTTCCTCCTGATCCTCGGTCGCGATCTGGAACGAGAAGGATTCGCTTTGCGGAAAGGCGGGGCCACCATTGATCGCCAGGCAGGGGATGCCGCAGACCGTGAATTCCACCGTCAGCGCGTCGCCTTTCTTTCCGCTCGGAAAATCGGCGGGCGCCTTGCGAACGGCGGTGACTTCGCTGTCTGGAAATGTTTGGGCATAGAACCGCGCGGCATCTTCCGCATCGCGATCGAACCAGAGACAGATTGTGTTCTTATGCATAGTCATAAACCTCAATTCCTGCGTGGCCCGACCAGGCCGATCGTCGCGCCCTGGGGGTCTGTGCACTGGACGGAGAATTCGCCGCCGGGGATTTCCATGATCTCGTCAAGATGCTGGCCGCCGCCGTCGATCACAGCCTGTGCCGCGCGGTCGATGTCGTCCACGCCGACGTAAAAGGACCAGACGGATTGCGGCACTGCCGGCATCTTGGGCATGATCGCGCCGATCATCGTCTCGCCGTGATGGATGAAGCGATATTCGCCCAACTCGCCCATCGGCATGCTGTCCTTCTGATCCCACCCGAACACTTCGCCATAGAGCGCCACCGCAGCATCGCTGTCGGTCGTCTGAAGTTCGTTCCAGCGGACATGCTGCGGCTTTTCGTAATCGAAGGCGTCGCTCTTCGCGTCCGGGTCGCCGGGGGGAGGGGCGGGGTTCATGACGTAGATCGGCGCGCCCTGCGGGTCCGCGACCAGGGCGATCCGGCCCACGCCTTCCATGTCGTGCGGCGCGATGTGCGCGGTGCCGCCGGCCTCCACGATCCGGGCGACGGCATCGTCGACCTGAGGGTGGTGGATGTAACCGAGCCATCCGGGCCTGGCCCCGCCTTCGCACATGGCATCGGTCAGGGTCAGCACCCCGCCGGTAAGGCCGCCATCACTGCGCTGGATCATGCGATAGTCCGGCCCGCCGGGAGTCGAGGCGCTGGTATCGCCGAAGGTCCATCCGACCACCGAGCCGTAAAACTCAGCCGCTGCGGTACGGTCGGTGGTCATCAACTCGTACCAGATGAAGGCTCCACGATCGTTCGTCATCTTCAGGCTTCCTTCCACACCAGCGGCTCGAACCCGCCGTAAACCATGCGCTTGCCGTCGAAGGGCATGTCTTTGCCATCGCCGAAAAAGGTGGTCATCCGCTCGTCAGCCATCATTTTGTCATGGCTGGCGTCGGCGGTTTCCTTGTCGTCCCAGGTGACCCAGGAGAAGACGACCTTCTCGCCGTCTTCGCATTTGACCGCGCGGCGGAAATCGGTGGTCGTGCCGTCGGGCACGTCGACCTCCCAACATTCGATCTGCGATTTCGCCCCGTAATCCTTGACGATTTCCCAGAACTTCTCGGCGACGCCCTTGTAAGCATCCTTCTTGTCGGCAGGTACAGCCAGAATAAATCCGTTCACGTACATGGTTCTCTCCTCAACCAGTGCCGGCAGCAATCGACCCTTTTAGAGGTCGACGATTGGACGGAAGCCGCCCCAGAACATGCGCTGCCCATCGAAAGGCATGTTCCCCTCCATCTGCATTTCCGGGTCGGACATTATCGCTTCCCAGGCCTTGTCGCGAGTCTGCTTGTCGGGCCACTCGATGAAAGAGAAAACGACGTTCTCCCCATCCTGCACCTTGACCGCGCGGCGGAAGTCGGTCGTTTCGCCGTCCGGCACGTCGTCGCCCCAGCCTTCGACCACCCGCACGGCGCCGAGGCTCACGAACTTGCCGGCCATCATCTGCGCCATTTCGACGTAGGGGGCTTTCTTGTCGGGATGGACCGGCAGGATGACCCCGTCGACATATCCCGGCGTGCCTTCGCCGCGCTGGTCCACGATGGTTTCGAACCCGCCGAAGATCATGCGCTTGCCGTCGAAAGGCATGGATTCGCCGAACGCCTTCATCCGGTCGTCGGTCATGATCTTTTCGTTCGCCGCATCGCGAGTGCGCTTGTCGGGATATTCGAACCACGAGAACACGACCGTCTCGCCATCCTTCGCCTGAACCGCCTTGTAGAAATCGGTCACTTCGCCGGGCGAGACATCATCGCCCCAGTTTTCCGTCATCCGGGTGGCACCGAATTCCTTGAACAGGCCGGACGCCTCGCGGGCATGGTCGGTGTAAGCGGCTTCGTTGGCAGTCGGCACCGCCGCGACAAATCCTTCGATATACGTCATGATTTCGTGTCCTTTTCCTGATCCTGGTTCCAACCGGGCGGTGGATTGCCCGTAAACCCTTCCATGTGATCCTTGAGTGCGCGGCGGTACGCAGGCCGCGCTTCGCCACGCGCGCGATATTCGGCGAGATTGGGATAGCGGTCGAACATGTCGGTGAGTTCGCCGCTCACCATCTGGAGCACCGCAATCATCATCACGTCCCCGACGCAGAATTCGCCTTCCAGCCACTCGTCGCTGCCGAGCCGTGCCGACAGCTCGGCCAGACGCTCCTCGATCCGTTCGCGGATCGACGGTTTTCGCGGAAGCGACCAGGCCTTGTCAGCTTCGAATATTGTCGCAATTGCCCATTCTGAAAGCGGCGGTTCGACCGAATTGAGCGCGGCAATCACCCATTGCGCGGCCTTGGCCCTGCCGTTGGAGCCTGGGGGTAGCAAGCCAGGCGCGTGATCGGCGATGTGAAGCAGGATCGCACCTGATTCGAACAGCTTCAGATCCCCTTCCTCGTATGTGGGAACCTGGCCGAACGGTTGGCGCTGGCGGTGCGGCGGCATCTTCTGCGTGCCCTGCGGCAGATAATCGACGCGGTAGTCGAGCCCCGCCTCTTCCAGCGCCCAGCGCACCCGAAGGTCGCGAACCAGCCCGCGGGCGAAATCGGGCACCCAATCGTAGGCCGTGATGACGATCGAAGCCTGTTTATCGAGAGGCATGATCAATCCCCTTCCCTATGTTTGTTACAGACGGAGCGGAGCGCCGGGAGCCTTGGCCCGAAGTCGGCCGGAAGTAGCGGTGAACTCATCAACGGTCCGCCACGGATGCATCCGAACCAGATCAATCGCCCGACCTAAGTTCCGGCCATTTCGTCGGCCCGAGGGCCGAAGCTAGGCCTGCTGGGATGCCAGATGGCCAGGTTGATCGGCAGGCGCTTCGCAACCGGGCACGGCCGCCATGTCCATGAAGGTATTCTCCCAGATGTGTCCGTCGGGATCTTCGAAGCTGCGCCCGTACATGAAGTCGAAATCCTGTTTCGGTGTCGGATCGGTCGATCCCCCCGCTTTCGCGGCGCGTTCCACGATGGCATCGACTTCGGCGGCGCTGTCCTGAGTGAGCGCAAGCAGGACCTGCGCCGTCGTCTTGGCATCCGGGATCGTTTTGCTGGTGAAGGTTTTCCAGAAATCGTGTTTCAGCAGCATGGCATAAATCGCATCGGACCAGACCATGCAGGCGGCATTCTCGTCGGAAAACTGGGGGTTGTTGGTGAAACCGACCGCTTCGTAGAATGCCTTCGACCGGTCCAGATCGGCAACGGGAAGGTTCACAAAGATCATTCGTGACATCGGGGCACGCTCCTTCGTTGGCGGCGAATCGACCTTGCAACACCTGACGCATTGAGTTACAAAAGGCAACTATGAAGTTACAAGTTGAAACCAAAAAGGAGGCATCTCCGCACGGCAAATGGTATCAGGACGCCTGCGGAACAGCGTTTGCAATGGAACTGGTGGGTGAGCGCTGGTCGCTTCTGATAGTCCGCGAGCTTATGCTCGGCGCGCTGAGGTTTTCCGATATCCGGGCCAGCCTGCCCGGGATCAGCGCCAAGGTGCTGACCGAACGGCTGGCATCGCTAGAAGAGGCCCGCGTGCTGGAGAAGCGGCAGCTTCCCCCACCAGGCAAGATGCAGGTCTATGAATTGACGGAATGGGGCTATGCCGCCGAGCCGTTGATTCAGGAGGCCGGGCGTTGGGCGGCGCAATCGAGCGCGCACGATCCCTCGTTGCCGCTGTCGGCCGTCTCCCTGATGATTTCGATGCGCACGATGGTGAACAAGGCGCAGGTGGGAACGGTTCGCGGCACCATTGGCTTCGCCATCGGGGAAGAAGGCTTCGTCGCGCAGCCGGCCGATGGCACTCTGCCGATTGCGCGTGCCGACCCAAGCGGTGCCGATACTCTGTTCCGGGCCCCGAATGCCTCGATCCTGGCCGGGGGGCTGTACGCCGGCATCCCCTGGGCGGAGCTGGAACGCAACGCGGGCCTTATCATCGAAGGCGATCGTGCGCTTGCGCTGCGGTATGCCGATCTGTTCGCGCTGCCGCCGAAGCTCGCCTAGCCCGACCGTATTGAGCCGTTCGCAACGTATCTCCGGCGCTCGATCGAGCCGCGGGGAGGCGGCGGGCTGACCCGCACAAAAATCAGTCTGTGGAGAATTGCGGACTGCGTGTCCGTTACCCTGTTGACGTCCAATCGCGAGAGTCGCTAATGACAATCACTCGCAATTAATGACTCGCCGACAGGATCTTCGTTTTGACTCATCAGGCCATCGATCGCGAAGCCTTCAATCCTTCCACCGCGCTGGCGGTCCAAACCGTAACTCGTGTTCGCCACCTGACCGACCGGTTGTTCAGCTTCGCCATTTCGCGCCCGCCCAGCTTCCGCTTCCGGTCGGGTGAGTTCGTGATGGTCGGCCTGCCGGGCGAGGGGAAGCCATTGCTGCGCGCCTATTCGATCGCCAGCCCCGCTTATGCCGATGAACTGGAGTTCCTCTCGATCAAGCTCGAAGACGGGCCCCTGACATCGCGCCTGCAGCACATTCGTTCTGGCGATCCGGTGTATCTGGGCCGCAAACCTACCGGTACGCTTGTGACCGATGCCCTCTTGCCCGGGCGCCGCCTGTTCCTGCTGTCGACGGGCACTGGAATTGCGCCGTTCATGAGCCTGGTCAGGGACCCCGATGTTTACGCGCACTTCGCCGAAATCGTGCTGGTCCACTCCGTGCGCGAAGTGGCCGACCTGGCCTGGCGCGATGTATTGGAAGGCCAGCTCGCCGGCGACCCGCTGGTGCAGGACGAGGCGCTGCTGCAGTTCCATTATCTGCCCACCGTCACGCGGGAGCCCTTCAGAACGCAGGGCCGGATTGCACGACTTGTCGAAAGCGGGATCCTGTTCGAACGGGTAAGCGGCCCCCGGCGTTTCGATCCCGAGGGCGACCGGGTGATGCTGTGTGGCAGCATGGCGATGATCAGGGATCATGCCGCCGATCTGGAAGCACGCGGCTTCGTCGAAGGAAGCAATTCGCGGCCGGGGCAATTCGTTATCGAGCGCGCTTTCGTTGGATAGCGCCGCGCGTTCGCAATCTTAGCATTTGCCGGGAGAGGAAACATGGCAACGGGAAGAGAGATGTTCGCGCAAGGGATACTGGTGCGGCTGTTCCGCGCCTGGTCCGCTTGCCGCAGTGCCGGTGCGGCCGACTTCAGCCGGATGCACGAGATCGTGGCGCCGCTGAAACTACCGGACGAAACAGTGCCGGCCTGTGCCAGCCTGTTCGAACTGGTCGAGGCACATCTTGAGCGCGCCCTGGACGCGGAATGCTGTTGCAGCCAGCGCCTCTCAGCCGATGAACGGGCCCTGCTGGGGGTGGTTTCGATCGCTCCCGCGCTCCAGCCCGCGACATCCACCCTCGATGTGCCGCACGGGCTGCCCGGCGCGATTTGCTGGGCTGCGATGGTCGTGCGCCGTGCCTTCGCGATAGAGGAAGGCGCTGCCCTGCCGGACGGCTTTCCCAAGGCAGCAGCCGGATGCCCGTTCGATCGCCGTGACTCGCAGAAGGAGGCGCTTCGTGGCGTTTGATCTTGCCCGCCTGACCAGCACGCCCGATCTGCGCACTGTGCCGCCGGTGCAGGCGCGGCTGGTCTGTGCAATGCGCTACACGCATCTCGCGCGCAAAGTGAACGACTACTCGCATCGGGGGCTGGCCCGACATCTCGGCACGCTGTGCGCGGTTCAGAGCTTCCATGTGTTCATGGACGAAGCGGGACGGGCATGGCCGGAGAAGATCGTCCTGAACCCGCCGTGCCAGCCCGCCTTCAGTTACGACGAAATGCTTCTGGTGGACCTTGCCACCGCCGCCGCGCGTGGAGAACGCGCCCAGTTCGACGACTTCGTCCACGACATGATCGGGGAAGGGGGGCGCAACGCCATGTGGCTGGCGGCCAGGCGCATGATGCGGCACCTGGTGACGGGCGTCAGATAGCTCGCCTGCCTTGCCGGGCGAACCGGGGCGAAGGCAGCCGGGGCGGGGCGCCTGGCCACCCACCCCGACCGCGTTCTCCTGCCCGATCAGAACGGTTCCGCGCGAATGGCACGCGCGGCTGCGACCATGTTGACCAGCGCCGGGCGCACATCGTCCCACTTACGGGTTTTCAGGCCGCAATCGGGATTGACCCACAACTGCCCCGGATCGATCGCGGCGGAGGCTTTGCGCAGCAGATCGGCCATTTCCTCTTCCGGGGGGATGCGGGGGGAATGGATGTCGTAGACGCCCGGCCCGATTTCCGCCGGATACCGGTACGTGGCGAACGCATCGAGCAGTTCCATTTTCGATCGTGCGGTTTCGATGGAAATGACATCGGCATCCATCGCCCCGATCGCAGCGATAATGTCGTTGAATTCCGAATAGCACATGTGCGTGTGGATCTGCGTTTCGGGCGCGACGCCGGACGCTGTCAGGCGGAAGCTCTCGACCGCCCAGTCCAGATATTCGCCCCAGCCTGCACGGCGCAGCGGCAACCCTTCGCGCAAGGCGGCCTCGTCAATCTGGATGATCCGCGCGCCGGCGGCTTCGAGGTCGTTGACTTCATCGCGGATCGCCAGCGCGATCTGGCGGCAGGTGTCGGCCCGCGGCTGATCGTCGCGGACGAACGACCACTGCAGGATCGTCACCGGACCGGTCAGCATCCCTTTCACCGGGCGCTCGGTCAGGCCCTGGGCATGGCGCCACCAGTCGACCGTCATCGGGCGAGGGCGCGAAACGTCGCCATAGAGGATCGGCGGACGTACGCAGCGCGATCCGTAGCTTTGCACCCAGGCCGCGCGGGTGAATGCGAAGCCGGACAGGCGCTCGCCGAAATACTGGACCATGTCGTTCCGCTCGAACTCCCCATGGACGAGGACGTCGAGGCCGATTTCCTCCTGCCAGCGGATCGCCCGTTCCGTTTCTTCGCGCAGAAAGGCGTCATAGCCAGCATCATCGAGCGTTCCCTTGCGATGATCGGCGCGCGCCTTGCGCACGGCATCGGTCTGCGGAAACGACCCGATGGTCGTCGTCGGGAAGGGCGGCAGGCCCAGCCGCTCGCGCTGACGCTCGCTCCTCTGCGCGAAATGCCCATCGCGGCGTGCCGATTCCGCCGTGATCCCGGCGGCCCGAGCCCGCACCGCGCGGTCGTTAGTCAGCGGCGATCCGCGCCGGGATGTGATGGCATCGGCATTGGCCGACAGTTCGTCCGCAATGACGTAGCGGCCCCGTTCCAGCCCCAGGCCAAGCAGCGCCAGTTCCTCCAGCTTCTGCACCCCGAAGGCGAGCCAGTCCACGAGCTGCGGATCGAGGTCCGTTTCAAGCGCGAGATCGATTGGCGAATGAAGCAGCGAACACGATGGTGCGATCTGGATTTCGCGCCGCGCCTTCACCGCTGGAGCCAGTCGGTCGAGCAAAGTGCCAAGATCGGCCTTCCACACATTGCGCCCGTCAACGATGCCCAGCGAAAGCACCAGGTCGTCCCGCGCCTGAACAAGGGCGCGTTCCAGCTGATCGGGCGCACGCACCAGATCGAGGTGCAGGCCAGCGACAGGAAGCGACAGGGCCAGGTCGAAGTTGTCCTCAAGCCCGCCAAAATACGTGGCGAGCATGATCTGCGGGCCTGCGGCACCGGCGAGATCGCCGTAAACAACCCGAAACGCCTCGCGCGTGGTATCGTCCAGGTCCAGCACCAGTGCGGGCTCGTCGATCTGTACCCACCCCGCACCGGCAGCGCGCAGCTTGCCGAGCAGTTCGCGATAGACCGGCAGTATGGCGGGCAGGAGCGAGAGCGGCGCGAAACCCGGTGTGTGCGATTTTGCCAGCAGAAGCCAGGTAATCGGCCCCAGCACGACCGGTCGTGTCCGATGGCCCAGGGCAAGCGCTTCTTCGAATTCCCCCAGCGGCTTGTCCGCGCAAAGCGAGAATGTCTGACCCGGCCCGACTTCGGGCACCATGTAATGGTAATTGGTGTCGAACCACTTGGTCATTTCCTGCGCCGGAGCATCGGCTCCGTCGTTCGCATGGCAGCAGCCGTCGGTATCCGCGCTGCCGTTTTCCGAACGCGTTCCGCGCGCCATCGCGAAATAGACGTCCAGCGAATTTGGAGCGCCCAGGGCGCGGTAAACTTCCGGTATGGCGCCGAGCATCACGCTGGTGTCGAGCACCTGATCGTAGAGCGAGAAATCGTTGCTCGGGATTACGGCGATGCCGGCCGCGCTTTGCCGTTCCCAATTGGCCGCGCGCAGGGACCGCGCGGTTTCGCGCAGAGCGTCTTCTTCGATCTGCCCGGCCCAGAACGCTTCCAGCGCTTTTTTCAGTTCGCGGCGTGGGCCGATGCGGGGAAAGCCGAGATTGGCGGTGGTTACAGACATGAGTGATCTCCTTCAGCCGCGCGCCTTCGCCCGGCCGTTGCTGGTGCTTTTGAGTGAATCGAATTTTGCGGTTGGGGCGGCGCGCCGCGTCAGGAAGACCCGGCGCGCGTGCGCATTCGGCCGCGTTGGCACATGATGGTTGGGATGATCGCGTCAGGCATTGGCCGGGCACCCTTGAACTGGGCGGAGGCTGGCCGGGTACGCGCGAACAGGAAAGGCGCGCCCACGATGGACGTGCCCGTATCGCGCGTCCGCCGGAGGAACCCCCGTCCGAGGAACGTTATCGCGTCGCAGGCAGGTCTCCTGGCTCGCGGGTCGTGACGGCAGCCCGGCCTTCCCAGCTTGGCAAGATGCAAGCCAGTGGCGTTGTCGGGATGCCGCTCGCCGCTCACAGTTGCGGGGGCAGCGCCGGACTTCATTCGCACGGAATGTCACCGGCTTCCCGTCTTAGCCCCGTGACGCAGCAATTCGCACCGCCGCGCACGAGGAACCTCGACCCGCGCTACAAAGCTGGGAACGGGCGCGCTGTCAAGTATGATATAAAGAGTTCTACATATCTTGATTAGACAGATTTCCACGCAAATTCTGTTGCTTCCGGCGCGAACGCGGCGCAAATATCGGGAATGTCCGACAAGGATGGGGAAATTCGGCGCGAAGAACGCCACGGTGTCACGGTTCCGGGGCGCTATCGTGCAGGAACCGGCGTGCCCAAGGATGTCCGCGTGATCGACATTTCCGAACACGGGTGCCGGTTCTTCGATAAGTTCGGAACACTGGCGAAAGGGGCGCAGATCACCATCAGAATCGGCTCCATCGGCCCCATTCTGGCGACGGTCCGCTGGTCCGAAGCGCAAACGGTGGGGGTGGAATTCGAAAATCCGATCTATGGCCCCGTGCTCGACCACATACGCAATCAGCTGGCTCAGGGCAGCTAAAGCAGCGGGCGTTCCTCGCTCTCTTCCATGGCCGCCGTATCCCCGACGCTGTCTTCCAGCACATGCATCTCTTCATCGGAAAATCCGAAGTGATGGCCCGCTTCGTGGATCACGACGTGGCGCACCAGATCGCCGAAATCGACCCCGGTTTCCCGCCATTCGCGAACCAGCGGCTGGCGGAACAGGCTGATGACCGGTGGCAGATCGCCCGGGTCCCAGATCGACTGTTCATCGAGCGGGCGCCCTTCGTAAAGGCCGGTCAGATCCCATTTGCTGCGAATATCGACCGAATCGAGCTGCTCGCGCGTGGCGAATTCCTCCACCCGCACGACAACCGCACGCAAAGGCTCGCGAAACGCCTCGGGAAGCCCGGCGACAACGGCATGTGCCATGCGTTCCATCTCTGCGGCATCGGGCGGAGGGGCTATGCTGTTCATCGGGTGAATATGGGGCCCCTTGCGGCGATAGTCATCCCGCATTGCCGCGGAACAATGCGTGGTCTCGGCCATTCAACCTGGACATCGAGACAGCACGAGGGAACCAACCAATGGCCGCCGAAGCGATTTTCGCGCGACTCAAGCAGGATCACGACAAACATCGCGAACTGCTCGACCGCCTGCTGGAAACAGAAGGGGAGAGCGACGAGCGCGAACGGCTGTTTACCGAATTGACCCGAGAGTTGAAAAGCCACGCCGCGGCCGAGGAGCAGGCGCTCTATTCGACCATGCTGCGCAAACCGGACACGACCGACGAAACCCGGCACTCGGTAGTCGAACATCACGAAATCGACGAGATGCTGAACGATCTGGCGGCGACCGATATGGCATCGGGCGCCTGGCTGACCAAGTTCAAGACCCTCGATCACCGCTATCGCCATCATATCGACGAGGAAGAGGAAGACCACTTCCCCGACTTCGAAGATCACCTTACCAGCGAAGACGAAGAACACATGGAATCGGTGTTCGAACGTCGCAAGCGTGAGGAGAAGGCGGATGCCGAAGTCACTCCGGAGAAAATGGAAGACGCCAAGAAATAGCGGCGCGGACGCGGCGTGAACGCAGGCGACGCCGGGGCGTCGGAGCCCGAGTTCGACGACGAGCCCGAGGAACCGGGCGTCTGGCGCTATGCCCGTGTCGAACGGGCGAGCGTGATCGTCGATGCGGCCGACTATTTCGCGCTGATGCAGCAGGCGATGCTGAAGGCGCGGCACCGCATATTCCTGGTCGGTTGGGATTTCGACACCCGCATCCATCTGGCGCTGGGACGCAGATGGTTTCACCGCATCCTGCGACGGAAGTATCCTCGCCGTCTGGGCAGTTTCCTGATGTGGCTGGCGCGCCATCGTCAGGGCCTGGAAATACGCGTGCTCAAATGGAGCCTGGGCCTGTTTCAGTTCATCATGCGCGGATACATGCTGGTCGATCTGGCGCGGATGGCATCGCACGAGGGGATCACTTTCAAGTTCGATACCCATCATCCGGTCGGATGTTCGCATCACCAGAAGATCGCCGTGCTTGACGACAAGCTGGCGGTTTGCGGTGGGATCGACATGACACAGGATCGCTGGGACACCCGCGACCATCACGAACACGACCGCCGCCGCCGCCGCCCGCATGGCAGGCGATACGGCCCCTGGCACGATGCGACGATGATGTTCGAAGGGGAAGCTGCGCGGGTTCTGGGCATTCTCAGCCGCGAGCGGTGGGAACGCGCCGGAGGGGAAGATCTGCACCAGGTGCCGATCCCGGAAGAAAGCCTGTGGCCGGACGATCTGGCCGTGCAGTTCGAGAACGTCGAAATCGGTATCGCCCGCACCCGCGCGCCCTACGACGGCTTGCCGAAGATCTGCGAGATCGAGGATCTTCTGCTGGCGCAGATCGCGCAGGCGAAACGGTTTATCTATAGCGAAAACCAGTATTTCACGTCCCGCAGGATTGCAGAGGCGATCGGGGAGCGGCTGAAAGAGGACGATCCGCCCGAAATCGTGATGGTTCAGCCGTGCACGGCCGAAGGCTGGCTGGAACAGCAGGCGATGGATTATGCCCGCGTTCGCCTGATCGAGTGCCTCGGGGAACTGGACCACAAGGACCGGTTCCGAATCTACGTTCCCCACACCGGGGAAACGCCGATCTACGTTCATGCCAAGCTGACGATCATAGACGACCGCATTCTGCGCATCGGCTCGGCCAACTTCAACAACCGTTCGATGGGCCTCGATTCGGAATGCGACGTGTTTCTCGATTGCGACCGACCGGGCAACGGCCATGCCAGCGCCGGGATGGCGGCAATCCGCCATTCGCTGCTGGCCGAACATTGCGGCCTTGCGCAGGACGAGGTGGGCCGGCTGCTGGAAGACGATGCCTCCATGCATCGGCTGATTGCGCGCCACGGGCAGGGCGAGGGCCGCTCGCTCAGGCCGTACGACATCCCCGACCTGAGCGGGGTGGAGGAGGCGCTGGCCGATTCCGGTGTGCTCGACCCTGAAAACCCGGAGGAGATTCTCGAGCCGTTTGCCAATGGCGGACTTTTCCGCAAGGGAAGCCTTCTGGAAAGCGCCGCCCGTGGTGTGAAAAAGACGCGAAAGAGGATCGGAGTATGAGCAGCCTGGTCGGGCCCGACGAAGACGTATCCCGGGGCAAGCTCCCCGTACCCGACGATGTGCAGGAAGCGATCCGCACTCTGATCCGCTGGGCCGGCGACGATCCGGCGCGGGAGGGGCTGCTCGACACCCCCAGCCGTGTCGCCCGCGCGTGGAAGGAATACTGCCTCGGTTATGGCGAAGATCCGGCGATCCATTTGAGCCGCGTGTTCGAGGAAGTCGGCGGGTACAACGAAATCGTCCTGCTCAAGGATATTCCGTTCCAGAGCCACTGCGAACATCACATGGCGCCGATCATCGGCAAGGCAGCGATTGCCTATCTGCCGACCGACCGCGTTGTCGGTATCTCCAAGCTGGCTCGCGTCCTCCACGGCTTCGCTCGTCGTTTGCAGGTACAGGAACGGCTGACTGCGGAGGTGGCCGACTGCATCTGGGAACACCTCCAGCCGCAGGGCGTGGCAGTGGTGATAGAGGCCAGCCACAGCTGCATGACGGCGCGCGGGGTTCGCACCCCCGGCGTAACCATGACCACCAGCCGCATGATGGGCACGTTCCTCGACGATCCGCGGAGCCGTGAGGAAGTGCTCAAGCTGATGGGGTATTGAGAGGCAGGGGCCGACCATCCGGGCCCACGCTGACGAGCGTGAAGAGGGCGGTCGCTGCGTGCCGCCGTTCGCCCGTCAGCAAGGCTTCCGACCATAGTTCGACCGCGACCCGGACGGAGCTGCGCCCCGTCATCTTCACCTCTGCCACCAGTTCGATCATATCCCCTTCGCCGATCGGGGCGACGAAATCGATCCGGTCGGAAGACGCCATCACCAGCACTTCGCGCACATGCCGGGTCGCAGCGATGAATGCGGCCTTGCCCATCATTCGCAGGGCGTCGCCGCCATAGAGCGTGCCGTAATGGTTGGTCTGGCCGGGAAAGACCATTTCGGCCAGTCTCAGCGCCCGGTCGCAGTGATCGTCCTGCCCATCGGTGCCAGACGGCATTGGCGGCAGGGGCAGCCGCGTGTCGGGCCCCTTGCGCGCCACCATGGCGAAGCGACCACGGGTACACATGCGCCGCTCGCCCGTTACCGGCGTTTCGGCGACCAGCTCGACCTCGACATCGAGCGAGCTGGAGCCGACCCGAACGATGCGCCCCGTCACTTCGACCATGTCGCCTTCACGGGCGGGGGCAGCGAAGTCGATCTTCTCCGACGATGCGGTTACGAACGGCGCACGGCCGTGGCGAGAGGCGGCGAGAAACGCCACCTTGTCCATATGCGCCAGCGCCACTCCCCCGAACAGGGTGCCATGATGGTTGGTATCCCCCGGAAACACCATGTCGATCAGTTGAACGGGGCGGTACCTGTGGCCGGTCGGACCGGTATCGTCGGATACCGGCGGCGTGGAGCCGGGTTTGGGCGTGCGAAGCGTCATGGTCATCTATCCCGCTGTGGACGAGATGATCGATCGGGCTCGCGCACCGGCGGCGCAGTGTTGACTGCGCGCCTTGCTTGCGACCAGACCGGGCACCCCGCCGGTGGACGATATGGTGTCGGGAGGCAGGTCTCCTGGCTCGCGGGTCGTTGCGATCGGTCCGTCTTCCCGGGGCACCCCAGTGACTGCGATGAACTTCACATCGCGATGGACCGCCGCTCTCCGCTCACAGTTGCGGGGGCAGCGCCGGATTTGCCCGCAAGGGCGCACCGGCTTCCCGTCTTAGCTCCGGCAGGACAGCCCACCGAAGAACCTCGACACAGTATCAAAATTGCGCCGCCGGGGCGCGATCAAGGCGGCCCGGCGTCGAACGCACGGGCCGCCGAGAGACCTTTAGAGCTGGCCGAGCATATGCTCCGCGCTGGAGACCGAGAAATCGCCCGGCTGCTCGACATTGAGTTCCTTCACCACGCCATCTTCGACGATCATCGAATAGCGCTGGCCACGCTGGCCCAGGCCGAAGCCGCTGCCGTCCATCGTCAGCCCGGTTGCCTGGGCGAATTCGCCGTTTCCGTCAGCCAGCATGGTGATCTCGTCCGAGCCCGCGTCCTTGTTCCACGCGCCCATCACGAATGCGTCGTTGACCGCCGTGCAGGCGATCTCGTCCACGCCCTTGGCCTTCAGGTCAGCCGCCTTCTCGACATAGCCGGGGAGGTGGCGCGCCGAACACGTCGGAGTGAAGGCACCGGGGACTGAGAACAGCGCGACTTTCCTGCCCTTGAAATATTCGCTCGCCTGAACCTGCTCGGGACCGTTGTCGGTCGCCTTCACCAGTTTCACATCGGGAATCGTGTCGCCTACCGAAATCGTCATCTCGCAATATCCTTTCGTAGTCCCATCCGTTCGCGTGTCGATATAGAGCTTGCGATGCGCGCGGCAACGGCAAAGGATATAAAGATCGCTTTATATTTGCTTCGCAGCATACCCGTCGCTACATCCCCCACCAGGAAAACGAGCGCGCAGCGCGTGCAGATTGTCAGCAGATTTCAGGAGAATTTCGTGGCCGACGCCAAGCAGGATTACATCGTCAAGGACATCAGCCTCGCCGAGTACGGACGCGACGAAATCGCGATCGCCGAAACCGAAATGCCGGGCCTGATGGCCCTGCGCGAGGAATATGGCGAGGCACAGCCGCTGAAGGGCGCGCGCATCACCGGCTCGCTGCACATGACGATCCAGACCGCGGTTCTGATCGAAACCCTCACCGCCCTGGGCGCTGACGTGCGCTGGGCGACCTGCAATATCTATTCGACGCAGGACCATGCCGCTGCCGCGATGGCGGCCAACGGCGTGCCGGTGTTTGCGGTGAAGGGCGAAAGCCTGGCCGATTACTGGGACTATGTCGGCAAGATTTTCGACTGGTCGAGCGATGACGATGCGGATCGCACCGCAAACATGATCCTCGACGATGGCGGCGACGCGACGATGTTTGCACTTTGGGGCGCACGGATCGAAGCGGGCGAGGAAATGCCCGCGCCGCAGAACGCGGAAGAAATCGAGATGCAGCGCGCGCTCAAGGCCTTCGTCAAGGCCAAGCCGGGCTATCTCACGAAATCGGTCAAGGCGATCAAGGGCGTTTCGGAAGAAACGACCACCGGCGTCATGCGGCTGTACCAGATCGCAAAGCAGGGCAAGCTGCCGTTCCCTGCGATCAACGTGAACGACAGCGTGACCAAGTCCAAGTTCGACAACCTCTATGGCTGCAAGGAATCGCTGGTCGACGCGATCCGCCGCGCGACCGATGTCATGCTGGCGGGCAAGGTCGCCTGCGTCGCGGGCTATGGTGACGTGGGCAAGGGCTCGGCCGCGTCGCTGCGCGACGGCGGCGCGCGGGTGATGGTGACCGAAATCGATCCGATCTGCGCTCTCCAGGCCGCGATGGACGGTTTCGAGGTCGTAACGATGGAAGAAGCGGTCAAGCGCTGCGACATCTTCGTGACCGCGACCGGCAACGAGGACGTGATCACGGCCGAACACATGAAGGCGATGAAGCACATGGCGATCGTGTGCAACATCGGCCACTTCGACAGCGAGATCCAGATTTCCGCGCTCGACAATTACACGTGGAAAGAGATCAAGCCGGGCACCGACCTGGTGACTTTCCCGGATGACAAGTCGATCCTGGTCCTCGCCAAGGGCCGGCTCGTCAACCTGGGCTGCGCCACGGGCCACCCCAGCTTCGTGATGAGTTCCAGCTTCACCAACCAGACGCTGGCTCAGATCGAGCTGTTCACCAAGGCGGACGATTATAAGAACGACGTTTACGTCCTGCCCAAGCATCTGGACGAGAAAGTCGCGGCTCTTCATCTCGAAAAGCTCGGCGTCACTTTGACGCAGCTGAGCCAGAAGCAGGCCGATTATATCGGTGTGCCGCAGCAGGGCCCGTTCAAGCCCGATCACTACCGCTACTAAGCGCCGGTTTCCGGGCCTTGCTCCCGATGTGCGGGGGCGAGGCCCGGAGCCACGCCGACCCGTCAGGTGTTGTCCGACAGGGGGCTTCACTGCGCGGGTGACAGGATTGCCGTTGCATCACGCGCACTTGCCGCATAGCTGACCGGCATGGAGATTCCCCCCACCGCACTGGCGCTGATCGGACTGCTACTGGCAGCCTGGACTGCCGGTGCCGCCTGGCTGATGATCGCCGCGGCGGGGAAGGCCAGGGGCGCGGAAGCCAGTCGCAAGGCTGCGCGGCGCATGGCCCGCATGATCGACGAGGCACCGGCAATCCCGCTGCTGGTCCGTGCCGATATGCGTATCGAGGCGTCGGAACGGCTGGCCGGATGGCTCGGCCTTGACCGCCTCCCGGCCTATCTGAGCGAGCTGTCGGGCAGCGATGGCGGCGGGCTATCGCGGTCGCAACTGGTCGAACTTACCGAACATGTACGCCGTGCGCAGAAGACCGCGGCCCCGTTCCGCATGGCTCTGACGCCGCCCGGTTCGCGGCGCAGCCTCGCCTTGCGGGGGGCATTGGCCGACCCGCAGGTTTCGCCCGGCGGCGCCGCCCTGATCTGGGTCTTCGATTTCAGCGAGAGCGAAAGCGAGCTGGCGCGACTGCGTGAGGAAGCGGCGCGTGCGCAGGGTGATTTCGCCGCACTGGTCGGCCTGATCGATGCGGCGCCGATGCCGATGTGGTTCCGCGGTGCCGACGCCCGGCTGCGGCTCGTCAATGCCGCCTATGTCGAAGCGGTCGGGGCGTCGAGCGCCCCGGATGCGGTCGAGCGGCAGCTGGAACTGATCGAGACGGTCGACGGGCTTTCTGCCGCGCAGGTCGCTCGCCAGTCGGCGGAGCAGGATGCGCCGATCGAACGGATCGTAACCGCGACCGTTGCGGGGGAACGGCGTTCGCTGCGCGTCAGCGACTTGCCGCTTGGGCGCGAAGGGATCGCCGGATACGCCATCGATATCGAAGACATGGAGGAGCTCGCCCGCGAATTCCGCGCGTTTCGCGAGGCGCAGCGTTCGATCCTCGATCAGCTTTCGGTGGGCGTCGCCCAGTTCGACGATCATCGCCGCCTGACTTTCGCCAATCAGCCGTTCCGCCGGATATTCGGCATTTCCCCGGGCTCGGTCGCGGCGGGGCTCGATTTCGAGCGCTTTCTCAGCGACGCGCGCGACGCCGGGAAAACGCCGGTCGTGCGCGATTTCCCGGCCTGGCGGCTGGAGCACGCCGAATGGTTCAGCGCCAGCACCGCGCGCGAAGAAGCCTGGCCGCTTGCCGACAAGACCCATCTGCGGGTGGTCGCCAACCCAATGCCCGATGGCGGGCTGGTCATGGTCGCGGAAGACCGGACCGAACAACTCGCGCTGTCGGCCACGCGCGATACTTTGCTGCGCACGCGTACCGCAACGTTCGACAGCCTGTTCGAAGCGCTCGCGGTCTTCGCGCCGGACGGGCATTTGCAATTGTGGAACCGCAGCTTCGCGGGGACCTGGGGCCTCGATCCCGAGCTGATGGATCAGCATCCCGCGGCCGACACGCTGACGGAGGCTCTGGCGCCCAATCTCGCCAACGCGACGCAAGCGAAGATGGTCGGCGAAGTGATCCGCGCCGCGACCCTGGACCGGAAGGAGAAGGCGGGCCGCATTCAACTGGGTGATGGGCGGACGCTGGAATTTGCCGGGGTCCCATTGCCCGATGGGAACGGCCTTTTGACTGTGCTGGATATCACCGATTCTGTGAAGGCGGAGGAGGCTCTGCGCGAACGGAATATGGCGCTGGAAGAAGCCGACCAGGTCAAGACGCGCTTCCTAGCCAACATGAGCTACGAATTCCGCACGCCGTTGACGACCATCGGCGGATTTGCCGAGCTGCTGGACAGCGGAGCGGCGGGCGAGCTGTCGGAACAGGCGAAGGACTACGTTCAGGCGATTCTCGATTCCGTCGCGCGCCTGACCGATCAGGTTGAGGACGTGCTCGATCTATCGCAGAGCGAGGCGGGCCTGTTGCCGGTGGCGAAGGAACGGATTGCGCTGATGCCGCTCGTCACCACCGTCGTGCGTGAGCGGGAACAGGCAATATTGTCCGCCGGGCTGAGCCTCGACCTCGAAGGCAGCACTGTCGGCAAGATCGATGCCGACCCTCGCCAGTTGGGCCGGGCGATCGGCCACCTGCTCGACAACGCGATTGCGGCAACGGGGAAGGGCGGGCGGATCCTCGTCAACCTGACGCGCGAGCCCGAAGGCGCGAGAGTAGTCATCTCCGACAATGGCCGCGGGATGAGCGCCAGCGAGTTGGTCCACGCCCTCGACGGCCTGCGCAAGACGCAGGACGGCAACGGTCTGGAACGGCGGCAGGGCCTGGGTATCCCGTTGGCGCGCGAACTTGTCGAAGGGCAGGGCGGAACGCTCGAAATCGTTTCGCGCAAGGGGACGGGCACGACCGCGACGATCAGGCTGCCGTCGGTTCGATGAAGACGCTTGAACTGCCCGACCTCATGGCGATGGAGGCGTTGGGTCGCCGGATCGCACTTGCCTTGCGGCCTGGCGATGTCGTGGCGCTTTCGGGCGGGCTGGGCGCGGGCAAGACGACGCTCGCACGCGCGATCATTTCGGCGCTGGGCCACGATGGCGAAGTGCCATCGCCGACTTTCACTATCGTCGAAACGTACGACAACACCGATCCCCCGCTGGTCCATGCCGATTTCTACCGACTCGAACATCCCGGGGAGGCGGAGGAAATCGGGCTGGACGACTATCGCAGCGGGGCGGCACTGATCGCCGAATGGCCGGAAAACGCCGGCGGTTTCGCGCACGAGCCGGGGTGCCTGTCGATCACGCTCGAAATCGCGGATAGTGGCCGCAAGGCGATTGTCGCGGCGGGTGCCGATTGGCTAGGGCGCATGACATGAACGACCTGCCCGATGGCCTGATTCCATTTCTCGACACTGCCGGTTGGCATGGCGCGGCGATCAAGCCGCTCGAAGGCGATGCCTCGTTCCGCCGGTATTTTCGCATATCCGATGGAACAAGGCAGGCCATGTTGATGCACGCCCCGCCGCCGCACGAGGACCCGCGCCCATTTCTCGATGTGGCCCGGTGGCTCGCCGCCCACGGGCAGCGCGCGCCTGAGATTCTGGCAGAGGATGTCGACACTGGCTGGGTGCTGCTCGAAGATTTCGGGGCGGACCGGATGCGCGACTGGCTGGATGCCCATCCGGATGGCGAAACGAATGCCTATGCCGCCGCGATCGATGCTCTGGTGGAATTGCACCGCGCGCCATCGGGGCCGTTCGCGCCTTACGACATGGCGACGTATCTGCGGGAAACCGCACTGTTCACCGAATGGTATTGCCCGGCAATGGGACTGACCGTCGATAGCAAAGGCTATCTGGCCGCGTGGGAAGAGGCGCTCGCTCCGTTGCTTGAGAGGCAGCAGCCGGGGGTGACGGTGCTGCGCGATTACCATGCAGAAAACATCATGCTGCTGGGCCCGGCGCCCGATGGCAGTGGTGCGCAGGGCCTGATCGATTTTCAGGACGCACTGGTCGGCCATCCGGCTTACGATCTGGTCTCGCTGCTGCAGGACGCGCGACGCGACGTGTCGCCCGATCTGGAACGGATCATGCTGGAACGGTACGTGGATGCAACCCGACCCGGTGCGGAGTTCGCCGCCGACTATTCCCGGTTGGGGGCGCAGCGCAACGCGAAGATCGTGGGGATATTCACGCGCCTGTGGAAGCGCGACGGCAAGGCCCGGTATCTGGCGATGATTCCGCGCGTGTGGGAAGCGATGGAGCGCGATCTCGCCGATCCGGCACTGGCCCCTGTCGCGCGGTGGTTCGATACCAATGTGCCCCGCAATATCCGCGATACTTTCGGTGGAGAACTGATGTGAGCCGGCTGGCGTCCGATACCGCGATGGTCATGGCGGCCGGGCTGGGCAAGCGTATGCGGCCGCTCACTGCCAGTCAGCCCAAGCCGATGGTGCGGGTGGCCGGCAAGGCGCTGATCGATCACGCTTTGGACCGGCTGGCAGATGCCGGGGTCGAGCGGGCCGTAGTCAATGTCCACTACTACGCCGACACGCTGGAAGCGCACCTCAAGGAACGCGCCCGGCCAGCCGTGACGATTTCTGACGAGCGGCAGGAACTGCTCGAAACCGGGGGCGGGATGAAGAAGGCTCTGCCCCATCTGCCCGATCCGTTTTTCTGCCTGAATTCGGACAATATCTGGCTCGACGGGCCGCGAGACGCTTTTACCGATCTGTCGGAACGATGGAACCCGGACGAGATGGACGCGCTCCTGCTGGTCGTCCCCCATGCGCGGGCGAGCAACTTTCGCGGACTGGGCGATTTCCACATGAGCCCGCATGGGCTGCTGAAGCGGCGGCTTGCGGGGCGCGTTGCCCCGTTCATCTACACTGGCATTCAGCTGGTTTCTCACCGCCTGCTGCGCGATTCGCCGGAAGGGCGGTTCGGCACGATGGAATTGTGGGAACGCGCGATGGCGGAAGGGCGGCTGTTCGGTGCCAGCTTCACTGGCTGCTGGTACGAAGTGGGCACCCCGCAGGCGATCGGACCGACCGAAGAAGCGTTGCAGGGTGGCTGAGCGGAACGGACCCAACGTCTATTCCATCGCCGCGCACCGCGGTTTTGCCGACGCGCTGGTCGCGGGGCTGGTGCCGCGATATGCTCAGGACGATCTTGGCCTCGCCCGGTTGACCCTGTTGCTTCCCAGCGCGCGGGCGGTTCGCACTGTAACGGAGGCGTTCGTGCGGCATTTCGGCGCGGCGGAGCAGGGCGGCATGCTGATGCCGCGCATGGCCGCGGTGGGCGACCTCGATCTTGACGAGGCTTTGGGCGCCTTGCTGGACCCGCTGGGCGCAGTCGATATTCCCCCAGCGGTGGAGCCGACGCAGCGCTGGCTGACCCTCGCAGAACTGGTCGGTCGGGCGATGGCGGCGCTCGGTCGCGCACCGCGCCCATCTGCGGACGGCCGGCTGAGGCTGGCGCGCGAGATCGGCCAGACGATGGACCGCCTGCTGGTGGAAGGTGTCGCCCCAGACGACTTGTGGACAGAGCCTGTGATGCAGGCCCTGGCCGAGGTCGCCTCGCACTGGAGCGAGAACACCAAGCTGTTCTATACAGTGCAGACCATGTGGCTGGCGGAACTGAAGGCGCTGGGCATGGTCGACGCTGCAACGCGGCGAAACATGCTGTTCGCCCGCGCCGCGCGCCAGTGGCGTCATGCGCCGCCGCCGACCCCGATCGTTGCTGCCGGGGTGACCAGCGCCGCGCCCGAACTGGCGCGAATGCTGCGGGTCATATCGGAGCTGCCGGGCGGCGCAGTGATCCTGCCGGATCTGGACCTGACGCTGCACGACGCCGTGTGGGATGAACTGGGCCGTGCGGGGAATGCGCCCGATCCTTCAGCCGGCGCCTTTGCCCGCGACGATGCGGTCACCCATCCGCAGTATCATCTCAAGCTGTTGCTGAACCGCATGGGCGTGGCCCGCGATGAAGTCCGGCCCTGGCATCGGCGCGGCATTGGCGCGGCAGAACCTGAGCGGAGCCACGCGATTTCGAGCCTGTTCCTGCCGCCACAGGCCAGCACGGGCTGGGTCGATCTGCCGCCGGAGAAACGCCGTCTTGCCGGGGTGCGGATCATGGAAAGCGCCAATCCGGAGGAGGAAGCGCAGGCAATTTCCCTACTCGTGCGCCGGACGCTGGCGGAAGCCGGAAAGCGTGTTGCGGTGGTGACGCCCGACAGGGGGCTGGCCGCCCGCGTGGCTTCGCACTTGCGCCGCTGGAATATCGAGGCTGACGATTCTGCCGGGCGCCCGCTTTCGCAGACTGCCGCCGGGCGGCTTCTGCTGCTTCTGGCGGAAACGCTGGCCGACGATGCTTCGCCCGTTGCGCTGTTCGCCTTGCTGGAACATCCTTTGGCGGGCGAACCGTTCGGGCGGGCCGAGTGGCTGGAATATGCCCGCATTCTGGAGCTGGAGTTGCGCGGGCCGCGGCCGGCCTCTGGTCTGGCCCCGATCCGCCAGCGTGCCGGCGGCCTCGCTCGTCGTGCAAGCGGCATCGCCGAATGGTGGCAGTCGGTCGAGGCGATCCTAGGCCCGCTGCTGGAATTCAGGGAGGGGGAATGCAGCCTGGGCGCACATGTCGATGCTCTCGCCCAGGCGGCGGAGGCCCTGTGCGGCCAGCAGATATGGGCTCGCGAAGATGGCCGCGCTCTGTCCGCGTTCGTCGATGATCTGCGGCTGCACGGGGATGATGCCGGCCTGGCCCTCGTGGCTGGTGACTTGCCGACCGTACTGCGCGAGGCGATGGATCTGATCGCGGTACGCCCACCTTACGGCGGGCACCCGCGCGTTTCGATCTACGGGCTGCTCGAATCGCGCATGGCACGGGCCGATCTGGTGATCTGCGGCGGTCTCAATGAAGGCGCCTGGCCGCCGCGCTCGGCACCCGATCCCCTGCTTGCGCCCCCCGTGATGCGCGCGCTCGGCGTTCCGGGGGCCGATTTTCGCATCGGGCTTTCGGCGCACGACCTTGCCGGCGCGCTGGGCGCGCCCGAGGTCGTGCTTAGCCGGGCCGCTCGCGACGAAGGCGGGCCTGCAATCCCCTCGCGCTTCCTCTTGCGGGTCAAGGCGCTGCTGGGCGACCGGCTGCTGGAAAGTCACCGGGAAACGGATGCCGTGCAGCTTGCCCGCACGCTCGACGATGCGCCGGATGATCCTCCGGTTTATCCGCGCCCCGCGCCGCGGCCCGACGCTGCGCAGCGCGGGGTCGACATTGCGGTGACTGCGCTCGATCGCCTGCTGGGTGATCCCTACCAGTTCTACGCCCGCGAAATTCTCGGTCTGCGCAGCCTCGACCAGCTGGATGCGGAACCCTCCGCAGCATGGCAGGGCACCGCCGCGCACGCGATCCTCGAACGGTGGCACCAGGCGCGATCAAGCGATCCTGCCGCCCCGCTCGCGCCAGTGGCCGAAGACGTGCTGGAAGAGATGAACATGCACCCGCTGATGCGGGGGCTCTGGCGACCGCGCCTGATGGCCGCGCTCGAATGGGTCGAGCGCGAAGTCGGCGAAGGAACGGAGCGGACCGTGGTCGCCATCGAGCGGAAGGGCGAGATGACGGTTGACGGTGTGCGCATTCACGGCCGCGCCGATCGGATCGACCGGCTTTCCGATGGGACGCTGGCGATCGTCGACTACAAGACCGGCAAGCCCCCCGGCTGGAAGATGGTGGAACAGGGCTTTGCGCTCCAGCTCGGCCTGATCGGCATGATGGCGCGCGCGGGTGGTATTGCGGAGCTCGAAGGCGAGCCATCTGCATTCGAATACTGGTCTCTGGCCAAGAATCGCGATGGCGAGTTCGGGTATGTGGAAACCCCGTTGCTGGTCGGCCGCAAGACGAAGGGGATCGAGCCGGAGCGGTTCCTGCCCCTGACAGGAGCGAAACTGCGTGAGGCGATAGGCGACTACATCCGCGGCGACGCCCCATTCACGGCGCGCAAGAATCCCGACTATCCCGGCTATGCCGATTACGACCAGTTGATGCGGCTGGACGAATGGCAGGCGCGGGTCGACGACGATCCGGCAGGTGACGGGGTATGAGCGGCAAGGTCTACCCCCTCCATGGTAGCCAGCGCGACGCGGTCGATCCTCGCGAATGTGTCTGGCTTTCCGCATCGGCGGGAACGGGCAAGACGCAGGTGCTGTCCGCCCGCGTGCTGCGTCTGCTGCTGCAACCCGATACCGACCCGTCGCAGATCCTGTGCCTTACGTTCACCAAGGCCGGGGCGGCCGAAATGGCGGTGCGGGTGAACGATGTTCTCGCGCGTTGGGTACGGATGGATGCCGCTTCGCTGGCCGGTGAACTTAAGGACATCGGTGCACCGTTCGATCCCGACACCCAGGCGCGGGCCCGCACGCTGTTCGCCAGCGTGCTCGACACGCCCGGCGGCGGACTGCGGATCGACACGATTCACGCCTTCGCCCAGTGGTTGCTGGCAACCTTCCCCGAAGAAGCGGAGATCGCGCCCGGATCACGCCCGATGGAAGATCGCAAACGCGAGCTGCTATCGCGCGAGGTGCTGGCCGATATGCTGGTCGCGGCGGAGCGCGACGCCGATGCCGCTACGCTCGACGCGATCGCCCGGCTCAGTTGCGACAAGGGCGTGGACGGGGTGCGCGGCTGGTTGATGCGCTGCGCGGGGGCGAACGATCTTTGGACCGGCCCCGGTGCGTGGCAGCCTCCTATGCGGCCGCGGGTGAACCGCTTGCTCGGGCTCGCTGCCGATGCGTCGCCAGCCGATGCGACGGTGCTGTGCGCCGACGACGCTTTCGATGTCGCTGCGCTCCGCGATTGCCTGGCGCATTACCGCGAATGGAAGGGAAAACAGGGCGCAGCTGCGGTCGAGGCGATCGGCGAGTGGCTGGCCGCGCCGGCCGCGGATCGTGCCGCCGAAATCGATCGGCTGGCAGATGCGCTGTTCTTCAAGAACGGCAATCCGCGCCTGCCGAAATCGACCGATGCTGCATTCGCCGAGGCAAGCGCGCGGGCGGGCGAATCCATTGCCCGGGTTCGTGAGTTTATCGGTCTCGTCGATCTGGCCGAAGCGATTGCGCCGCAACTGGAGCTGGGGCGCAAGTTCGCTCTCTTGTGGGAAGAGGCGAAGGCGCGCGAGGGGCTGGTCGATTTCGACGATCAGATTCGCCGCGCCGCCAATCTGCTTGGGCGTTCCGACATGGCGGCCTGGATCCGCTACAAGCTGGACCGGCGGTTCGATCACGTCCTGATCGACGAGGCGCAGGATACCAATGCCGCACAATGGGCGATTGTCTTTGCGCTGATCGACGATTTCTTCGCGGGCGAGGGGGCGCACGATGACAAGCTGCGCACGATCTTCACGGTCGGCGACTACAAGCAGGCGATTTTCCGGTTTCAGGGCACCAGCCCCGAGAATTTCGAGGCCGCTCGTGCTCGGGTGAAGGCGGCGATGGACGCGGCGGCACAGGGCGCAAGCGAATCGCGCGCTGATATGCCGATCCGCGAGTTGCGGGAATACGGGCTGGATGAATCGTTCCGCACCGGCAAGCCCGTGCTCGACTTCGTCGATCGCGCGATCGACGCGATCGGCCATCCCGAACTTGGCCTGACGACTCCGGCCGATCCGCACGTGAGCCGCTTCGACGCCGGGCTGGTGACGCTCTGGCAGCCGGTATCGGGCGTAATGGAGCGTGAGGACGAAGAGGGCGAGGAAGGCTGGCTTGCGCGTCATGACCGCCAGATGGCGGACCGTATCGCGCGTCAGGTCAGGGCATGGCTGGACAATGGCTTCACCCTCGCCAAAAGCGATCCCCCGCGCAATGCCGGGCCGGGCGACATCATGGTCCTTGTCCGCAAGCGGAAGGAGCTGGCGGGGCTGATCGTGGCGCGGCTTCATGCGGCCGGCGTGCCGGTGGCGGGGGTGGATCGCCTCCGCCTGGGAGCGCCACTGGGCGTCAAGGACCTGATGGCGGCCTTGCGCTTCGCCGCCCAGCCGCTCGACGATCTCAACCTCGCCAATCTGCTCGTTTCGCCGCTCGGTGGGTGGAGCCAGGAGGATCTTCTGGCCCACGCCCATCGTCCGCGCGGCATGCGGTTGTGGGCGCATCTGCGATCTTCCGGCGATCCGCTGGTCGTGCGAACGCGGGAAGCGCTGGGCGCCCTGTTGGCCCGTGCGGACTACGAATTGCCGCAATCGCTCCTGCGCTGGATACTTGTGGGGCCATGGCAGGGCCGGCGCAAGCTTGTCGCGCGGCTGGGGCGGGAGGCGAACGATCCGATCGACGAACTTCTCAACGCTGCGCATGCCTACGCTGCAGCGCATCCGGCCAGCCTTCAGGGGTTCATTCGCTGGTTCGACGCTGGCGATGGCGAGCTGAAGCGTGAAGCGGGTGAGGGCGGGGACCTCGTCCGCGTTATGACGGCGCACGGATCGAAAGGACTGCAGGCGCCCATCGTCATCCTGGCCGATGCCACTGGCACCCCGCCCGGCGGCGGCGCCTTGACGCTGGACGAACCCGTGCCGGGCGAAGCCGCCTCGCGAACCGTACCGATGCCGGCGCTGTCGAAAGATCAGCGGCTGGGGCCTGTCGCGGCCGCGCACGAAGCCGCTCTGGCCGAGGAAATGCGCGAGCACTGGCGCCTGCTCTACGTCGCGATGACACGAGCGGAAGAGGCATTGTTTATCGGTGGCTCGCTCGGCCCGCGCGAGAAGGGCGAGCCACATCCCGACAGTTGGTATGCCCGCCTCGCGCCGCTGTTCGAAGGCGATGGTCTGGCGGACGATCTGTGGGGCGCGCGGTGGGAAATCGGCTCACCCGGCGCGAAGATCCCGGCAAATGCGGGGCAGGTGCCTGCCAGTAAACGCGAAATTCCCGACTGGGCGGCGCTTCCGGTGGGACCCGAACCGCGCCCGCCGCGCCCTCTCGCACCGTCCGCTGCGGGCGAAGATAGCGGTGCCGAACCGCCATTGCCGCCCGACCGTCTGCGCGAAGCCGCGTTGCGCGGGACACTGACGCACAAGTTGCTGGAACGGTTGCCGGATGTCGCGGAAGATAAACGCGAGGCGCTGGGGCGCGACTGGCTTGAACGGCACGGGCAGGGGCTGCCCAAACAGAGCAGGGGCGAGATACTGACGGCGGCGCTCCGGGTGATGGCCGACCCCGCATTTTCGCATGTGTTCGGGCCGAGCGCGCTGGCCGAAGTACCTCTGGCGGCAATCGTCGACGGGCAAGTCGTTGCGGGTACGGTTGATCGCCTGCTGGTCGAACCGGAGCGGGTGACGGTGGTCGATTTCAAGACTGCTCGCCGTCCGCCGCAATCGCTGGAGCAGGTGCCACGCTCTACCCTGCGCCAGATGGGCGCTTACGCCGCTGCGCTGGAACGGATTTATCCGGGGCGTACGATCGATGCGGCGGTGCTCTATACCCAGACGCCGCGACTGATCGCGATCCCGCGCCCAGTGCTGGCTGCGCAGAAAGCGGCCTTGTCGGTCGCGCAGGAAAGCTTTGACCCGTCCACCGTTGAGCCAATCGAACCCGCCCCTAAATAGGGGAGCGAATAAACAGGAGATTTTCCATGGCGACCGTCAATGTCACCGATGCCAGCTTCCAGTCCGACGTCCTTGAAAGCGACAAGCCTGTGCTGGTCGATTTCTGGGCTGATTGGTGCGGCCCCTGCAAGATGATTGCGCCCGCGCTGGAGGAAATCAGCGAGGAGCTGGGCGACAAAGTGACGATCGCCAAGATGGACATCATGGAGAACACGGGCATCCCGGGCGAGATCGGCGTTCAGTCGATCCCGCTGATGATCCTGTTCAAGGATGGCAAGGCTGTGGCGCAAAAGCTGGGTGCCGCCCCCAAGAGCCAGCTCAAGGGATGGCTCGAAGGCGAGCTTTAAGCGCTCGCCACCGCTTAAAGCCCGGCCATGTGTTCGGCCAGCTCGTCCCACAGGGCCGGGCTGGCCGCGCCCAGCAGTCCGGGACGGTCCCATTCGTCTACGCGATAAGCGGACCCATCGGGGCGGGCCGCCTTGCCGCCCGCCTCGTTCAGCCAGAGCGCGCCGGCCGCATGGTCCCAGGCCAGCGTGCGTTCGAATATCGAAACATCGTTCACCCCCAGCGCAAGCCGGGGGTACTGTTCGGCGGCACAGAACGGAATGTCGGTCAGGCGATAATGGGGCGCAACCTGTTGTTTGACCGCCTCGCGCCGCTCCTCCTCCATGAACAGCAGGGAAATCGCGGCTAGCGGCGGGGTTTGCCCGGTGCTGCGCGCGGCAATTCGTTCGCCATCGACGAAAGCGCCGGCACCGGCGTGTGCGGCGCAGAACCGGCCGCTGAGGCAGTCGTAGATCCATCCGCTTTGCGCGACGCCCCCTTCGGCCCGCGCGACGAGAATGCCGAACGGCGCTTCGCCCCGCGCGAAATTGCGCGTTCCGTCGAGGGGATCGACGATCCAGCAGTCCCCGGTGAGCGCGTCCATGACCGCGGCGTCTGCATGGGCTGCCTCTTCCCCTACGACGGGCAGGGCCGGTTCAAACGCCGCGAGCGCTTCGGTCAGCATCGCTTCCGCCGCATGGTCCGCCACCGTGACCACGTCGCCAGGGGCCTTGGCCTCGATCTGGCCATCGTCGAGCGCGCGATAGAGCGGCAATATCGCTTCTTCGCTGACGTGCCGCAGCAGTGCCATGATCTCGCGGTCGAGAACGCTCACGAACGATAGTCCGCATTGATGGCGATGTAGCTGTGGGTGAGATCGCACGTCCAAACCGTGGCCTGCCCGTCACCGATGCCCAGATCGACGTCGATCCGCACCTCGCTCCCCTGCAAGTGCCTGGCGACCGGCGTTTCGTCGTAATCGGCGAGAGGCAATCCGTCGCGCGCGGCCCAATGCCCGCCGAATCCGATGGACAGCTTGTCCCGGTCCGCCGGTTCGCCGGCCTTGCCGACGGCCATGACCACGCGGCCCCAGTTCGCGTCCTCTCCCGCGATTGCCGTTTTCACCAGGGGAGAGTTGGCGATCGCCAGTCCGACCTTGCGCGCGCTTTCTTCCGAAACGGCCCCGGTCACGGCGACTTCGATAAACTTGCGCGCACCTTCGCCGTCGCGAACGACGAGTTGGGCGAGCTGACGGCAGATGTCGTTCAGCGCGGCGGCAAAAGCATCCGCGCCGGGATCGTCGAACGAGGCGAGCGGTGCATTGCCCGCCTTGCCAGTGGCAAAGGCGAGCACCGTGTCGCTGGTCGACGTGTCGCTATCGACGGTGATGCAAGAGAATGTGCGCTCGTTCGCTTCCGACAACAGCCGTTGCAGGAATGCCGGCTCCACCGCCGCATCGGTGAAGATATAGCCCAGCATCGTCGCCATGTCGGGGGCGATCATGCCGCTTCCCTTAATGATCGCGGCGAGCGTAACCGTCCTGTCGCCGATCACCGCCCGCGCAACAGCGCCTTTGGGGAAAGTGTCGGTTGTTCCGATAGTTGCGGCGGCATCTTCCCACGAACATTCGGCCGCGTCGAGAGCGGCGGAAACCCCGGCGCGCGCCTTGTCCTTCGGCAGCGGCACGCCGATCACGCCGGTAGAGGAGACGAACACTTCGCGCTGATCGCACGCGAGCCGCTCGGCCACTTGCGCCATGATCTGTTCCACCGCCTCGCGCCCGCGATAGCCGGTAAAGGCGTTGGAATTGCCGGCGTTCACCACAAGCGCCCGTGCGCGGCCCGCGCGCGCTTGTTCGCGGCCCAGTTCCACCTCGCTCGAACAGCAGACGTTGCGGGTGAACACCCCGGCGACGGATGTGCCTTCCGCCAGTTCCGCATATGTCAGGTCGCATCGGCCCCATTCCTTGTAACCCGCACGGGCGACGCGCAGGGTGACACCGGCGATTGCCGGCAGATCGGGGAAGGGCATGGCGAGGGGGGAGCGGTCGAGGTCCATCTGCCGGCTCCTACCCTTGGGATGCGCGCCGGTAAATCCGGCATTCGCGGTGGACGATCCGGTGAACAGCGCCTATCTTGCGGCCAAATGCTGACCCGCCTTCTTGCCTGCCTCGCGCTGATTACCGGCCTTGCCGCCGCCGGCACCCCGGCGAACGCAGCCTTCGCACAGGCGGCGAGCGCTGAAATCAGCCACGGCACGGTCGCCGCAAATCCCGGTCGTGCGCCACGTTGCGAGGCGTCCGTGCGCAAGGATCGCACGCCGTCCCGGTCCGATCCGGTGTCGGGCTGTCGTGACTGCCCATCGATCCAGATCTATATCCCGACCGTTCAGTTCGGACCCGATCGCGCCTTCGAATAGGCGCCGTTTCAAAAATTCCACGGTACGATCCGCCGCCCCTTCGCGCGTGAAGCGCGCGGGCGGTCTCCATTCATTTCCAGTCCTGACAGGGCCCCTTACATGTTCCAGACCATCGCCAAATCAATTTTCGGTTCCTCCAACGAACGCTACGTCAAATCGATCGGCAAGCTCGTCAACCAGATCAACGCGCTTGAAGAACAGATCCAGGCTTTCTCGGACGAGGAGCTGCAGGCGCAAACCGCCAAGTTCCGCGCCCAGCTGGAAGAAGGCAAGACGCTCGACGATATCATGCCCGAAGCCTTCGCCACGGTGCGTGAAGCGTCGATCCGCGTGCTCGGCATGCGCCATTTCGACGTGCAGATGATCGGCGGCGTGGTGCTCCATCGCGGCGAAATCGCGGAAATGCGGACGGGTGAGGGCAAGACGCTGGTCGCCACCCTCGCCACTTACCTCAACGCGATCGAGGGGAAGGGCGTTCACGTCGTGACCGTGAACGACTACCTCGCCCGGCGCGATGCCGACTGGATGGGGCAGCTTTACCGCTGGCTCGGCCTCACGGTCGGGGTGATCGTGCCCAATCTGGGCGAGCAACAGCGGCGCGAAGCCTATGGTGCCGACATCACTTACGGTACCAACAACGAATTCGGTTTCGACTATCTGCGCGACAATATGAAGCACGAGCGTGGCCAGATGGTCCAGCGCCCCTTCAACTACGCCATCGTCGACGAGGTGGATTCGATCCTGATCGACGAAGCGCGTACGCCGTTGATCATCTCCGGCCCGACCGAGGACAAGAGCGAACTTTACACCACGATCGACGCCATCGTGAAGCAGATCGACGACAGCTTCTACGACGCGGACGAAAAGACCAAGAACATCACCTGGACCGAAGACGGGATCGAGAAGGTCGAGGCGATGCTGGCCGAGGCCGAGCTGCTGGAGACCGAGAACCTTTACGACGTGGAAAACACGCAGGTCGTCCACCACCTCGACCAGGCGCTCAAGGCGAACATCATGTTCAAGCGCGATACCGATTACATCGTCAAGGACGACAAGGTCGTCATCATCGACGAGTTCACGGGGCGCATGATGGATGGCCGCCGCTGGTCGAATGGCCTGCACCAGGCGGTTGAGGCGAAGGAAGGGGTCAAGATCGAGCCCGAGAACCAGACGATGGCCTCGATCACCTTCCAGAACTATTTCCGCATGTATCCCAAGCTGTCGGGCATGACCGGCACCGCCGCAACTGAAGCGAGCGAGTTCTGGGACATCTACAAGATGAACGTGGTCGAAATCCCGACCAACGTGCCGGTGCAGCGGATCGACGAGGAAGACGAGTTCTACAAGAACACGGTCGACAAGTTCAAAGCAATCGCGAAGGCCATCCGTGAAAAGAGCGAGATCGGCCAGCCGGTTCTGGTCGGTACGGTTTCAATCGAGAAGTCCGAGATGCTCTCGAAGTTCCTGGACGAAGAGGAAGTCGAACATGCCGTGCTGAACGCGCGCTTCCACGAGATGGAGGCGCGGATTGTTGCTCAGGCCGGCCGCCTGGGGGCAGTGACCATTGCCACCAACATGGCCGGGCGCGGCACGGACATTCAGCTTGGCGGCAATGTCGATTTCCGGATCGAGGACGAGCTGGGCGATATGCCCGAAGGTCCGGAGCGCGAAGCCGCGATCGAGACAATCAAGCAGGAAATCGCTGCCGAGCGGGACAAAGTGCTCGAAGCCGGCGGCCTGTTCGTGCTCGGCACCGAGCGACACGAATCGCGCCGGATCGACAACCAGCTACGCGGCCGTTCGGGGCGCCAGGGCGATCCGGGGCTTTCGCGCTTCTACCTCTGCCTCGAAGACGACCTGCTGCGCATTTTCGGACCAGACACTTTGTTCGCGCGGATGATGAATTCCAATCTGGAAGATGGCGAAGCAATCGGTTCGCGCTGGCTTTCCAAGGCGATCGAAACCGCCCAGAAAAAGGTCGAGGCGCGAAACTACGACATCCGCAAGCAGGTCGTCGAATACGACGACGTGATGAACGATCAGCGCAAGGTGATCTACGAACAGCGTGCGGAGATCATGGACAGCGAAACGGTCGACGATGTCGTGGTCGACATGCGGCACGATACCGTCGCCACGATCGTGGGCGAAGCCTGCCCGCCCGGCTCCTATCCCGAACAGTGGAATGTCGAAGGCCTGAAGGAACGGGTGGCGGAAGTTCTCGGGATCGAACCACCCATCGATGCCTGGATGCAGGAAGACACGCTGGAACCCGAGCTGATCGAAGAACGGCTGCGGACCGAAGCCGATGCGATCATGGACCGCAAGATCGCGGAGAACGATCCTTCTATCTGGCGTCAGGTGGAAAAATCGATCCTGCTCGAACGGCTGGACTTCCACTGGAAGGAACATCTTGCGACGCTGGATGCCCTGCGACAGGTGGTATTCCTGCGCGCCTATGCGCAGAAGCAGCCGATCAACGAATACAAGCAGGAAGCATTCGGCCTGTTTGAATCGATGCTGCACAAGCTGCGCGAGGATGTCACCGGCATTCTTCTCAAGAGCGAACTGCGCATCGCCCCGCAGCAACAGCAGCAGACGTTGCCCGACCTGCCCGATTTCCTGACCGGACACATCGACCCCCTGACCGGGCTGGACAATTCGGCAGACGGCGACGGTTCGGCCACGCGAGAGGCACTGTTCGGGGCACTGGCAGGCAGCCCGCGCGCGGCGGCGGGACCGGGCGGTTCGGTAAGTGAAAATCCCTATGCCGACATGGAGATCAGCCGCAACGCACCTTGCCCCTGCGGATCGGGGAGCAAGTACAAGCATTGCCACGGCGCCGCCGGATAAACCTTTCTCCGCCGGGATGAGCGTTTCATTCCGGCGGAACGGAAGTCGCCGGCGCTAGCAGCAGCGACCGCGTTCGGGAGTCTCACCGTGTTCTACGCGGAGGGGAGTCATGCCCGGGCAAACAGGCCACTGTTCGATCCAGCCTGTGCCTCTCGCGGTCGCGGTGATATCCGGTTGACCGGCGCTGCACAAAGAACAAAACCAGTGCTGCACAATGCAGGTGATGCCGGGGGGACGAGCATGTTGTTACAGTCCGACGAGGGGTTCAGCACGGGCGCGATTGGGGGTTCGGCTCGTGTCGGCGCGGCCGTGATCGCGTTGATCGCGGCGCTGGCGCTGGGGTTGCAGGTTTTCGTTTCGACCGGACTGCTCGGATCGCCGGGGGCGGCGATCTGGCGCATGCTGGGAATGTTCACCGTCCTAACCAACATTCTCGTGCTGGGCACGTTTGCCCTGATCGCGGTTCGAGGCAAAGCGCCAGGCGCATTCTGGATGTTCGCGCTGACGCTGTGGATACTCATCGTCGGGATCGTCTACCACGCGCTGCTTGCCCATCTCTGGCGACCCGAAGGGGCCGCGTGGTGGGCCGATCAGGGGCTGCATAGCGCCACGCCAATTGCGGTCGCGCTGTGGTGGGGGCTTTTCTCTGCCAAGACGACCCTGTCATGGCGCCATGCGGCGATGGCACTGGGTTGGCCGATACTCTATCTCGCCTACGCTCTGGTTCGGGGGGCCATGACGGGTTTCTATCCCTATCCCTTCATCGATCTTGACGCGCTGGGCGCCGGGATGCTCGCGTTCAACGTAGTGGCCCTGTGCGTGGCGTTCTGGATTGGCGGCCTGCTGCTGATCACCGCGACACGGCTCATGCCCAGAAACGGCGCCGGAAGCGCAACGGCGGGAGCCGCCTGATTATCCGATCACGATTCGGCGCGCCGCAGCACGTTCGACACTGATGAAAGGGTAGGGGGAGGGAGGCTTCAGTGCCACGATGCGGAAGCTTGCGTCCGCACCGTGGCTCCCCGAGTTGGATTCGAACCAACGACCAAGTGATTAACAGTCACCTACTCTACCGCTGAGCTATCGGGGAACAGCCTCGGTGCGGACAGGGGTGCGCCTATATGGGCGCGTTTCGGCTTTGGCAAGGGGCGTTGTGTGACCGCGCCCGAAGGGCGAATTTCAGGCGATGAACTGTTCGGCCACGATCCGCTCGTCCAGCGCATGGCCGGGATCGAACAGCAGCGTCAATTCCGATTCCCGCGCGATTTCTAGTGTGACCTGGGCCACGTCGCGCACTTCCTTCTGATCGGCGACCGCGGATACCGGGCGCTTGCCCGGTTCACGCACGCGCAGTTCGATTCGGCTGCGGTCGGGCAGCAGCGCGCCGTTCCAGCGGCGCGGACGAAACGGACTGATCGGTGTCAGCGCCAGCAGCTGCGAATCGAGCGGCAGGATCGGCCCATGCGCGGAAAGGTTGTAGGCCGTCGATCCGGCAGGCGTCGCCACCAGCACACCGTCGCACACCAGTTCGGCAATGCGGACTCGCCCGTTGACCGAAACCTCGATCTTCGCGGTCTGGCGGGTTTCACGCAGCAGGGAGACTTCGTTGATGGCGCAGACAGTGGTGGTCGCGCCATCCTGCGTAACGGCCTCCATCCTCAGCGGAGCGATGGTGAAGGCGCGCGCGCGGTTGATCTTGTCGAGCAGCGCGCCGGTTTTGCGATGCCGGTTCATGAGGAAGCCGACAGTGCCCAGGTTGATGCCATAGACCGGCTTGATATCGCCCTGGTCCAGCATCTGGTGCAGCGTCTGCAGCATGAAGCCGTCACCGCCGATCACGGCCACGGCTTCCGCCTCGTCGATCGGACAGAATTCTGTCGTTTGGCGCAATTCATGCGCAGCGGCCTGCGCCCGCTCGTTATCGGACGCGACCATTGCCAGCCGCTCAAACCCGTTGGAAACGCTCATTGAAGGAGGCTCCGTCCCTGCCCGATGTGCAACCTATGTGCGGGCGTCTCGATTTGCAACGCGCGCGGCGGACGGGCAGACGGGAAAGCGAGCTTCCGTCATCGCGCGAGGTATGAAAGCAATGCTGCCGATTCGGGAACGCCGGACATCCATAGACCGCCGCAAGAATGACGAGACGGTCGCCGCCGAACTCGCAACAGCTTTCGCCCGGGGCCAGATCGAGGTGCTGTACCAGCCGCAGTTTTCCTGCGACGACGACAGGCTTGTCGGCGCCGAGGCTCTGGCCCGATGGAACCATCCCCTGCGCGGACAAATCGGGGCGGAGGCGATGTTTGCCCTCGCCGGAAGGGCGGGAATGTCGGAAAGGCTGACCCGGCACGTGGCCACCTGCGCGCTGGGCGATGCAGCAGACTGGGCCCCGCACCTGACCCTTTCGCTCAACGTCACCGCTGCGGATATCGCCGCACCGGATTTTGCGGAGGCACTGACGACTATTGTCGACAAGCTATCGTTTTCACCCGGCCGGCTGACGCTGGAACTGACCGAGCACGCGCTGGTGCGCGACATCGAAGGCAGCGTCTGCCAGCTGAACCGCCTCGCTGCCGAAGGGATGCGGTTGGCGCTGGACGATTTCGGCGCGGGGTTCTGCAACTTCGGTTATCTCAAGGTTCTGCCGTTGCATTATCTCAAGCTCGACCGGTCGATGGTCGAGGGGATCGTCAGCGGCCCGCGCGATCTGGCGATCTTGCGCGCGATCGTGGCGATGGCCGGTGCGCTCGACATCGCGGTGATTGCCGAGGGGATCGAACGGACCGCGCAGTTGGCCGCCGTGCGCGCCGAGGGATGTGCGTTCTACCAGGGGTTCTTGCGGGCCCGCCCAATGGATGCACAGACTTTCGCCGCCTTCGCGCGCGATCAGGAAACGGGAACCGCCGCCATCGGTTAGGCCGCTGCGGTCTCGACGCCGTTAACGCGCGGCCTTGCGGGCAACCCCGCTCAAACCCCGGGTGAGCTGGAATAGCCCGTTGAGCCGCGAACGCGGATCGCCCCATGCGCGGTTGATCACCAGCTTCATGTCGGGCCGCAGCTTGGCGGTGTCCTTCAACCGTTCGACATAGGCGAGCAGTCCGGCCGGATCGGGGAAATCGTCGTTGTGGAATGTCACCAGGGTGCCGCGCGCGCCGACGTCGATCTTGGAAATATTGGCCTCGATCGCCTGATGCTTGATTTCGATCAGCTTCACGAGGTTGGCCGTGGCATCGGGCAGGGGGCCGAAACGGTCGATCATCTCGGCCGCCATGGCCTCGATCTCCGCCTTGTCCTTCGCATCGTTCAGGCGGCGGTAGAGCGCCATGCGCACGGCAAGATCGGGGACATAGTCTTCCGGGATCATGATCGGGGCATCGACGGTGATCTGCGGGCTCAGCGGTCCGTCGCCGCGTTCCAGCCCGGCGTCGCCAGCCTTGGCGGCGAGGATCGCGTCCTCCAGCATCGACTGGTAGAGTTCGAAACCGACTTCGCGAATATGGCCCGACTGCTCGTCGCCCAGCAGGTTGCCGGCCCCGCGAATGTCGAGGTCGTGGCTGGCGAGCTGAAAGCCCGCACCCAGACTGTCGAGGTCGCCCAGAACCTTCAGCCGCTTTTCCGCGACTTCGGAAAGCGCAACGTCCTTCTCGTATGTCAGGTAGGCATAAGCGCGCAGTTTCGCACGACCGACACGCCCGCGAAGCTGATAGAGCTGGGCCAGGCCGAAAATGTCCGCCCGGTGGATGATGATCGTGTTCGCGCTGGGCAGGTCGAGCCCGCTTTCAACGATCGTGGTGGATAGCAGAACGTCGTACTTGCCTTCGTAGAACGCGCTCATCCGTTCCTCGATCTCGGTCGCGCTCATCTGGCCGTGCGCGGCGACGAACTTCACTTCGGGCACATGCTCATGCAGCCAGTCCGAAACCTGTTCCATGTCCGAAATGCGGGGCACGACGATGAAGCTCTGCCCGCCACGATGATGCTCGCGCAGCAGCGCCTCGCGCATCACCATGTCGTCCCATTCCATCACGTAAGTGCGCACCGCCAGGCGGTCGACCGGCGGGGTCTGGATGGTGGAAAGCTCGCGCAGCCCGCTCATCGCCATTTGCAGCGTGCGCGGGATCGGCGTGGCGGTGAGCGTCAGAACGTGGACGTCGGCGCGAAGCTGTTTCAGCTTCTCCTTGTGGGTGACGCCGAAACGCTGTTCCTCATCCACGATCACCAGCCCGAGGTCGCGAAACTTCGTGGTCTTCGACAGGATCGCGTGCGTGCCGACCACGATATCGACTTGCCCGGCGGCAAGCCCTTCGCGTGTTTCGGCCATTTCCCTCGCGGGCACGAGGCGCGAAAGGCGCCCGATGCGCAGCGGGAAACCTGCGAAACGTTCCATGAAATTGGTATAGTGCTGGCGCGCGAGCAGGGTGGTGGGGGCGACGACCGCCACCTGCTGGCCTGCCATTGCGGCGACGAAGGCGGCCCGCAGCGCCACCTCGGTCTTGCCGAAGCCGACATCGCCGCAGACGAGACGGTCCATCGGCCGCCCCTGGGCCAGATCGCCCAGAACATCTTCGATCGCGCGATCCTGATCGTCGGTTTCCTGCCAGGGGAACCGGTCGACAAACTGGTTGTAGCTCGCTTCTTCGGGTTCGAGCGCGGGTGCCTTCTTCAACGCGCGCTGCGCCGCGACCTGCATCAGCTCGCCGGCGATTTCGCGGATGCGTTCCTTCAACCGCGCGCGGCGTTTCTGCCATGCCTCGCCGCCGAGGCGGTCGAGCATCACGGCATCTTCGCTGCTGCCGTAGCGGCTGAGCACGTCAATATTCTCGACCGGGATGTAGAGCTTGTCGCCGCCCTTGTACTCCAGCATCACGCAATCGTGCTGGCTCTTGCCCACGGCGATCGGTTCGAGGCCGAGATACTTGCCGATCCCGTGTTCGACATGAACCACCAGATCGCCGCGATTGAGCGCGGACAGCTCTGCCAGGAAGGCGTCGGAATCCTTGCGCCGCTTCTTCCGCCGGACCAACCGGTCGCCGAGCACGTCCTGCTCGGTCAGCAGCTCCATCTCGTCGTTGGCGAAGCCGGTTTCGAGCGGAAGGACCAGTGCTGCGGGTTTCCCCCTTGCCGCCATCCCCAATGCTTCCTGCCAGGTCCCGGCCAGCTGCGTCGCTGCGCCTGCTTCGGTCAGGATAGAGGCGATGCGGGCGCGGCTGCCGGTAGAGTAAGCGGCAAACAGAACTTTCTTCCCGGTCTTCCCGGTCGCGGCCAGATGGCTGGCGGCAGCTTCATACACGTTGTCGCCGCGCGCACGCTCAGGCGCAAAATCGCGTGCTGATGAAAAGCCGAAATCGACGACGGTCTCGCTCTCCGGTTCGGCAAAGATCGTCGTGCGATGCACCGGATGCTTTTCAAGCGCGCCACCGAATTCGCTTTCCGCAAGATAGAGGGCATCGGGTGCCAGCGGGCGATAACTGCCCTTGGTCTGGCCGCCCGTGCTCTTGCGCTGATCGTGGTAGTCGCCAATGTCGCCCAGTCGCTCTTCCGAGGCCTGAAGTGCGGCGGAATCGATCACGACCAGATCGCGCGCATCGAGATGATCGAACAGGGTTGCCATCCGGTCTTCGAACAGCGGCAGCCAGTGTTCCATCCCGGCCAGCCGCCGTCCTTCGCTGACGGCCTCGTACAGCGGGTCCTGTGTGGCATTGGCGCCGAACAGCTCGCGGTATCGGGTGCGGAACCGCTTGATGCTATCCTCGTCCAGCAGGGCCTCGCTCGCGGGCAGGAGCAGATGCGATTCCAGAACGCCGGTGCTCATCTGCGTGGACGGGTCGAAACTGCGCAGGCTCTCCAGCTCGTCGCCGAAGAAGTCCAGGCGCAGCCCTTCCTCCATACCGGAAGGGAAGATGTCGACGATTGACCCGCGAACCGCATATTCGCCGTTGTCGACGACCGTGTCCGTGCGCCCGTAGCCCTGACGTTGGAGCAGGGCGGCCAGGCTGTCGCGCCCGATCTCTGTTCCTGGGCGGAACTCGCGCACGCCTTCGCGAATGCGGAACGGCGTGAGCACGCGCTGCAACAAGGCGTTGGCCGTGGTGACCAGCAGTTGCGCGCCGGCCTTGCCAGCCTGGAGGCGATGCAACGCCGCCAGCCGCCGCGCGCTGACCGACAGCGCCGGGCTGGCCCGATCGTACGGCAGGCAGTCCCAGGCCGGGAATTCAAGCACCTCAAGCTCCGGCGCGAAATATTGTGCGGCCTCCGCCACCGCGCGCATCGCAGCGTCGTCCGGGGCCACGAACACCGCGCGTCCGCCCGATGCGCGGGCCAGATCGGCCATGATCAGCGGTTGCGCGCCGCGCGCGACCGACGTGAGGGTGAGCGGCCGTTCCGCTTTCAGGATGCGTTGGAGGTCGGGCATTGACTGGTCAAAAATCCAAGTTGCACGGGGTTTCATGCACAGACGAATAGCCCCCTTCTCCATGGCGGAGGGGGGCGGCGATCCGTTGGTGCGTTAGCGCGGCCTGCCGTCAGGCGCCACCCCGCGGCAACTAGATCTCTACGTAATCGAGCTGCTGCATGGCGGCCATCTGCGGGCCAGCGAAGCGATCGGGCACGGCCTGCGTGCGCAGAGCCCAGGCCATCACGTCCACGTCATCCTCTTCCAGCAGGCTTTCGAACCAGGCCAGATCGGCCTCGTCCCAATCGCCGTGATAGCGATCGAAGAACCCGCCGATCATGTAATCGGCTTCGCGAGTGCCGCGGTGCCATGCGCGGAAACGGGCACGGGAAAGGCGAACTGGGTCGATCATCGGGCGCGCCCTATCGGCTTTGCCTGCGCGCGTCATCCCCGCACGTGTCTTTCGCGGCGACTGGGGCTAGGGTAAGGGCACGTCATGCGTCCCGACATTCTCAACCCGCTGTTCGCCGAAACCGCGACACTCGACGGGGTCGGGCCGAAATTGCAGAAGCCGCTGGGCAAGCTCGGGCTCGCCCGTGTGCGCGACGTCGCCTATCACTTGCCCGAACGGTTCGTGACCCGGCGCCCGGTCGACAATCTCGACCATGCGGGGGAGGGCGAACAGATCGTCATCGCCCTGACGCCGACCGAGCATCGCGCTGCCCGCTCGGGGCGCGGCCCCTATCGCGTCCTTGCGCAGGACGATGCGGGCAACATCTGCGCGCTCACCTATTTTGGCCGCGCATCATACACCGCAAGGAAGCAACTTCCTGTCGGCGAAAGGCGGTGGGTCGCGGGCCGGCTCGATCGGTACGGCGATATGCTGCAGATCGTCCATCCCGACCATGTCAGCGAGGCGGACGACGACACGCTGGGCCAGTTGTGCGAACCGGTTTACGCGCTTTCCGAGGGCTTGACCCAGACCAAGGTCGCGGGATTGGCCGCGCAGGCGATGGCCCGGCTGCCCGAATTGCCGGAATGGATCGAACCCGGGCAACTCGCGGCCTGCAGTTGGCCGGCGTGGAAAGACGCCCTGCCTCAGGCCCATCGGGGGGAAGATACAGCGGCGCGCGACCGGCTGGCTTACGACGAACTTCTTGCCAACAGTCTCGCCCTGATGCTGGTGCGCGCGGACAATCGGCGCCGCAGGGGGCAGCCACTGGCCGGCGATGGCGGTTTGCGGGCAAAGCTTGAACTGCCGTTCCCGCTGACCGGGGCGCAGACTCGCTCGATTGCGGAAATTGAGGGCGACCTTGTGCAGGAAGCGCCAATGCTGCGCCTGCTGCAGGGCGATGTCGGCGCCGGCAAAACGGTAGTGGCCCTTCACGCCATGCTGGTCGCGGTGGAAGCGGGCAAGCAGGCCGCATTGCTGGCACCGACCGAGATCCTCGCGCGTCAGCATTTCGAAACCCTGCGCACGATGCTGCGCCCGACGGGCGTCGAAATCGCGCTGCTTACCGGACGCGACAAGGGCAGGGCGCGCGAATCGATCCTGATGGGCCTGATGGACGGTTCGATCGACGTGATCGTGGGCACGCATGCCCTGTTCCAGGACAGCGTGGCCTATCGCGATCTGGCCCTGGCGGTCATCGACGAACAGCATCGCTTCGGCGTCGCTCAACGGCTGCAACTGGCAGCGAAGGGGCGCCGCACACCGCACACGCTGGCCATGACGGCGACCCCGATTCCGCGCACCCTGACCCTGGCCCAGTATGGCGAGATGGACGTGAGCCGGCTCGATGAAATGCCGCCGGGGCGCCAACCGATCGATACGCGTGTGGTGGCGCAGGAACGGCTGGCGGATGTGGTTGAGGCGGTTGGGCGGCATGTCGCCAGCGGCCAGCAGGCTTACTGGGTCTGCCCCATGGTGCGCGAACACGAAAGCGAGGATATCGCTGCGGCGGAAGCTCGCTTCGCTGCTTTGAAAGAGCGCTTCGGCGATGCGGTCGTGCTCGTGCATGGGCAGTTGGGTCCGGACCAGAAGGACGCCGCGATGGCGCTTTTCGCCTCGGGCGAGGCGAAGTTGCTCGTCGCGACGACGGTGATCGAGGTGGGGGTGGATGTGCCCGCCGCCACACTGATGGTGATCGAGCAGGCCGAACGTTTCGGCCTCGCGCAGTTGCATCAGTTGCGGGGGCGCGTTGGCCGCGGGAGCGAGAAGTCGACTTGTCTGCTGCTGCGCGGCGATACGCTATCGGAAACCGGCCGCGCCCGGCTGGCGCTGATGCGCGAAACCCAGGACGGATTTCGGTTGGCGGAGGAGGATTTGCGCTTGCGCGGCGGGGGGGAACTGCTGGGGACGCGCCAGTCGGGCGATACCCCGTTCCGCGTCGCCACGCTGGATCAGATCCAGCGCCTCCTGCCCCTGGCGCATGACGATGCGCGCCTGCTGATGGATCGCGACGGCGGGCTGGAGGGCGCTCGCGGTACGGCGGCGCGAGTGTTGCTGTATCTGTTCGAACGCGATTGGGGCGTGCAATTGCTGCGCGGGGGCTAGCGCAACCGCTCCACCAGCGCATCGGCGCCGAGGCGGACGTCGTCCCACGTTTCGATGAAGTTGTCCTCTCCGCCGTGCCAGGGATCGGCGACTTCCGCGCCTTCGCGGCCGGGAACGAGGTCCATCAGCATTGCCACGTTCGCCTTGGCGGCCGTCGGTCTCAGGTGTTCGATATTGCGCATGTTCGATCGGTCCATGCCGACGATCCAGTCGAAGCGGTGGAAATCTTCGGCGGTCAGTTGTCGTCCGCGATAGTGATCGATGCCGATCCCGTGCCTGGCTGCAATCGCGATACTGCGCGGATCGGGCGGCTGGCCGACATGATAGTCGGCGGTGCCGGCGCTATCGATTTCCGCATCCAGCCCCGCGCGCGCCGCGGCATCGCGAAAGGCCGCTTCGGCCAGTGGGGAACGGCAGATATTGCCGAGGCAGACGAAAAGAACGGAAGGCCCGGCGATCATATCCTCCCGGCGGACGCGATATTAATCGGCAAGCGCCGAATTGGTCGGGGAGAGAGGATTCGAACCTCCGGCCCCTGCCTCCCGAAGACAGTGCTCTACCAGGCTGAGCTACTCCCCGACCGTGTCGGTCCCGCGCGGGCAAAGCCCCGTGCGGGTCGAGGCAAGGCGCGCCCTATAGGGAGCGTGGCCCGGGGTGGCAAGCCGGCATTTGCGGGTCTAGGGAAAAGACATGGCCAGTGCCGCGATCCCAACCGATTCTCCCGCCCGCGATCATCCGGAGTGGCAGTACCTCGACCTGATGCGACGCATCTGGGACGAAGGGAGCGAACGTGTGGATCGCACCGGCATCGGCACCCGTTCGATCTTTGGCGCGACGCTGCGATTCGACCTGGCGGGCGGGGCCATGCCGCTGCTGACGACGAAGCGGGTGTACTGGAAGACCGCGACGCGCGAGATGCTGTGGTTCCTGACCGGCGAGACCAACATTCGTCCATTGGTGCTGCAGGGCGTAAAGATCTGGAACGAGTGGCCGCACGCGCGCTACGTCCGCGAGACAGGCGATGCGATCGCGCTGGACGATTTCGTCGCGCGAATTGCTGACGACGAGGCATTTGCCGCGCGTTGGGGCGATCTCGGCCCGGTCTATGGCAAGCAATGGGTGGACTGGCCGACCTGGCGCTATCGCAAGGATGGGCTTTACGAACCGGGGCCGGGTATCAACCAGGTGGCCCAGGTGGTTGAATCGCTGCGGCACAACCCGGGAAGCCGCCGCCATATTATCGAAGGCTGGAACGTGGCGGAGCTGGATCGCATGGCTCTGCCGCCCTGCCACAAGACCTACCAGTTCCACGTCGCGGACGGCCGGCTGAATTGCGCGCTCTATCAACGCAGCTGCGACGTCGCATTGGGGCTGCCGTTCAACCTGTGGTCGGGTGCGCTGCTGCAGCGGATGCTGGCGCAGCAAGTGGATCTGGAGCCGGGCGAGTTCGTGTGGATGGGGGGCGACGTGCACCTCTATCTCAATCACGAGCATCTGATTGCGGAACAGCTCTCCAGGGAACCGCAGGGCGTTCCCCGGCTTGATATAGTGCGGCGCCCGCAGACCATATTCGAATACCGGATCGATGATTTCGAAGTGCGCGATTACACCCCGCTGGCGGCGATCAGGGCACCCGTGGCGGTCTGAGCCGGGAGAGCTTGACCCTTTCGACGCCGTGAAATAAAATAACGCACACGTAAAAGAATGCGTCTCACGCTCTGGGAGAGAACCCTATGGCCGACAGGCCCGACGCGGACCGTGAAGCAGGGGCAAACAAGCCTGCGCTTCGGCTCCACGTTCCCGAACCCAAGTCCCGGCCCGGTGACACGGTCGATTTCAGCCACGTGCCGGTCAGCCAGCCGGGCAAGCAGCCGCGACCGGACGAGGCGTGCGACGCGCGCGAGACCGAGGGGCTGTGTCACGACCTGATTCGCGTGCTGGGCGATGACGATCGGGCCCACGGGCCATGGGATCCGAAGCTTGATCCTGATACCCTGCGCACGATGCTGGGCCATTTCGCCCTCGTGCGCGCATTCGACGAACGGATGTTCCGCGGGCAGCGGCAGGGCAAGACCAGTTTCTACATGAAGTGCACGGGGGAAGAGGCCACTTCGGTCTCGGCCGCCATGGCGCTCGCCAGCGACGACATGGTCTTCCCCAGTTATCGCCAGCAGGGCGTGCTGATCGCGCGCGGATACGACCTGGTCGAGATGATCAACCAGATCTATTCCAATAAGGGCGACAAGCTGAAGGGACGTCAGCTCCCGATCATGTATTCGAGCCGGGAACACAGCTTCTTCTCGATCAGCGGCAATCTGGCGACGCAGACGCCGCAGGCCGTGGGCTGGGCCATGGCCAGCGCGATCAAGGGTGACAGCCGCATTGCCGCGACCTGGGTCGGCGAAGGCAGCACGGCAGAAGGCGATTTCCACAGCGCCTGCACATTCGCCACCGTCTATAATGCACCGGTTATCCTCAACGTTATCAACAACCAGTGGGCGATTTCGAGTTTCTCGGGCTTCGCCGGTTCGGAACGGACGACCTTTGCCGCGCGCGCTCTCGGCTATGGTCTCGCCGGTCTGCGGGTCGATGGGAACGATGCACTGGCGGTCTATGCCGCGCAGCGCTGGGCCGCCAATCGGGCGCGCGCCAACGCCGGCCCCACGCTGATCGAGTATTTCACCTATCGCGCGGAGGGGCACTCAACCTCCGACGATCCGACCGGTTACCGCAGCGCGCAGGAGCGTGAGGAATGGCCGCTGGGCGACCCCGTCATGCGGTTGAAGAACCACCTCATCGCGCTGGGCGAATGGGATGAGGACCGCCAGACCGAAATGGACCGCGAAGCCGCCGAGCGGGTGAAGGCCGCAACGAAGGAGGCCGAAAAGAACGGCATTCTCGGTCACGGGATGCATCAGCCGTTCCGAACGATGTTCGAAGATGTGTTCGAGGAACTGCCCTGGAACCTGAAGGAGCAGGCCGAGCAGGCAACGCGCGAACGGTTGATAAAATTCAACGGAGGCCGCCCGAAATGAGCACCGCCGAAATGAGCACCGGGGTGACAGAACCCAAGGGGGCCAACAACGACACCGTGCGACGCCTCAATATGATCGAGGCGATCAACGACGCGCTCGATATCATGCTGGAGCGCGATCCGGACGTGATCGTTCTGGGCGAGGATGTCGGCTATTTCGGCGGCGTGTTCCGCTGCACCGCCGGTCTGCAGGAAAAGCACGGAAAGACGCGCGTTTTCGATACGCCGATTTCCGAATGCGGAATTATCGGCGTGGCGGTGGGCATGGGCGCCTACGGCTTGCGGCCGGTGCCTGAAATCCAGTTTGCCGACTATATTTACCCCGGTCTCGATCAGCTCGTGTCCGAAGCGGCGCGGCTTCGTTATCGTTCTGCCACCGAATATATCGCACCGATGACCGTGCGTACCCCGTTCGGCGGCGGAATTTTCGGCGGGCAGACGCATAGTCAGAGCCCGGAGGCGCTGTTCACCCACGTTTCCGGCCTGAAGACGGTGATCCCCTCGACACCTTACGATGCCAAGGGTCTGCTGATTTCGTGCATCGAGGACAACGATCCGGTGATCTTCTTCGAACCGAAGCGGATCTATAACGGTCCGTTCAGCGGATACTACGACAAGCCCGCCGAACCGTGGAAGCGCCATCCGCAGAGCGAGGTACCCGAGGGATATTACCGAATCCCGCTAGGCAAAGCGCGCACGGTGACCGAGGGCGAGGCACTGACCGTTCTTGCCTATGGCACGATGGTTCATGTGGCCGAATCGGTGTGCCGCGAAAAGGGTGTCGATGCCGAGATCCTGGATCTCCGCACGCTCGCCCCGCTCGACATCGAAGCCATCGAAGCATCGGTGAAGAAGACCGGGCGCTGCCTGATCGTGCACGAAGCGACGCGCACGTCCGGCTTCGGTGCTGAACTGTCCGCGCTGGTTACCGAGCGCTGTTTCTATCATCTCGAAGCGCCGGTTGAGCGTGTGACCGGCTTCGACACCCCGTATCCGCACAGCCTCGAATGGGCCTATTTCCCAGGCCCCATTCGCATCGGCGAAGCGATCGACCAGCTCTTGAGCGAGTAATCCCATGGCGAAATTCACCTTCAACCTGCCCGACATTGGCGAAGGCATCGCCGAAGCCGAAATCGTCGACTGGCATGTCAAGATCGGCGACACCGTCGATGAAGACGATCGCCTGGCCGACATGATGACCGACAAGGCGACGGTCGAGATGGAAAGCCCGGTCGCGGGCAAAGTGATCGAGGTCGCGGGCGAAGTCGGCGATACGATCGCGATCGGTTCCATGCTCGTGGTTATCGAAGTCGAAGGCGAAGTGCCGGACGATGCCGAAGACCACGCGAGCGAAGAGGGGGAGGGCGACGAGGCCGCGCCAGCGCCCGCTCCCAAGGCAGACGAGATCGAACAGCGGATAGAGGTCGAAAACCCCGACGCAAGCGATGCGGACGATGCCGCCGCCGCTGCGCCGGCTTCGGCCCCGAAGCCGGCAACTGCCGAGGCGGAAGCGCCCGCTCCCCAACCCGGTGCCGATAAATCGAAGCACGCGAAGGTTCTCGCCAGCCCGGCGGTGCGCAAGCGGGCGAAGGATCTCGGCATCGATCTGGGCGAAGTGAAGCCAGCGGCCGATGGGCGGGTGCGTCACGCCGATCTGGATGCGTTCCTGTCCTACAACGGCGCGGGCGGTTTCGCATCCGCAGCGCGCACGCGGGCGGACGAGGAAATAAAGGTCATCGGCCTTCGCAAGCGCATTGCCCAGAACATGGCCGAGGCGAAGCGGAATATTCCGCACTTCTCCTACGTCGAGGAATGCGACGTCACCGATCTTGAGCGCCTTCGGGCCGATTTGAACGCAGGGCGGGGCGATAAGCCGAAACTGACCATGCTGCCGCTGATCATCACGGCGATCTGCAAGATTTTGCCGGATTATCCGATGATCAACGCGCGTTATGACGATGAAGCAGGCGTTGTAACCCGGCACGGCGCCGTTCATCTGGGCATGGCGACACAGACCGACAAAGGGCTGATGGTCCCCGTCATTCGCGATGCCCAGACGAAAAATCTGTGGCAACTGGCGCGCGAGATCGTGCGTCTGGCGAATGCCGCGCGGGACGGATCGGCCAAGTCGGACGAACTTTCGGGCTCCACCCTGACCGTGACTTCCCTCGGCCCGCTGGGCGGTGTTGCGACCACGCCGGTCATCAACCGGCCCGAAGTGGCGATCATCGGGCCCAATCGCATTGTCGAACGTCCGATGTTTGTCCCCGATGGAATCGGCGGCGAACGGATCGAGAAGCGCAAGCTGATGAACATTTCCATCAGCTGCGATCACCGCGTAGTCGATGGCTGGGATGCCGCGAGCTTCGTTCAGGCGCTCAAGCGGTTGATCGAAACGCCAGCCCTGATGCTGGCCGACTAGGGCCCGCGTTCGACCGGTACGGCGCGGTCACCGCACGATCGCGCTATATGTCAGGCGAACCGGGCGCCCGCCTCTGAAGCGCCAGCGAAGGTGTGTCACGTCTTCGGGCGAGGCGCGCCGCATACTGTCCCCGTCCGGCACGCGCAGCCTTTCCAGGCGGCCCCAGTTTCGCCCACCGTCGACCGACACCTCGACCTCCTCCGAACTCGACTGCTGGAACGCGAGCGGCGCCGGAACCTGACTCGACAGAGTGAGTGGCCGGCCGGTGCGCGAATCGCGCGTTTCCACCAGCAGGATGACTTTGTCGCCGCTGCGCAGTTCGTCGGCAGGTTCGACGGTGCGCGCCCGTGTTCCGTCCGGCGCAACCGCAATGCGTTCGACGTAGACGGCGCGCGAAATGCCCGTTGCGGAATGGGCCGCCAGAGTGCCGGCAAGCAGGCAGGCGCAGCCCCCGATCGCGATTCCGATACGCATGAATAGCCCCTCGTGTCGTCCGCATGACGATGTCCGAGGGGAACGAAAATATGGTTAACGCGGCCTGTCGCCGAGGTGTCTGCAAAGCTTGTGAAAAAGGCGCAAGCAAGTGCATTGACAGCCCTCGCAGCCTGCCCTAGTGGCGCTGCTCCCAAGCGGCGCACCGCCCGAGAATGCGCGGGTGTAGCTCAGTTGGTTAGAGCGCCGGCCTGTCACGCCGGAGGTCGCGGGTTCGAGTCCCGTCACTCGCGCCACTTGGGATTTTCTTCGACATTCGCGGCAGAACCGGGCCGACGTCAGAGCGCGTCGCAGGCTGCCTGCGGCGAAGGCCGTATCGAACCGGGATTGTGCGCCTGGGCCTCAGCCCCAGCGACCGGTTTCCATCCAGATCAGGAAGCGTCGCAACGGCAGAAGCCAGACGATGCCCAGCGCCAGATAGATCGGGGCCTGGCCCCAGGCCGGCCAATCGCCGATCAGTTCGGGGACATAGCGTGCAATCAGCAGGCCGTAGGCAATCAGCCCGGCGAGCAGCGCGAGAATGCCGACGGGAAGGCGCCAGCTGGGTTGATCGCGCATCAGAACGGACCGTAGAGGCGCGTGGGCGTAACCACGGCGTCGAGCGGGACATCGTGCGGCTCCACCGGAATATCCTCCACCAGTTGCGCATCCCAGGCCAGCCCGATGCGAAGCGTTTCCGGCCGGCCGGCGAGCCAGCGATCGTAATGCCCGCCGCCTTGCCCCAGCCGGTCGCCGCGCGTGGTGAAGCCGATCAGGGGAACGAACAGGACGTCCGGCTCGACGGTCTCGGCATCGGCTACGGGCTGGTGCATTCCGAACGGGCCATCTTCCAGATCGCCTTCGCCGAAAGGATCGCTGTGGAGCGCGAACTGCATTTCCGCCTCGCGCGTGGCAAATCGGGGAAGCGCAACGCGATGGCCGCGCTCGGCGAAAAACCGGGTGTAGGATGCCGCCGGCGCCTCATCGCCATGCGCAACATAGAGGCCGATCGTCACCCCTTCGGCTATGCGGTCCAGCAAAGGTGCCGGGGGGCGGTGGAACACCAGCGCACGAACCTGGTCGGGCAGGGCGGCAACGTGTTCGCGCCGCGCGGCGCGCAGCGCCTTTCTCAGATCGGCCTTGGTCATTCTTCGCATATATCCGGGAAATGGGGCGGCGGAACCACCATGGGTCGTTTTCCGGGAAATCCTCTGACGCCTCAACGTCAGGTGGGCGCCGTATGCCCCGACCCCCCGGACGAACCAGTGAATCGGAGCAGGGACAGCTCCCTTTGGATTGCTTATAGCCTCAGGGATGTTCGATCGGATCGTTCCGGGCAGTCCCGCCACGTTTCATTTAGGTGTTCGTCGCCTTGCTCTCAAGCTTATCGGCACAAGTTTCGAGCAGATCGGCAAAACGTTCGAGGGCAGGGGCGAGTTCGGGATCGTCGAACAGGCTTGTCGAAGAGCGCGGTGGCTCGGAACGAAGCCGGGCCACTTCGTCGGCCAGCGCATCCCGTTCCGCCTCCACCGTTGCGAGCTTCCGGTTGAGGGTGTCGCGCGTTCCGCGCTGTTCGTGCGCTTCGTCCGCCAGCAACAGCGCGGCGAACAGCATGTTCTGCGCTTCCTTGTTCGAGACATTGCCGCCAAGCTGCTGAAATTTGGCGTCTATTGCCTCGCCCAACTGCTTTACGTGCGCTTCTTCGCCATCGGCGCAGGCAATGGCGTATTCTCGGCCGCCGACCGTGAGGGTGACCTCGCTCATCGGTCGAGCCTTTCGATCAGATCGTCGATCTCCTTCAGCGCGCCGGCGGCGGCTTCGCTCAGCCGCTCGTGCTTTTCCACCAGATCGGCAAGGGCAGCGGGCGGCGGCGTACGCTCGGCATCGGCCACAGCGGCAATCCGCGTGAGCGCGGACTCTATGCGCTGGACGGCGCGTTCAAGACGCTGGTCAACCATAAGACCAAAATATCGCAAATACGTGACGGCGCAAAGCCTTGTTGCCGCCTGTTGATAACTCGGCGCGTGCGATGGCGGGGAAGGGGGCGGTCCCCGCTGTTGACCTGCGCCCACGGGTCCGCAAAGGGTTCCGCGCCCGAATCGTCGCGGGCAACGTGCATAAATCCCTTACTCGCAGGAGCCCGCCCCGCATGAGCCTCGACCCGACCCGACTGGCGCCGATGGCCAATGCCATACGCGCGCTCTCCATGGACGCGGTGCAGGCAGCCAAGTCGGGGCATCCCGGAATGCCGATGGGCATGGCCGATGTGGCGGCAGTGCTGTGGTCGAAATATCTGAAATTCGACCCCACCGCGCCGGATTGGGCCGACCGCGACCGCTTCGTGCTGAGCGCAGGGCACGGGTCCATGCTGCTGTATTCACTGCTGCATCTGTCGGGCTACGACCGGCCGACGATGGATGACATCGCCAATTTCCGCCAGCTGGGCAGCCCGTGTGCCGGCCACCCGGAGAACTTCCTGCTCGATGGCGTGGAATCCACCACCGGCCCGCTGGGTCAGGGGCTGGCGATGGCGGTCGGGATGGCGATTGCAGAGCGGCATCTCAATGCTGAATTCGGCGACGATCTGGTCGATCACCGCACCTGGGTGGTCGCCGGCGACGGTTGCCTGATGGAAGGCATCAACCACGAGGCGATCGGGATTGCCGGCCACCTGAAGCTGGGCCGGATGATCGTGCTGTGGGATGACAATGCGATCACGATCGACGGGTCGACCGATCTTTCCACCAGCGAAGATATCCGCGCCCGTTATGATGCCACCGGGTGGCATACGGTGACGTGCGACGGGCACGATCCCGAAGATATTCAGCGCGCGATCGACGAAGCTCTGGCCGACGAGCGGCCTTCGCTGGTCGCCTGTCGCACGGTCATCGGCAAGGGCGCGCCGAACAAGGAAGGCAGCAGCGCCGTGCACGGTGCGCCACTGGGGCCGGAAGAAGTCGCCGCCGCGCGTGAGGAACTGGGCTGGAACGCGCCTGCGTTCGAAGTGCCGGAGGATGTTCTGTCCGACTGGCGCGCCACCGGTGAACGCGGGCGAGCGGTTCATGCCGAATGGGGAACCCGGCTCGAAGCGTCTGAACGCAAGGCGGAATTTGTTCGCCGGATGGCGGGCGATCTGCCGGCGGGGGACAAGGCGCAGCAGGCTTTTGCCGAATGGCTGGGTCAGGACCACACTGTCGCCACCCGCAAGGCATCGGAAATGGCGCTGGAAGTTCTGGTGCCGCTGCTTCCCGAAATGGTCGGCGGCTCTGCCGACCTGACCGGATCGAACAATACCAAGACCAAGGCGATGCAGGCGCTGACCGCCGACGATTACAGCGGGCGCTACCTCTACTACGGGATTCGCGAATTCGGCATGGCGGCGGCGATGAACGGGATGGCGCTGCACGGCGGCGTGATCCCTTATGGCGGCACGTTCCTGATCTTCAGCGATTATTGCCGCAATGCCGTGCGCCTTTCGGCCTTGCAGCAAGTGCGCGCGATCTATGTCTTCACCCACGATTCGATCGGTTTGGGTGAGGACGGGCCGACGCACCAGCCGGTCGAACAGGTGATGAGCCTGCGGTTGATCCCCAACCTCAATGTTTTCCGCCCCGCCGACGTGATCGAAACCGCCGAATGCTGGCAGCTCGCGCTCGCGCAGAAGGGCACGCCGTCGGTTCTGGCGCTCAGCCGCCAGAACCTGCCCCAGCTGCGCCACGACGGTGACATGCTGAGCGCAAAGGGCGCCTATCGCCTGCGGGCGGCGAGCGGGGAGCGCAAGGTCGTGCTGATCGCGACCGGCTCCGAAGTCGAGGTGGCCTGCGCTACGGCGGAGGCGCTGGAAGCGGATGGCATCGGGACGGATGTCGTGTCGATGCCGTGCATGGAGCTGTTCGCCGAGCAGGACGAAAGCTATCGCAACGATCTGCTGCCCGCCGATGCGCTGAAGGTTTCGATAGAGGCCGGATCGACGCTGGGCTGGGAACGGTACACCGGCACCGACGGGCTGCAGATCGGGCTCGACCGGTTCGGTGCCTCCGCCCCCGCGGGCGATCTGTTTGCAAAGTTCGGCTTCACCGCTGAAGCCATTGTCCCACAAATCAAGGCCCGTCTGGGCCGCTAGCAGGAGCTTGTCATATGGCGACCAAGGTTGCGATCAACGGATTCGGACGTATCGGGCGGCTCGTCGCGCGGGCCATCCTGGAGCGTGACGATCACGATCTCGAACTCGTTTCGATCAACGATCTGGCCGACACTGCATCGAACGCGCTGCTGTTCGGTTTCGACAGCACGCATGGCCGTTTCCCCGGCACGGTGGAAACCGACGGCAACGACCTGGTCGTCAACGGCAAGCGGATCCATGTCACTGCGGAGCGTGATCCCGGCAAGCTCCCGCACGGCGCGAACGGGGTGGACATCGTCCTCGAATGCACCGGTTTCTTCCAGTCGGACGAAGCCAGCCGCCCGCATCTGTCCGCAGGTGCCAAGCGCGTACTGATCTCCGCCCCGGCCAGCGGCGTGTCGAAGACGATCGTGTTCGGTGTCAACCAGGACACGCTGACCGCCGACGACGAGATCGTTTCCAACGCCAGCTGCACCACCAACTGCCTGGCCCCGGTGGCCAAGGTGCTGAACGATACGGTGGGGATCGAGCGTGGTTTCATGACCACGATCCACAGCTACACCAACGATCAGCGGATGCTGGACCAGATCCACAAGGATCTGCGCCGTGCCCGCGCCGGCGCGCAGAACATGATCCCGACCACGACCGGCGCCGCGCGCGCGGTCGGCCTGGTCCTGCCCGAACTGAAGGGCAAGCTCGACGGGTCTTCCGTCCGCGTGCCGACGCCGAACGTCAGCCTCGTCGATCTGGTGTTCACGCCGGGCCGCGACACCAGCGTGGAAGAGCTGAACGCCGCACTCAAGGTCGCGTCCGAAGGCGCGATGAAGGGCGTGCTCGACTATACCGACCAGCCGCTGGTTTCGAGCGACTTCAATCACTATCCGGCCAGCTCGACCGTCGACAGCCTCGAAACCTCGGTCATGGAAGGCAAGCTGGCCCGCGTGGTCAGCTGGTACGACAACGAATGGGGCTTCTCCAACCGGATGATCGACACTGCCGGCGTGATGGCCGGCCTGCTGTAACTCCGGCGCTTCCCCCGGCGGAAGCAGACCTGAACCGACGGATGGCGGTGGGGCGTGGGGCACCCGCCGCTGTTCGGAATATCCGCGAATGCCCCTCCACCCCGCGCCGCGGGTGCGGCTCCCCGCCTGTCGGGGAGGATCGGAGTTCGGAAATGTCCAAGTTCAAGACGCTCGACGATCTGGGGGACGTGACCGGCAAGGTCGCGCTGGTGCGGGTCGATCTCAACCTGCCGATGAAAGATGGCTCCGCGACCGACGTGACGCGGGTGGAAGCCAGCATGCCGACCATCCTCGAACTGGCCGATGCAGGCGCGAAAGTCCTGCTGCTGGCCCACTTCGGCCGCCCGGGGGGCGAACGCCATTCGATGCTGAGCAACAGTTTCATCCAGGGCGACGTGGAACGCGTGCTGGGCCGCGAGATCATGTTCATTTCCGAAGTCGCGGGCACGGTGGTCGAACAGTCGCTCTCGATCCTGCGCAACGGTGACATCGGCCTGCTCGACAATGTCCGCTTCTGGAAGGGCGAGGAAGCGAACGACCCCGATTTTGCGAAGGCCATCGCCGCGCTCGGCGATTTCTACGTCAACGACGCCTTTTCCGCCGCCCATCGGGCCCATGCCTCGACCGAAGGGCTGGCGCACCTGCTGCCGGCCTATGCCGGGCGGGCGATGGAAAAGGAACTCACCGCGCTCGACAGGGCGCTGGGCAACCCGGAAACCCCGGTTGCCGCGGTCGTCGGCGGGGCGAAAGTTTCGACCAAGCTCGACGTGCTGGAAAACCTCGTCGGCCGGGTCCAGCACCTGATCATCGGCGGGGGGATGGCCAACACCTTCCTTGCCGCGCGGGGCGTCGATGTCGGCAAGTCGCTGTGCGAGCATGACCTGACCGCCACCGCCAACGCGATCATGGACAAGGCCGATCATTCCGGCTGCACGATCCACCTGCCGTACGATGTGGTCGTGGCGAAGGAATTCGCCGCCAACCCGCCCTCGCTGCGCACCTGCAACGTGCACGAGGTGGAGGCGGACGAAATGATCCTCGACATCGGCGCGCAGGCGACCGAGGCCCTGGCCGACGTGCTCAAGACCTGCCGCACACTGGTGTGGAACGGCCCGCTGGGCGCATTCGAGACCGAGCCGTTCGATACTGCCACCGTCGCCCTGGCGAAGACCGCTGCGGCCCTGACGCAGGACGGGTCGCTCATCTCTGTCGCCGGCGGCGGCGATACGGTCGCGGCGCTGAACCATGCGGGCGTGGCCGACGGCTTCAGCTACGTTTCCACCGCCGGCGGCGCCTTCCTCGAATGGATGGAGGGCAAGGAACTGCCCGGTGTCGCCGCTCTATCATGCTGAGAGCGCTGCTCGCGTTCATCCTGCTTGCCGCACCGGCCGCGGCCGCGGCGCAGGATGAGTTCGCCGAGTTCGAGGCATTTCTCGAAGAATTTCGCCGCGACCATTCCACCCCTTCGCTCAGCGCGGTGATCGTCCGCGACGGTGCGATCGTGTGGGAGGGGTACTTCGGCACTTACGACGACGAAGGCGAAATACCGACCACGGCGGATACGACATATTCGATCGCGTCCGTCACGAAGCCAATCGCGGCGACCGCCATCCTCGCCGAAAGTCTGGCCGGCGATCTGGAGCTTGGCACGCCGATGTCGACGGACGCGGACTGGGACGGAACCTGCGAGTGGCTGTCGACTTCCGCGATCCCGTTCGGTGGGGGCGGGGCGGATCGTCACGGCAACCCGATTGCACCGATGGATTGCGATCGCCCCACGACTTTGGCCGAAATGCTCGATATGCGGGCGAACGGGGATACTTTCGTCTACAACCCGATCGCCTTTGCGCGGATCGACCGCGCGATTTCGGGGGCCGGAGGGCGCGCGCTGAGGGCAATCGTGCGTGACCGGGTGATGGAACCAGCGGGAATGCGCAATGTCGCCCTGGGCTGGCACGATCCCGAACAAGGCGATGCGCTTCGCTTCCTGGCGCCGCCGTTCCATCCGGTCGGTGACATCATGGCCAAACAGGCGCTTTCCGATGACGATTTTCGCGCCGCTGGCGGCATTATCGCCGCACCGCGTGCGCTCGCCGCGTTCGATATCGCCTACGACGCGGGCCTGCTGGTTCCCCCGGCTCTGCGAAAGCGGTTGATCGACGACGTGGAAATCGGCCCGCTGGGCGATTACCGGCACGGTTGGTGGCTGGAGGATTGGGCCGGCGAACGGCTGATGTGGCATTCGGGCTGGGACGAAGGGCGTTATTCGTCGCTCTATCTCAAGGTTCCCCGCCAACGGCTCACTCTGGTCGTTCTTGCCAATACGGAAGCGGTTTGGTGGGGCAACTCACTGGTCAAGGCCGAAGTAGCGGAAAGCCCGATTGCGCGCCGCTTCCTCGACCAGTTCGTTGCGCCGCGCCGGAAGGACTGAGGAAACGTATCATGAGCGAAGCACCGGTCGTCAGTGACGATAACGGCCTGGTCGAGGTGACCGAAGGCGAGTGGGCCGGGTGGTGGCGCTGGCAGGGCGATCCTTTCGAAGAACGGGCGGGGCCGTTCTATGAAAAGGAACTGGACGACGGCACGATGGTCACCGCCTTCCGCGGCGAGCCGCGGCACATGAACGGTGCGGGCTTCATGCACGGTGGCTGCCTGATGACTTTCGCCGATTCGGCGATCTTCACCATCGCCCGCGAGGCAATGGGGGGCAGCCACGGCGTGACGCTGCACCTCGGGGCCGATTTCCTCGATCCCGCGCGCGTCGGCCAGCTGATCGAAGCGCGCGGCGAAGTCGTCAGGGCCGGGGGAAAGACCGTCTTCGTGCAGGGCCTGGTAACGGCCGATGGCCAGCCGGTTCTGCGGCTCGACGGGATTATTCGCAAGATTTCGGGACGCCGCGACTGAACGCCGGCCGATGCGCGCGGCATGGTGTTGCGGCAGGCTGGCGGGCTGGCTAAAGGCTGCCCGACGCATTCGTATGCACTGGACACGAGGGAACTGTCGATGAACCAACAGGAAATGACCGACCGCATTGCCAGGGGACAGGGCTTTATCGCCGCGCTGGACCAATCGGGCGGTTCCACGCCGAAGGCGCTGCGCGGCTATGGTGTTTCCGACGATTCCTGGTCTGGCGATGACGAAATGTTCGCGCAGATCCATGCCATGCGCAGCCGGATCGTCGAAAGCCCGTGCTTCGGCTGCGGCAAAGTGCTGGGCGCGATCCTGTTCGAGAAGACGATGGATGGCGACAGCGGCGGCAAGCCGGTGCCCGACCGGTTGAAGGAACGCGGCATCGTGCCTTTCCTCAAGGTCGACAAGGGGCTGGAGGACGAGGCGAACGGCGTCCAGATGATGAAGCCGATGCCCGATCTGGAAAGCCTGCTCGCACGCGCGAAGGCCAAGGGCGTCTTCGGCACGAAGATGCGTTCGGTCATCAAGCGTAACGACCCGGCCGGCATCAAGGCGATCGTGCGCCAGCAGTTTGCCGAGGGCGCACGTATCCTCACCGCCGGGCTGGTCCCAATTATCGAGCCGGAATACGACATCACTGCGGCCGACCGGGCCGAAGGGGAAAAGATCCTGCTCGAAGCGATCGAGGAAGGTCTGGACGCGCTCCCCGCAGGACAGCAGGTCATGCTGAAGCTGTCGATCCCGGCCGAAGCCGGCCTCTATTCCGGCCTGGTCGATCATCCGCGCGTGCTGCGCATGGTTGCGCTGTCGGGTGGTTATTCGACAGACGAAGCGTGTGAGAAGCTCTCCGCGAACCCTGGAATGATCGCCAGCTTCAGCCGCGGCCTGTTGCAGGATCTGCGGGCGAGCCAGACGGACGAGGAATTCGACGCCACGCTGGGCGCGGCGATTGAGCGCATTCACGCCGCCAGCATGGCCTGAGGTTCGATCCCCCGCGCGGCCTATCGCGTTTCGTAAACGAAGCGATATTCGCGCGGGGCGATCTCGCTGTCGGTCTGCCTTTCGGGAATGCCGGAAACCAGTGCGACGACACGATCGTGCGTGCCGTAGCTTTCGCCCAGCGTCAGATCGGCGGTGTCGCGCCACCCGGCGCCGTCGATCCGCGTCCTGACGATCAGCCGCCCGGCCCAGACGCAGCGAGCGTTTTCGGGACAGCGGCTGTCTTCCACCACGGATTTGGGGGTGAGGACCAGTTCGCCGACGCGCACGGGCTGGTCGATGGGGACGGCGTACCCTTCCGGCTTTGGCGTGCCCTGTACGATGGGCGCGTCAGGAACGACCGCGCATCCGGTAAGGGGGAGGGCGGCAAGCGCAAATGCAGTGAAGAAGCTGGCTCTGATCATATAGGTCATAACGCCCATGCGAGCTTTCGGGTGCCTGAATGCGTGACGAATCCATTCGGGAGCATTACCTAGCGGCGGCATGACCGATCCGAACCCACCGACGCAGCTCTATCTGATCTCTCCGCCCCAGGTTGACGGTGAATTTCCGGCGCGACTGGAACGTGCGCTGGCCGTCGGCCCGGTCGCCGCGTTTCAGTTTCGCGTGAAGGGGCTCGATCAGCACGAAGCGGCACGCCTTGCCGCGCCTTTGCAGGAAATCTGCGCTGCGCATGATTGCGCGTTCATCGTCAACGATTCGATCGCGCTGGCAAAGCGTTTGGGGGCGGATGGCGTCCATCTGGGACAATCCGATGGATCGCCGGGGGAAGCGCGCGAGGCGTTGGGCCGCGACGCGCAGATCGGCGTGACCTGTCACGCATCGAGGCATCTGGCGATGGAAGCGGGCGAGGCCGGGACCGACTACGTCGCATTCGGCAGTTTCTTCCCCAGCGAAACCAAGGCCAGCGAACATCGGCCGGATACCGATCTGCTTGCCTGGTGGAGCTCGGTGTTCGAAATCCCGTGCGTGGCGATTGGCGGGATTACGCCGGACAACTGTGCCCCTCTGGTTGCTGCCGGGGCCGACTTTCTTGCAGTGAGCCATGCCGTGTGGGGCGCGGACGATCCCGGCGTGGCGGTCGAGGCGTTTCATCGGGCAATCGGCGCGGCCTCCGCTCCGCAGCCATGACCGTCGTGGGCAGCTAGCCGGCGCGTATGGCTGCTTGCGTGAATTGGTGCTATTCCAAGCGGCTATGGCCATGAATTTCATCGACCGGACCCTGACTGTGGTTGTGACCGCCACGCTCACTTCCGCTGTGTGGATCGTTGCCGGCGGAAGCCTGATCGAATTTGCCGACAGCGACGGCCAGCGCGAAACGACCCGTCCGGCGGAAGCGGCCCCCAGCCCGAGCCCCACTGCCGTTTCGCCAGCCGCGGATGCGGAACCATCGGCGAATTCGACAACCGCCGCGCCGCTGGCCGGAAGCGCTCTTCGCGCGGCGCCTCTGGCTCCGTCGCCGACCGGCACGACCGATGCCTCAGCGCGGGAACTTATTATCCCCGTTCTCAACGTCCGCGCCAGCGATCTCAGCGACACGTTCGCCGATACGCGTGCGGGCGGGGCGGGAATGCACGAGGCGATCGACATCATGGCGCCCGAAGGGACCAGCATCATCGCCGCGGCGCCCGGGACGATCGAGAAACTCTATCGCTCCGACGCCGGTGGAAATGCGATCTACGTGCGTTCGACCGATGGCCGGACGATTTATTACTACGCCCATCTGCAGAAATACGCGCCCGGCCTGACCGAAGGGCAGCGCATCCGCCGCGGGCAGCGTCTCGGGGCGGTGGGCAAGACGGGCAGCGCATCGGGCGACACGCCGCACCTCCATTTCGCCATGCTGCGCACCACCGCAGATGCCGAATGGTGGGAGCCGGCCAATGCCATCAACCCCTATCCGCTGCTGACCGCCGGCCCGCGCTAGCGCCCCGACAGGACAATTCGTCGCCCTTCTGAGGGGCGGTGTAGCTTAGGGGGCGGCCGGCCCGCCGCGCACGCACCGTATGCGACCCGGCGATCCGTCGGCCCCAAGCTCGCGCAAGGTTCCTGTGCCGGTGCGCACAAAGCGCCGGCCTTTCAGCGGCCCACGGGTGAAAACGACGTGATCGCCGGTCAGCAGATACGTGCCGGTATCGCCTTCCACGCGGTAGGTGGAGGCGGTGTTGATGGCGAAAACGTCCCCCTGCACCGGCGTCCAGGGCGCGCCTGCGGCATCGCCGGGTGTCGCACAGCGATAGATCCCGTGGGGAAGCGTGCCCAGTTTGCCTCCTGGCGCAGCCACGGCAGACGTGGCCGTCAGAGCCAGCGAGACGGCCGCGAGCGAGCGCGATGCGTGTGAAAGGGCGGGGATCGACATGACCCGGCGGCTGTAGCATCGCCCCGCGTCCTATGCCAGCGACCTTGCCCGAACTGGGCCGCTAAGCTAAGGCGCGGCGCGCGATTGCAGGCGGGTTGGTCCGCCCATCAGACGAAGGCTCCTTGAACCATGAAAATCAGCGGCGTGGACATCCGTCCCGGCAATATCCTCGAATACGAAGGCGGCATCTGGAAAGTCGCCAAGATTCAGCACACCCAGCCCGGCAAGGGCGGGGCCTACATGCAGGTCGAGATGAAGAACCTGCAGGATGGCCGCAAGACCAACGTCCGCTTCCGCAGCGCCGACACGATCGAGCGTGTGCGGCTCGACACCAAGGAATTCCAGTTTCTCTACGAAGACGGCGAAATGCTCGTTTTCATGGATCAGGAAACGTACGAACAGATCAACCTGCCTTCCGATCTTCTCGGCGATGCCAAAGCTTTCCTTCAGGACGGTATGCAGGTGACGCTGGAGCTGTGGGAAGAAAAGCCGATCTCCGTCGCGCTGCCCGAACAGGTCGAAGCGACGATCGTGGAAGCCGATGCCGTGGTGAAGGGGCAGACCGCGTCCTCCAGCTACAAGCCCGCTGTGCTCGACAACGGCGTGCGCGTGATGGTGCCGCCGCATATCGAAAGCGGCACGCGGATCGTGGTCGACGTCTACGAACGGACTTACGTGGGCAAGGCGGGCTGAGATGGGCGAAGGCGGCGATCCGAAACTGGCCGGGATCGACCTGGTCACCAGCTATATCCTCGGCGTCATCTACGACGACGAGTCGCTGACGCTGGAGATGGATTTCCACCTTCTCGAAACTCACCCCCGCTACGAAGCGCCGGGCGAGGGGGCGGATGGCTGCTATCGCAAGGGCTTCATCCGCTTCGCCGACCTCGACGATCTGCGCCTGCGCAAGGCGAAGCCCGAGGATGGCCGCAAACTTGACTATAGCGACATCTATTCGGCCACGATTGACGGCGATTACGCCAATATCGCGAGCGGATGGGGCGAAATCGAACTGACCGCGCAATCGATCCAGATTGCGCTCGACTGACAGGATTGACACTACGATGGCCCTTCCCGGACTGATCCGCGTGATGGAACGCGCCGCTCGCAAGGCAGGCGGCCGCCTGCGCCGCGATTTTGGCGAGATCGAACACCTCCAGGTCAGCCGCAAGGGGCCTTCGGATTTCGTGTCGAAGGCCGACCAGGTGGCCGAACGCACGATCTATGACGAGCTTATCCATGCCCGCCCCGATTGGGGCTTCGTGCTGGAAGAAGCCGGCACGATCGAGGGGGACCCGACCAAGCCGCGCTGGGTCGTCGATCCGCTGGATGGGACGAGCAACTTTCTCCACGGCATTCCGCACTTCGCAATCTCCATCGCAGTGCAGGAACCGAAGCTGGACGGTTCGGGCTGGGGCGAGGTGACGGCGGGGGTCGTCTATCAGCCGATCACCGACGAAACATTCTGGGCGGAAAAGACGCGCGGCGCCTGGCTGCAGGACGGGCGGCTGCGGGTTTCCTCGCGCTCGCGCCTGCCCGAGGCGCTGATCGCCACTGGCATCCCCTATGGCGGGCACGGCGACTTCGGCGAATGGGGCCGGATTTTCGCCGCGATCGGTCCGCAGGTCGCGGGCATCCGCCGCTACGGCGCGGCATCGCTCGATCTCGCATGGCTCGCCGCAGGGCGCTTCGACGGGTTCTGGGAAAGCGACCTTTCGGATTGGGACACGGCCGCCGGCTGCCTGCTGGTGCGCGAAGCCGGCGGCTTCGTCAGCGATTATCGCGGCCGTTCGCAGCCGATTCATGCCAAGCAGGTGCTGGCCGCAAACGACAGCCTGCATTCCAAATTGCACAAGCTGCTGGCGGGTGCGCTGAAAGCCTGAAAAGACCGCAAGAGCATTCTTGCGGGGTCGAACCCGCTCCGCTATCCGCCGCGCTCCCGCACAGTGCCCCTGTGGCGGAATTGGTAGACGCGTTCGACTCAAAATCGAATTTCCACGGAAGTGCCGGTTCGAGTCCGGCCAGGGGCACCAGAGTTTGGCCTAGCTGCCCTATCTTTCGCCCGTTTTCTAAAGGTTGGGCAATCGAACTGAGGCGCAGGCAGGTCGGACCTTGATCTGGCCGCGTGTTGGCAGAATCGCTCCAGCTTGGGCTAAAAGCCTGATTTCCGCTAGCGACGACGTTGCGGACAAATCAGAAGGCGTTAATTTCAAGCTATGGGCAGAGACAACGTGTCCAAGATTCCGTGGGGGCTTTGGAATGAGGCGACTTCTGGTTGGAATTGCACTGGGTGCGGCAGCGAGCACTCTTTCCTTCATTGTCGGAGGATTTCTGTCTCAAGAAAAAAGCCATGAAGAAAGGACAGTCGTCTTATTTTTCGATGGTGAGAAATCGGAAGAATATTACCATTCAGCTCCCGCTTATGAGTTAAGTGTAGCATCTATAGGCGAAAAACTGAGAGATTGCGGTGTAATCGAATTGCACTTCGTCCCTTCTCGAGGCCTTGATTCAAGTCCGTTTGTTGCTGTTTTCTGGGACGAAATGAACGATATAGAGTCCGGTTGTGTAGAAGATATCATGAAAAGTGGAGAAGGGAGGTGGTCCATCCACTCGGCCAGGGATGCAATCGAGTTAGGACTGCCCTAGCTTTGGTGCCCAAACAGGCCTTGGATCTCCCTTATTCCTCGTCATTGTCACCCACGGAATTTAGTCCCGTCCGCAAGCCACCCAATTTCGGTCAAAGGCCAGAATCGCTGTCTGCGGGAAGCTGACGTTTCAGTTTCTGGCTGGGAGGGCGCCAAGTCGCACACGCAGACAGTTGGACATCGCCTTGCTGAATGCGGCGGCTTACCGCGGGCTGCCAGGTAGGTTGGACATCAGCAAAGCGCTGATTCCATAGAATTCCCGCACTCTGACCAAGAGCACCATCGGAATAACGCGCGGCCCGCCACCTCTTTCACCGGACACCGTAGCCCGGTTGCCCGGCGTCTCCCCACTCCACGACAGACCGCATCGGCGATATTCGCTTGATCTTGCGGCGCTCCTCTGGGAATTCGGATGGGCATGTTTCCGGGGGTCCCATCTTTCCATGCCATTGCAGCAATGGCGATTACGGTCGTCATGTTCGTGGCCTTCGCCCGCGGGCGCATGTCGGTGGAAATCATATCGCTGCTGACGATCGCGGTGATCGCCGTCGGCCTCTATTTCTTCCCGCTGGAAGGGACGGGGCCGACCGACGGGCTGCAGCTCGCCTTCTCCGGCTTCGGCCATTACGCGCTGATCACGATTTGCGCGCTGATGATCATGGGGCGCGGGCTCGTCGTCACCGGCGCGCTGGAACCGGCGGCCCGGTTTCTGGAACGGGTGTTCAAGCTCAATCTTCAGCTGGGGCTGCTGGTTTCGCTGCTGCTTGCGTTCGGGCTTTCGATGGGGGTGAACGATACCCCGGTCCTGGTGCTGCTCCTGCCCATTTTCGTCAGCCTCGCCGCACGCGGGGCCATGCCGGCATCGAAGACGTTGATCCCGCTCAATGCCGCCGTGCTGATCGGGGGAATGGCGACCACCATCGGCACATCGACCAATATCCTCGTCGTTTCGATTGCGCGTGACCTGGGCATGCCGCCGATGGGGGTGTTCCATTATACCCCCATTGTCCTGACAGCATCGCTGATTGCGCTGCCATACCTCTGGCTGGTCATGCCGCGGTTGCTGCGCGACAATACGGTTGCCGAGGCCTATGCCCCGCGGCGCTTCCAGACCCGTCTGCGGGTGGGGGACGACAGCGCGCTCAATGGCCAGGTGCTGGCCGCGATTCTGCCGCGTCTGCCGGCCGACATTGCGTTCCATGATGCGCCGCAGGGCCCGATCCAGTCGCAGCAGCAATTGACCATTTCCGGCACGCACGAGGCGCTGGAAGATGCCATGCGCACGCTGAAGGGCGAAGTCGCCCCGGCATGGGTGATCGACCGCATCCGCAGGCGATCTTCGGAAAGCGGGGCCGACATTGCGGTCGTCGAAATGACGGTGACGGCGGATTCGCGGCTGCTCAACCGCACTCTGCCGACATCGGGAATTGCCGATCTGTACGGGGTTGCCGTGCTGGGCATCCATCGTCCCGACCGGATCGTGGGGGAAAAGGATCGCTACAGCGAGGGCGGCGATCTGCGCATCGCGGAAGGCGACGTATTGCTGGTGATGGGAATTGGCGAGGATCTCAACGATTTCGCCCGCGCCGACAGTCTGCTGACGCTGGAAGGGATGCGCGAGCTGCCGCGCCGGTCGAAAGCCGTGCTGGCGGGCGGGATCATGCTGGGTTCGGTCGGCCTCGCGTCGATCGGGCTGCTGCCTATCGCTGTGTCGGCCCTTGCCGGCGCGATCCTGATGTTCGTGACCGGCTGCGTGAAATTCGACCGGGTGGGGCGCGCGCTTTCGGCCAAAGTCATCGTGCTGGTCGCGGCCAGTATCGCGGTGGGCCGGATCGTGCTGGAAAGCGGTGCGGCGGGCTGGCTGGGCGAGGCGCTGGCATCCGGCCTGCAGTTCCTGCCGCCTGCGCTCGTTCTGGCCACGATCATGCTGTTCGTGACGTTCCTGACCAACTTCGCTTCCAACGCCACCGCCGCCACCGTGGGCACGCCGATCGCGTTCAGCATCGCGCAGCAATTGAGCCTGCCGCCAGAACCGCTGATCCTGGCCGTGCTGTTCGGCTGCAACCTGTGTTACGCGACGCCGATCGCTTACCAGACGAACATGCTGATCATGGCCGAAGGCAATTACGAGTTTAAGGATTATATCCGCACTGGCGTGCCGCTCGTCCTGCTGATGGTGGCCACGCTGTCGATCCTGCTGGTGACGACCTACGGGATGTAACGGCCGCGACTTTCCTACACGCGCGCAATCTGCAATGATTGGCGTAACCAGTCCGTCCGGGCCGGGTTGGGTCTGCATTTGGCGGGAAAGTCACAAGGCAGGACCGGGTCCGGGCAAAGGTCACGCAAACGGGGGAATTCTTCAATGGTCGCAATGGTTTCTCGCAAACGTATGGCGCGCTATGCGTCACGCTTCTCGATCATGGCGGGCACTATGCTGCTGGCCGTTCCGGCGCAGGCGGATGAACTGCGCGATGCAGTCGCGGCCGACATGCCCGAATTGATGACGCTCTATCGCGACCTGCACGCCCATCCGGAACTCAGCTTCCAGGAAGTGGAAACGGCGGCCAAGCTCTCGGCACGGATGCGCGATCTCGGCTTTACCGTGACCGAGCAGGTCGGCCGGACGGGTGTGGTCGCGGTGCTGGAAAACGGGGAAGGGCCTACGGTCATGCTCCGCGCCGATATGGATGGCCTGCCGGTGGTGGAGCAGACCGGGCTTCCCTTCGCCTCGAAAGAGGTGGCGGTGCCGGCCTCCGGCGTGGAAACCGGCGTGATGCACGCCTGCGGGCACGACACGCATATGACCGCCTGGATCGGCGCGGCGCAGCAACTGGTCGAACGTCGGGGCGATTGGTCGGGCACGCTGGTGATGATCCTCCAGCCCGCGGAAGAGCTCGGCGAAGGTGCGCTGGCGATGCTGGAGGATGGGCTCTACACGCGCTTTCCCAAGCCCGACTATGTCGTGGCGTTCCACGATGCGGCGCAGTTCCCGGCCGGCATGATCGGCTATTCACCCGGCTTTGCGCTGGCCAATGTGGACAGCGTCGATGTCGTCATCCCGGGTGTCGGCGGGCACGGGGCCTATCCCCATACCACGCGCGACCCCGTGGTGCTTGCCAGCGCCATCGTGATGAAGCTGCAAACTCTGGTGAGCCGCGAAAGCAGCCCGCTCGATCCGGCAGTGGTGACGGTCGGTTCGTTCCATGCGGGGGCGAAGCACAACATCATCTCGGACGAAGCGCGCCTGCAGCTAACGGTGCGTTCCTATACCGACGAATCGCGCAAGCTGCTGCTCGACGGGATCGCCCGGATTGCGCGGGGTGAAGCGATCGCGGCGGGGATGCCGGACGACAAGATGCCGAGCGTCACGGTGCAGGAACCCTATACCCCCGCCACCTTCAACACGCCCGACTTTACGGAAGAAGTCATGGCCGGCTTTCGCGCCCGCTTTGGCGAAGATCGCGTGGTCAAGGTTCCCTCCGTCATGGGCGGTGAAGACTTCGGGCAGTTCCTGCGTGCCGATCCCGACGGCGTGAAGTCGCTGATCTTCTGGGTGGGCGGGGTTCCGCAGGAGCAGTTCGATGCTGCGCAGAGGGGGGAAGGGTCGCTGCCCTCGCTGCACAGCCCGTTCTGGGCGCCCGATGCGGAAAAGGTGATCGGCACCGCGGCCGAGGCGCTGACCGCGGCGGCGCTGGACCTGATGCCTGCTGCCAGCGGCGGCTGATCTACAGCTCGACGCCGCCGCGCGCTGCGGAGCGTTCGAGCAGGCTGCGTGCCTGGCGCGTGCGCTGCGCGCGTAGCTGCTGCAACAGCGCGTCGCGTTCGGCCTGGCTCAGTGCCTCGAACTGGGCCTGGGTCAGCCCGAGCGCGGCGTAGTCGATGCCCAGTCCGACTTGGGTGGTTGCGCGGGAGGGCGGAACGTATCCCGATCCCTGGTCGCTGCCCAGATCATCCATCGGTGCGCCGAACTCGCCACCGCCATCGGCGTCGAACCCGCCGCCTGTGTTGCGCGGGCGATCATGCGATGTGGCGATCAGGCGGGGCTTGCCGTACTTTTCGGCTTCTTCCTGCTTGAGCGCGGTATGCTCGTCCCGTGCGTCCAGCTCTTCGGCCATCGCGCTGCGGTTCTCGCCATCGGCAAAAATCGCAAGCGTCGCCGTCAGACACACGGTGATGACCGCGAAGTGTCTGTATACCTTGGAATTCAATCCGGTCTGGCGTGCGCGACGTGCCATGAGCGCGGGCTAGCGCCAAATCGTTAAGATCGCGGCAATGACGATCGAACCCGGTCTTTGGGTCCAGCGCAGACGTAAGACGGCCGCCGAGACCCCGAAGGACCCCGACGGCCGTGCTCTCCTCCCCAGGAGACTGTAAGCCGGGTCAGCTGTAAGTGCCGAGCCGGTGATGCAAGGCGTTGATACGGGCCAGTTCGTCGCGGTCTTCGACCGTGCGCGCGTGGCTGGCCAGCGCGGCCCGCAGAAGCTTGAAATCCGCGGTGGAAAACAGCGCGCGGGCGCGGCCGGGTTCGCGGGGCAGGGAATCGGTGGTCATTGTGCCTCTCCTTCGGGCGGTGTCGCGGCGGCGGGGACAAGCCGCCGCGAACAGGGTCGACGGTCGCGCGTCAGGCGGCCGCGAACTGGTTCATCGTGTTCTGCTCTCCACCGGCTTTCAACGCAGCTTCTCCGGCGAAGTATTCCTTGTGATCGTCGCCCATGTCGCTGCCGGCCATGTTCTGGTGCTTGACGCAGGCGATGCCCTGGCGAATTTCCTCGCGCTGGACCTGCTTCACGTAACCCAACATGCCTTCCTCACCGAAATAGCGCTTGGCCAGATTGTCGGTGCTCAGCGCTGCCGTATGATAAGTCGGCAGTGTGATGAGGTGGTGGAAAATCCCCGCCTCGCGGGCGGCGTCCCGCTGGAAAGTGCGGATAAGCTCGTCCGCCTCGCTGGCGAGTTCAGTGCCGTCGTAATCCACGCTCATCAGCTTGTTCCGGTCGTAAGCGGACACGTCGCGACCTTCCTCTGCCCAGGCATCGTACACCTGCTGACGGAAGTTGAGCGTCCAGTTGAAGCTGGGCGAATTGTTATACACCAGCTTGGCATCGGGAATGACTTCGCGAATGCGGCTCACCATCCCGCCGATCTGTCCGATGTGCGGCTTCTCCGTTTCGATCCAGAGCAGATCGGCGCCGTTCTCCAGGGCCGTCACGCAATCGAGAACGCAGCGGTCCTCTCCGGTCCCCGGACGGAACTGATAGAGGTTGCTGGGCAGCCGCTTGGGGCGCATCAGCTTGCCATCGCGGGTGATCAGGACGTCGCCGTTGCCGATCTGTGCGGGATCGACCTCGTCACAGTCGAGGAAGGCGTTGTACTGATCGCCCAGATCCCCCGGCTCGTCGCTGAAGGCGATCTGCTTGGTGAGGCCGGCGCCGAGGCTGTCGGTGCGGGCGACGATGATGCCGTCTTCCACCCCCAGTTCGAGGAAGGCGTAACGGATCGCGCGGATTTTCTGCAGGAAATCCTCATGCGGAACGGTGACTTTGCCGTCCTGATGCCCGCACTGCTTTTCGTCGCTGACCTGGTTTTCGATCTGCAGTGCACATGCCCCCGCCTCGATCATCTTGCGAGCGAGAAGGTATGTGGCCTCTGCATTGCCGAAGCCGGCATCGATGTCGGCGATGATCGGCACGACATGGGTTTCGTGGTTCTCGATGGCATGTTCGAGCCGCTTGGTTTCGACTGCGTCGCCGCGCTCGCGCGCCTTGTCGAGATCGCGGAACAGCATGCCCAGCTCGCGGGCGTCAGCCTGGCGCAGGAACGTGTACAGTTCTTCGATCAGCGCGGGGACGCTGGTCTTCTCATGCATCGATTGATCGGGCAGCGGCCCAAACTCGCTCCGCAGCGCGGCGATCATCCAGCCCGACAGATAGAGATAACGGCCCTTGGTGGTGCCAAAATGCTTCTTGATGGAAATCATCTTCTGCTGCCCGATGAAGCCATGCCAGCAGCCGAGCGACTGGGTGTAGGCCGCAGGGTCGGCATCGTAGGCAGCCATGTCCTCGCGCATGATCTTCGCGGTGTGCCGCGCGATATCGAGGCCGGTGGGGAAGCGGTTCTGGGTCTGCATCCGCGCTGCCGATTCGGGATCGATCGCGTTCCAGGGTGCGCCCCGGCCGTCTATGGTCCGGCGAAATTCTTCGATCTTGGCCTGATACGTCACGGTTCGTCTCCTGAGTTCTGCGGCGATGTCGCCTTGGAACCCCTGCTCGCATCCGGCGGCCGACTACTCCAGAGAAAGTTACAGACTTTGTTGTCCTTTTGCGTCATACAGGCGCGGTTGATCTGTAAAGATGTAAAGGAATTTACAAGATGGCCGATGACGCAGTGTTTGCCGGGCCGGCGCTGCGCCGTTTGCGAAGGCGGGAAGGGCTGACGCAGGCGGCCATGGCAACGCAACTGGGAATTTCACCCAGCTATCTGAACCTGATCGAACGCAATCAGCGACCGCTGACGGCGCGCGTGATGGTCCAGGTCGTCGAGCGCTTCGATTTCGATCCGCGAAGCCTGCGCGAGGCGGAAAGCGTGGGCGGCGTGGACGGTCTGGCCCGGCGCCTTGCCGATCAGCGGTTTTCCGCTCTGGCGATTGATCGCGACGAGATGGCGGAGATACTGGCGGTCGCCCCGCATTTCGCCACCGCGTTTGCCCAGATCTATGATGCCGCCGGGCGTGGCGGAGGCGCTGATGGGGCTGACGATCCGCTTGCCGTGGCGCGTCGGGAGATCGAACGCTGGCGCAATCACTTCGCCGATCTCGATGTCGCGGCAGAAGAAATGGCGGATGAACTCCGCCTCTCACGCGCCGACATCGGCGCGGCGTTGACGGAGCGGCTGCGAGAACGGCACCAGATTGCCCTGCGTATCCTTCCGCGCGACGTCATGCCCGACCTGGTCCGCCGGCTCGATCTCCATGCACGCCAGTTGCAGCTTTCGGAGATGCTCGACCCGGCCTCGCGCAATTTCCAGATTGCGACACAGCTTGCGCATCTGGAACAGCGCGAGGCGGTAAGAACACTGGCTGCGGGACCGGATCTGGTGAATGAGCAGGCACGCAAGCTATTCGAACACCACCTCTACGCCTATTTCGCGGCGGCCCTGATCATGCCTTATGGCCGGTTCATGCGTGCCTGCGATGCGACCGGATATGACTTCCCGGTGCTCATGCGCCGTTTCGGGGTCAGTTTCGAACAGCTCGCCCATCGCCTGACTACGCTGCAGCGGGTGGGGCAGCGCGGCTTGCCCTTCTTCATGGCGCGGATCGACCGCGCCGGGCAGTTTTCCAAGCGTTTCGCAGGGGCCAGCGGAGCGACCTTTCTTGAAGGCGAGGCGACCTGCCCCCTCTGGCACGTGCACCGGGCGTTCGAACGCGCCGGCGAATGGTGCGTCCAGGATATCGCGCTCCACGCCGCTGAGGGTCACGATCACTGGCTGACGATCTCGCGCCTGTCCGATGGCGTCGGTGCAGAAGGGGAAGCGCAGTTCGCGGTGGTGGTCGGCATCGAGGCACGCTTTGCCGCCGAACTGGCCGCGGCACGTGGGCATGCGCTGCGGCGCGACCATGCTCAGGTTGTCGGGCCAGGTTGCCGCATCTGTCATGTCCCGGAATGCCGCCAGCGCTCCTTGCCACCGCAGAACGCGCAGCTTTCCTTCGACACCCACCAGCGCGGCGTTACCGCCTATCGATTCCACGACACGGACTGAGTTGAGAGCACTGCCGGTTTATCGGCGCGTTAACGCTTTGATCGCGCGCGCACGGCGGTTTCCCGTCACCTGTCAAGTTTACCGACATTTCACATCTGTTCCCTAACCCGGCCGCTGTCGAAGCAACTCTCGGACCGGATAGAGATGATCCGCCTGTTCAAGCATTATATCCCCCACGCGGTCTTGCTGCTGGGTCTGGTCGATCTGTTGCTGCTGGTTGCGGCAGGCGAACTGGGATGGATCCTGCGTGCATCGCAGGCGGGGATCGACACCGGGCCGGTGCGTGAACGGGTGGTGCCGTTGGCCGGCTTTGCCATCACCGTCTGGGTCGCGATGATCTCTGTCGGCGTCTATGGCAACGAGGCGCTGCGTTCCATGCGCTATGCCTGTGCGCGCCTGCTGGTTGCGATCAGTCTTTCGATCATCGGGCTCTCCCTGCTCGATTTCCTCCTTCCCGGGCTGACGTTCTGGCGGTCGACGCTGCTGTTCGCGATGGTGCTGTCTGCGCTGTTCCTGATGCTCAACCGGCTGTTGCTGGGCTCGTTTCTGGGCGCTTCGGCATTCCGGCGCCGGATTCTGGTCCTTGGCGCCGGCGCGCGCGCGCAGCGGTTGCGTAAACTGGGGGAGCGGCCCGAAAGCGGCTTCGCGATCGTTTCCTATATCGCGATGGCCGAAGGGGAGCGCGAAGTCGAAGAGGCGATTTCGCGCACGGCGATCCACGATCTGGGCCGCTTCGTGGAAAATCTCGGCGCGAGCGAAGTGGTTCTGGCGCTGGAGGAGCGTCGGAACGCCCTGCCGCTGAAAGATCTTCTGCGGATCAAAACGATGGGCGTGTACGTCAATGATTTTTCCAGTTTCATGGAGCGGGAGACCGGTCGGGTCGATCTCGATACGCTGAATCCCAGCTGGCTGATTTTTTCCGACGGATTCTCGTCGGGTCGAATGATATCGAGCGCGTTCAAGCGGGTGTTCGATATTGCCGCCAGCAGCCTGCTGCTCCTGCTGACGTTCCCGGTCATTCTTCTGTTCGCGGCGCTGGTCAAAATCGATAGCAGGGGGCCGGCATTTTTTCGCCAGACCCGCGTCGGACTTTACGGGCAGCATTTCGATCTCGTCAAACTGCGCTCCATGCGCACCGATGCCGAAAAGGACGGGGCCAAATGGGCGGAGCGTAACGACAGCCGGATCACCCGCGTGGGCCGCTTCATCCGCAAGACCCGGATCGACGAGCTGCCGCAGGTCTGGACGGTCCTGACCGGGCGGATGAGCTTCGTCGGGCCTCGACCCGAAGTGCCGAAGTTCGTCGCCGATCTGGAAGATCAGCTTCCCTACTATGCGGAGCGGCATATGGTGAAGCCGGGGATCACCGGCTGGGCACAGATCAATTACCCCTATGGTGCCTCGATCGAGGATTCGCGGCACAAGCTGGAATACGATCTCTACTACGCGAAGAACTACACCCCGTTTCTCGACCTCCTGATCCTGTTGCAGACATTGCGGGTCGTGCTCTGGCACGAAGGCGCGAGGTGATACCGCTCGGGTCCTCCGGCTGGCAGTTCGTCGGCTTCTTCTTCCATCTGGCATGTGCGCTTGCCTGCACAATCGCCGGCTACTGGTTGCTGCGCCATCCGCAGGTCACGATACCGCATCGCTGGTGGACGCTCTGCGCGCTTTCGCTCACGGCGATCTGGTCGCTCGTCGTTGCTGCGCTGGGGGCGGGGCACCTGCTTGCTGTCACAGCCTCCGCAGCGCGCGATATTGCCTGGGTATTCGTGCTCTATCGTCTCTTCGCCGCCGACGGACGGCACCAGCTGACGCAACCGGTTCGCCCGGTCGTCGCCGCGCTGACGCTGGTGATTCTGTTGCAAGCGGCGGTCGCTGCGGCGGCGGCATTCATTGGACCGGACGCACTGCCCGATCACAGCTCGCCCTTGTTCGGAATCGTGGCCCTGCTGCATATTCTGGTCGCGGTGGGCGCGCTGGTTCTTGCCCACAATCTCTATGTCGGGGCATCGCCCGCGCTGCGCCCTTTGCTGCGCTGGCCTGCCGGTGCGCTGACCGGGTTCTGGGCTTACCAGCTCAATCTGTTCACCATCGCCTATCTGGGCGGAGCGGTCGACGGGTTGCTCGCGTTCGAGGGGCTGATTGCAGGACTGGTCGGGGCGCTCCTGGTTTTTGGGGGAAGCGCACAGGTGGAGGGCCGCCGCCTCAGCCCCTCGCGCACAGTTGCGTTCCGCACGCTCTCCCTGGTGATAATCGGTGCTTATCTGCTTGTCATGGCGATCGTCGCCGGATCGTTGAGTCTGTTGGGCGACGGCCTGCAACGCCTGACGCAAGTTGCCCTGGTGTTCGCCGCGATGGCGCTGGCTCTTCACTGGCTGCCGTCGCGCAAATTGCGGGGCTGGTGGCGGGTGACCGTGATCAAGCATCTGTTCGAACACCGCTATGATTATCGTGCAGAATGGCTTCGGTTCACTCGCACGATCGGCCGGATCCCGGGGAACGAGGGGGAGGCCGAAGACCTCTCCCACCGTGCCGTTCGCGCAATGGCCAATGTCGTGGAGAGCCCTTCGGGCCTGTTGTTCGCGCCGGATGAAGATGGCGCGTTCGTGCTCGCCGGGCGCTGGAACTGGCCTGATATCGCAGTGCCCCCGCAACCGATTCCGCCTCAGCTTGCAGAGGCGATCGCTCGCTCCGACCGGATCGTCGATCTTGATCGGAACCGTGAGGAATCGGACGACTTTGTCCTACCCTGCTGGCTCGCCGATAGGGCGGATGTCTGGGCCGTTGTACCGCTGCTGCACTTTGAACGGCTCCAGGCCGTCATCGTGCTTTCGCGCCCAGCATTGCCGCGTCGGCTCGACTGGGAAGACTTCGATCTGCTGCGGATTATCGGCCGGCAGCTGGCAAGCTATCTGGCCGAACGCGCCAAGCACGAAGCGTTGCTGGAAGCGCGCCAGTTCGACGAGTTCAGCCGCCGCATCGCCTTTGTGATGCACGATGTGAAAAACCTCGCCAGTCAGCTGTCCCTTCTGGCTCGAAACGCGGAACTTCACGGGGACAATCCGGCCTTTCGCGCGGATATGCTGGTGACGCTGCGAAACAGTGCGGACAAGCTCAATGCGTTGATCGCGCGGCTCGGGCGCTATCGAACCGGTGACCGGATTGGGCTGGATCGCGTCGAACTGGATGAAGTGGCGCGGCGTGTCGTTGGCGGGACGGGGCGGGGCGGCCGGGTGACCACGCTCGGTACGCCGGGGATCGCGGTTCTCGGCAACTCCGAAGCACTGGAACAGGCAATCGCGCACCTCGTACAGAACGCGATCGAGGCGAGCGAAGCGGGGACGCCGGTCTATCTCGATTTCTCGACCGATGGTGTGCGCGCCCGGATCGACGTGGTCGATTCGGGCGAAGGTATGTCGTCGCAATTCGTACGCGATCGGCTGTTCAAGCCGTTCGTTTCGTCCAAGTCGGCTGGCTTCGGCATCGGCGCCTACGAAGCGCGCGAACTGGTGCGGGCAATGGGCGGCCGGATCGACGTCGATTCCCGGTTTGGCGTTGGAACCCGATTTTCGATCAGCCTGCCCGTGTTCGCCGCTGCCGAACTCGCTCGCCTGGCAAACGACAGCGTCGCGGCGGGCGCGAAAGGGACATGATGGCGAAAGACAAACCCCGGCTGCTGGTCGTGGAGGACGATCAGGGCCTGCAAGCTCAGTTGAAATGGGCTTACGACGATTTCGAGGTGGTCTGCGCCGGCGACCGCGAAGCGGCACTTGCCGCGCTTCGATCGGAAGAGCCTGCAGTCGTGACACTCGATCTTGGCCTTCCGCCGGACCCGGACGGTGTGACCGAAGGGTTCGCACTGCTCGATGCGATCATGGAACTGAAGCCCGATACCAAGGTGATCGTGGCTTCGGGTCACGGCGCCCGGCAGAGCGCACTCGATGCGATCGCACACGGCGCTTATGACTTTTACGGCAAGCCGGTCGATATCGACGACCTCGGCCTGATCGTGCGCCGTGCCTACCAGCTGTGGCAGATCGAGCGCGAGAACGCTCGCCTTTCGCTGCGTGTTGGCGAGGACAAGACGGTGCTCGGCGGATTGATTACCGCGGCGCCGGAAATGCTGAAAGTCGCCCGAATGATCGAGCGCGTGGCGAACACCGGGGTTTCCGTCATGCTGCTGGGGGCGAGCGGAACCGGCAAGGAGCTGCTGGCGCGCGGTCTGCACGCGGCGAGTGATCGGGCCGAAGGCCGCTTTGTCGCGATAAACTGCGCTGCGATCCCGGAAACCCTGCTGGAAGCCGAGCTGTTCGGTCACGAGAAGGGGGCCTTTACCGGCGCGATCAAGGCCACTGAAGGGAAGATCGAACAGGCGCACGGCGGCACGCTGTTTCTGGATGAAGTCGGCGACATCCCGCTGGCCTTGCAGGTCAAGCTGCTGCGCTTTCTGCAGGAGCGCCAGATCGAAAGAATCGGCGGGCGCAAGGCGATTGATGTCGATACCCGGATCGTCTGTGCCACACACCAGAATCTCGAGGCGATGATAGGCGAGGGGCGCTTTAGGGAAGATCTGTTCTATCGCCTGGCCGAAATCGTCGTGAAGATCCCTGCTCTCGCCGAACGCGCGGGAGACGCGACTTTGCTGGCGACCGCCTTCGTCAAGCGTTTCGCGACGGAAATGAACCCGGCGATCAGGGGATTCGCCCCCGACGCACTAGCTGCGATCGACAGCTGGGGCTGGCCTGGAAATGTCCGCGAGCTTGAAAACCGGGTCAAACGGGCCGTGATCATGGCCGATGGCAAGCTGATCAGCGCGGCCGATCTCGATCTGGAGGAAGCCCTCGATGAAGGCGATCTGCCGCTCAATATCAAGAGCGCACGGGAGCGGTCCGATCGGCGGGTCATCCGGCACGCATTGGCGCGGAGCGAGGGGAATATCTCGCAAGCGGCTAAGCTGCTCGGGATCAGCCGGCCGACGCTGTACGACCTTCTGAAGCAGTACGATCTGCAAGGCTGAGGCCATGAGGGGCAAGGGCATCTTCCTGCTGCTCGCGCTGATGGTTGCTGGCTGCCAGGAATCTGAACCGCGGCAACCTCCGCTGATGGAGGCGCGTGCGCTGCTGGAGCGGGGGGATGGGCTGGGTGGCGAGATTGCGCTTCGCCGTCTGCTGGATGGCGGTACGCCCGACGAGGAACTGGCCGCCTATCTGGGGCAAGCCGAGTTATTGCAGGGCAATACCGGTGCGGCTCGCAGATGGCTGGAAGAGGGCGCGTTCTCGGCCGATACTCGTGGACACGGTTTCCGCATGCTGGGCCGGCTGGAGATGGCGGAAGGAAACCTTGCCGCTGCCGGTTCGGCATTCGACCGCGCTTTGCAAAGCATGCCGGACGATCCTGAACTGTGGGTCGATATCGGGCGTCTCCGTTATCGCGGGGGCGAACAGTCCCAGGCTGTCGATGCCAGCAAGAAGGCGGTCGACCTTGGCCCGCAGAATGTGGTGGCGCTGACATTCAGGGGGCAACTGGTGCGCGATGCCTATGGCATGGAAGCCGCGTTGCCCTGGTTCGAAGCTGCGCTGGAAATTGAACCGAGCGACGCGGATGTGCTGGCCGAGTATGCAGCGACACTGGGGGAACTGGGCCGAACCCGCGAAATGCTGTCGACTACCCGCGACCTGGCCGCAGCGACGCCGGGCGATTCGAGGGTGCCGCTGTTTCAGGCGGTCCTAGCGGCGCGTGCGGGAGAATTCGGGCTGGCGCACGACATCCTGGGGCGGGGCGCCGATCCAAGGCGCATGAGTGCCGCCGGGGCGCTGATGGCAGCAGTCGCTGATCTGGAAGCGGGCAATCCTGCAAGCGCAGCTCAAACATTCGACAGGCTGCTACGCGCGCAGCCCGATAACCGACGTCTCCGCCACTTGCTGGTCCGTGCGCTGCATCTGGCTGGGAACGATCGCGAGCTGGTCTATCGGTTCGCCGACGATGCCCGCTCCGAAAGCGCCGATCGCTATCTCGTGCAAATGGTGGGCCGTGCGTATGAAGCGCTGGGAGAGCGAAAGAGTGCAGCGCCATTTCTGGAACGGGCGACGCAGGATAGCGCAAATGGATTGGTGGTACTGCGATCAACGATCCCGCCTGACGTCGCCGCGGCAAGGGGCGGCGGCACTGGTGCCGAAACGCGAAACCTGGTCCGTGCGCTAATCGGCGATGGTCGTTCCAAGGCAGCAGTTGCCGCGGCGGAGGCCTTCCGCAGCCGGGTAGCGGGATCGGCCGACGCAGCAGGTCTGGCTGGCGATGCCTATCTGGCAGCCGGTCAGCCGAAAGCAGCCCTGGACCGGTATCGCGCCGCTGCAGAGATTCGCCGACCGTGGCCGCTGGTGCGGCGCATGGTGGCGGCGCTGAATGCTGTGGATAGCAGAGCCGAAGCAGCATGGTTGGTCGACAGCCAACTCGCCAGCGAACCCGCCAATCGGGAAGCTCTTGCCATGGCCGCATGGATGGCGTTCGACAGCGGGTGGATCGAGCGGGGCCAGGCACTGTTGCGCCGTGCGATCGAGCTAGGGGGATCGCGCGATCCGGTTCTTCTCTCGCTCGCAGCCGACCGCGCCCTGCGTTCGGGGGAGCAAGACGAGGCGATGCGCTTTGCCATGAAGGCGTATCGCCTGCAGCGCAGAAACGCCGCTGCAGGGCGAGCGCTCGCCCAGGCACTGCGCGCCACCGGAAATGGCGCAGCGGCAGACGCAGTGCAGGCGGGTTCCTGACACTCCGCGCGCGGTCACTCACCGCCACGAAACACTCGTACCCCGGCGCGCTGGCCACCTGCTCGACAAGCGAGGGGTGAGGCGGCATGGCGCGCCGCATGACCGGAACGATCCTTTCGCGCATAGACCCGATGGTACGGCTTCTGGCGGTGACGATCGCGCTGGCGACGGTGCTGCCCGCAATGGGGGCGGGCAGGGACATCGCGCAGGCGATTTCCAGTCTTGCGATCTTTCTGCTGTTCTTCCTCAACGGATTGCGGCTTTCGCGGGCAGACGTTCTGCGCGGCCTGGGCCACGGTCGTTTCCTCTTGCCGCTTGCCGCATGGTGTTTCGGGGCTATGGCCGTGGCGGGGATGGTCGCCTCGCACTTCGCAGACGGCTGGCTGCCGGAAGAGATTGCGATCGGCTTCCTGTTCCTGGGCACCCTGGCGTCGACCGTGCAATCGGCCACGGCTTATTCTTCGCTGGCAGGGGGCAATGTCGCGGTGTCGGTCGTCGCCGCGGCACTGCTGAACATCCTTGGCGTGTTTGTCACCGCGCCTTTGTTCGCGCTCCTCGGCGGGTTCGCGGGGGCCGACGTCGGGCTCGGCGCTCTAGGCAAAATTCTCGCATTGCTGGTGCTGCCCTTCGTGCTGGGGCAGGCGCTTCAGGGGGTTGGCAGGCCCTTCGTTGTCAAACATGCGCAGGTCGTTACGTGGATGGATCGCCTGGCGATCGCCATTGCCGTCTACGTGGCGTTTTCCGCCGCGGTGGAGCAGGGCATCTGGCAAGCGCTCTCGTTCGATCAGTGGGCGCTCGTATCGGTGATCCTGGCCGCGCTGCTGATCTTTGCTTTTGCTGGAGCATGGCATTTGGCCAAAGCTCTGCAGCTCAACCGGCAGATGCGGATTTCATTCATGTTCGCGGGCGCTCACAAAAGCGTGGTCAGCGGCGCGCCGATAGCGCTGATCCTTTTCGGGGCCGAACGTGCAGGCCTGATCCTCGTCCCCCTGCTCGCCTATCACCTGCTACAACTGATCGTCTCCGCGCCGCTCGCTACTCGGCTGGCGCGTTCGAGCTATCCGTCTCTCTAGCCGCATGGTGCCGGTTGTGGCGAACCGACCACCACAGCGAAAGCCCAATGAGGACGGCCCCGATCAGGCCGGTAATCGTTTCCGGGATATGCACGACAGCTGAAAACAGCATGATCATGCCGAGAACGATAATGGCCCAGAAGGCACCGTGTTCGAGGAAGCGATACTGTGCCAGCGTGCCCTGTTTCACCAGGTGGATGGTCATCGAACGGACGAACATTGCCCCGATGGAAAGCCCCAGGGCAATGACGATCATGTTGTTGGACAGGGCGAAGGCACCGATCACCCCGTCGAAACTGAACGATGCGTCGAGCACGTTGAGATAGAGGAACCCGCCGAGCCCGCTTCGGACCACGGCCCCCTGAAGCCGGGCAGCCTCCGCCCGCATCTCAAGGATCGTGTTGACCCCTTCGACAGCGATGAAGGTAACCAGGCCCAATATGCCAGCGACCAGGAAAGTCAGCGCATCGGCTGGGGACAGCATCGTTGAAATGCCCCACATGACCAGCAGCAGAAGGGCTATTTCCGCCGCCGGGAGGGCGGCGAAACGTGCAAGTTGCAGCTCGACGACGCGAATCCAGTGCACATCCTTGTCGAGGTCGAAGAAGAATTTGAGCCCGACCATCGCGAGAAACGCGCCGCCGAACCCGGCGATGCCGACATGGGCGGAGCTGACGATTTCCTCGTACCGGGCAGGATCGTTGAGCGAGAGATTGAGCGTCTCGATCGGGCCGAGGCCGGCCGCAATCGCCACGATGGCGAGCGGGAAAACAACCCGCATTCCGAAGACCGCGAATGCGATGCCCCAGGTCAGGAAGCGCCGCTGCCAGACCTCGTCCATTTCCTTCAGCACCGAAGCGTTGACCACTGCATTATCGAAGCTGAGCGAAACCTCGAGCACCGACAGAACGACGATGATCCACAGCAGCGAGGCCGTTGCACCGACATCGCCGGTGCTGGCCCAGCCATACCAGACCCCCAGGCCGAGGCAGATCAGCGTGAAAACGAACGAGAACTTGTAGAAACGAAGCAGCGTGGCCATGCGGCGATCCCGTAAACTGGACGGCTCGATCCAAACGAACGACCCGGTTGATGAGCGGGCCGGCTAGGAAATCCCGCGTCGACGCGCAAGTTCCCGCCAGCGCTACTTCGGCTGGTAAGTCTGGGCCTCTCCGGGAAAGGAACGCTCGCGGACTTCGGCGGCATAAGTCGCCGCGGCGCGCGAGATCACGTCGGCCATTTCCTCGTATCGCTTCACGAAACGGGGAACGCGCTCGAACATGCCGAGCATATCTTCGCACACGAGCACCTGGCCATCGCACTGGGCGGAGGCGCCGATACCGATCGTCGGACATCCGACCGCCTGGGTGACGTCGATCGCTATTGGCTCGACAACCCCTTCCACCACAATGGCGAAGGCGCCGGCCTCGTCCAGCGACCTGGCATCGCTGACGATCTTGTCGGCTTCCGCGTCGCTGCGGCCGCGGGCCGCATAGCCGCCGAGGACGTTGACAGCTTGCGGGGTCAGGCCGACGTGGCCCATCACCGGTATCCCGCGCTGGGTCAGAAAGGCGACGGTTTCGGCCATGGCCGCGCCGCCTTCCAGCTTCACGCCGGCGGCCCCACTGATCTTCAGCAGCTGCGATGCGCTTTCGAAAGCCTGCTGAGGAGAGCTTTCGTAGCTGCCGAACGGCATGTCCACGATCACGACCGAATGGTAACTGCCCCGCACCACCGCAGCACCATGATTGGCCATCATATCCAGCGTGACGGGAATGGTGGAGGGAAGGCCGTAGATCACCTGCCCGAGCGAGTCGCCGACCAGCAGCAGGTCGCAATGCTCGTCCAGCAACTGTGCCTGCCGCGCGGTATAGGCGGTCAGCATGACCAGCGGCTGTTCGGTCACCCCGTCCTTCTTGCGTTGGCGGATCTTGGGGACCGTGAGCCGTCGCATGGGCTGCGGTGTCGGGGTCGCGCGGCTGGTAGCGGTGTCGAGCTGAAAGGTGGTGGACATGGTGCGGGTTCTAGCGATCTCGGGGGCAAGCGCCAACCATCCCCTTGGCCTTTGCCGCAAAACTTGCAACATGGGCTAAGTCGTCCAAAGGGAAGGGGAATTTTCGGATGGTTGCAACCGCAAGTGCGCAAGCAGGTGAGCAGGGCTGGTCCTCGCGCACAGCGTTCATTCTGGCAGCGGTCGGGGCCGCTGTCGGGCTCGGCAATATCTGGAGATTTCCGACACTTGCGGGCGAAAATGGTGGCGGCGCCTTTGTGCTGGTCTACCTGGTTTGCGTTCTGCTGATCGGCTTGCCGCTGATGCTTTCCGAATTTGTGGTGGGCCGTGCGGGGCAGTCGGATGCGATCGGTTCCGTCCAACGGGTGGCTGACGAGTCGCGGGTTTCGCGTCGATGGAGCATCTTCGGCGGTATCGAAATTCTCGCCGGCTTCCTGATTCTCTCGTTCTACTCGGTCGTTGCCGGTTGGGTCCTCTATTACATCTGGCTGTCGGGCGGAGACTTCTTCGGCAATCTGTTTGCCGGTGAAGCGTTGCGTGGCGCCTTCTCCGACCTGGGGCAGGACGCGGTGAGCGGTATGATGGGCGATCTGTTCGCCAGCCCGGGCCGGCTGATCCTGGTCCACGCACTGTTTATGACCGCAACGATCGCGATCGTCGCCAGCGGCGTGCACGACGGGATCGAGAAGGCTGCCACCTGGTTGATGCCGGCGTTCTTCTTCCTGCTTCTGGGCATTACCATTTACGGCGCCTTCACCGGGGATTTCGGCCGGGCGGTGACATTCATGTTCACGCCGGACTTTTCCAAGCTGACGGCACCGGTGATGAACGAGGCGCTGGGGCAGGCGTTCTTCTCGCTCAGCCTGGCATCGGGCGCTCTCATTACATACGGCGCCTACGTCGCGCGCGATGTGAACCTGGCTCCTACCGCTGCCACCATCAGTCTTGCGGATACTGCCGTGGCATTGATCGCCGGACTGATGATTTTTCCGATCGTTTTCGCGGTCGGTCTCGACCCCTCGGTCGGTCCGGCGCTTATCTTCCAGTCGCTGCCGGTTGCTTTCCAGACGATGCCGGGCGGATCGCTGATCGGGCTGCTGTTCTTCGTCCTGATCTTCTTTGCCGCTTTGACCAGTTCGATTTCGCTCCTGGAAGGGCCGACGGCGTGGGCGATCGATCGCTTCGGGCTGCGCCGGCCTGCCGCTGCCGTCATGCTGGGCCTTGGGGCGTTTGTGATCGGCATTGCCTGCGCGCTTGGCTACAATGTCTGGGCGGACGTGCGGCCGTTGGGCTTCTGGGACATCTTCGCGGATGCTGACATCCTCGACACGATTGACGGCTTTACGGGCAAGTTGATGTTGCCGCTCGCAGGCCTTCTGATGTCGATCTTCGTCGGCTGGAAGGCGGATCGGCGGCTGGTCGAGGTGCAAACCGGGCTTAGCGGTGGCCTGTTTGTCCTGTGGCGGTTTCTCGTCGCGTGGTTGTGCCCCATAGCGGTCGCCCTGATCCTGCTGTTCGGTCTTTTCCCGCAGCTTCTCGGCTGACGTCAGGCGGTTGCTTCCCACGTCTGCGGGAACCCCGTGCCGATCTGCTCGGTTGCCAGGGTGGACCTCGGGGCAAGTGCGGATTTGCAATGATTGTCAGGCCGATTGCTGAATGCCACGGACGAAGCCTTGGCTGACCGGCGCTCGGCAAAGACACGGCGCGCTGGCGTGCATTTCCGAGGCGATTTGCGCCTTCTGGGGCTGATGTTGGTTGTGGGCACCCTGCTGGCCGCAAGAGGCTGGTTGGCCGACCACCCCCAGCATAACCCCTGGGCCCCACTGGACCTGGACGATCCCCCTGGCTGGGCTACACAGACCAAGCTGGTGTCGCTGAAAGACGACCGCGCCGAATGCAGGGCCGTCCTGGAGCGGAGTGGCGTGAGTTTTCGCGCCCTGGATGCGCGCGGAGAAGGGGCTTGCCGGCGGCCGGATCGCACCGTGATCGACAATCTCGCGCTTGGCCCCAGCGTTCCGCCCACCACTTGCCCGATTGGTGTGGGGCTGACGATCTGGTTGCGCGATGTCGTGCAACCGGCCGCGCGCCGGCATTTCGGCGAAGCCGTGCGCCGCGTCGACCATCTTGGGGCCTTCAGTTGCCGGAGGCTCTATGGCCGCGCTGAAGGACGCTGGAGCGAGCATGCGACCGGCAATGCCATCGATGTCGGCGCGTTCGTTCTGGCCGACGGTCGGCGGATCACGGTGCTGGGAGACTGGGAGGGAGGCGCGAGTGAGCGGAGCTTCTTGCGCGAGGTTCGCGACGGGGCGTGCCCTCTGTTCGCGACAGTGCTTTCACCGGAATACAACGCCGCCCATGCGGACCATTTCCACTTCGATCAGGCCGGCCGCTACACCGGAGTGTGTCGGTAGAGTGGTATCCGGCCGGCAGTGGTGCGAGGCACCGCTGGCGGGAGACGCAGGGCCTTACGCGGCCCGAGCCAGCTCCAGCTCCAGACGATCCCAAATCTCGACCAGAGCGCCGGTCAGTTCGTCCATCATCGCTTCGGTATGGGCGGGGCCTGGGGTGAAGCGCAGACGTTCCGTCCCGCGCGGCACGGTCGGGAAATTGATCGGCTGCACGTAGGCGCCGTATTCCGCCAGGAGAATATCGCTGATCTTCTTCGCCCGAACCGGGTCACCCACCATCAGGGGGACGATGTGCGTCTCGCTAGGCATCACGGGAAGCCCGGCGGCGGAGAACTTCGCTTTCAGCATGGCGGCATTGGCCTGCTGCGCCGCGCGTTCCTCGCTCGATCCCTTCAGGTGGCGGACGGCGGCGAGCACGCCGGCAACCAGAACCGGGCTGAGCGATGTCGTGAAGATGAAACCGGGGGCATAAGACCGGATGCAGTCGATGACTTTGGTATCGGCCGCAATATAGCCGCCCATCACGCCGAATGCCTTGCCCAGCGTGCCTTCGATGATGTCGATCCGGTGCGCGGCTTCGTCACGTTCCGAAATACCGCCGCCGCGTTTGCCATACATGCCGACAGCGTGAACTTCGTCGATGTAGGTCAGGGCGTTGTACTTTTCGGCAAGGTCGCAAATCGCATGGATCGGGGCGACGTCGCCGTCCATCGAATAGACGCTTTCGAACGCGATAACCTTCGGCGTTTCGGAATCTTCTGCCGCCAGCAATTCTTCGAGGTGATCGAGATCGTTGTGGCGAAATACCCGCTTCTCGCAGCCGGAATTGCGGATCCCGGCAATCATGCTGGCATGGTTCAACTCGTCGGAGAAAATCACGCAGCCCGGCAGCAGCTTCGCAAGCGTGGAAAGCGTCGCGTCGTTGGAGACATAGCCGCTGGTGAACAGCAGCGCGCCTTCCTTGCCATGAAGGTCGGCCAGCTCGCGTTCCAGCTGGATATGAAAGTGCGTATTGCCGCCGATGTTGCGGGTGCCGCCACTGCCTGCGCCGACATCGTGCAGCGCCGTTTCCATCGCTTCGATCACCTTGGGATGCTGTCCCATTGCGAGATAATCGTTCGAACACCACACCGTGATCGGTTTCGGGCCATTGTGCCCGGCGAAACAGCGCGCGTTGGGGTACGCGCCCTTGTTGCGCAGAATGTCGATGAAGACGCGGTAGCGGCCTTCGGAATGCAGGCGGTCGATCGCCTGGTCGAAGATCTGGTCGTAGTTCATTGTTCGCTCGGTCATCATCGCTGCGACAGCGGCCAGTTCCGGGGGCGTTTAGGCCGCAATAGCGGGCATTTCCACCGTGATCTTTGCGAGTGATTCGCAGCTAGAGACGCTCCAGTCGTTCGATGCCGAGATCGCGAAACGCCGGCGCCAGTTGCTTCAGCGATTCGAGCGATCCGGTAGTTACGGCACGATCGGGCTGCTCGCGCACCAGCGGCTGATCCTCCACGAGATGGGCGATCCGCCGGGCAATGCCCTCTGCGCCGTCGATCAGGACGGTATCCGGCCCAAACGCAGCCTGCAGTTCATCGCGCAGCAGGGGGAAATGGGTGCAGGCTAGAACGACGGTGTCGATCTCTGCTCCCCTAGCCTGCTCGCGCAATCCGTTAGTCGCCGAAGAGATCGCGGCATCATCGATCCGGGCGCCGCGCAGCTTGGTTTCCGCCGCATCGACCAGTTCCGGCGCTGCGTGGCGCAGCAGGATTTTCCCGCCTGCGAATTCCCGTTCCAGATTGTCGACGTAAGCCTGACGGATCGTCGCTTCGGTGCCGAGCAACCCGATGACGCCGGTACGCGTCAGCGCGGCCGCCGGCTTGATCGCAGGGACAGTGCCCACGACCGGTATTTCCAGCACTTCGCGCACCATGCCCAGGGCGATAGTGCTGGCCGTATTGCACGCGATGCAGATCAGGCGCGGCTGCCAGCGTTCCGCCATCCGCCCGAGCAGTCCGCAGACGCGCGCGGCGACCTCTGCCTCGCTTTTGGTGCCATAGGGCAGGCCGGCAAGATCGGCGGCATAGATTACCGGCGCGCCCGGCAGAACGCGGCGCAGTTCGCGCAGAACGCTGAGGCCGCCCACACCGGAATCGAACAGCAGGATGGGAGAGTGTGCAGAAAGGTCCAAAATCGCTCCGTTCGTGCCGAGCCGGCCCGGGTCGTCGCTATGTCTTGGGCGACATAGTTCCGACGCTATTGCTTTAGCCTAGCGCCTATTGGAAGTATGGAGCATCGACAAGCACGCGGCGCAGCGATTGGGGGATTGGCGTGAATATGGGTTCCACACTGGATATCGTGCTTGCCGCGCTGCTCGGCTACGCCTGCGGGTCGATCCCCTTCGGCCTGCTCCTCACGCGGATGGCGGGCCTCGGCGATGTTCGCAAGATCGGCAGCGGCAATATCGGGGCGACCAACGTTTTGAGGGCGGGCAACAAGGGATTGGCTGCGGCGACGTTGGTGCTGGATCTCGTCAAGGGCTTCGTGCCCGTCGCGCTCGCAGCCAGTTTTTTCGTCGCGCCTGCCGAAATGCCCGAGGCTGCGCTGGGGCCGGCCCCCGTCGCGGCGATTTTCGCCGTCCTCGGGCATTGTTTCCCCATCTGGCTCGGCTTTCGCGGCGGGAAAGGGGTGGCCACGAACGCCGGGGTCAGCTTCGGCCTCGCCTGGCCGCTGGGGCTCGCCTATGCGGTTGTCTGGCTCGCGATCCTGGCCGTGACGCGGTTCAGCTCCCTGGCAGGGATGTCCGCGGTCTGTGCGGCGGCCATCGTTGCGGCGGTGCTCGGCTACGTGGCTTTCGTACCTGCTCTGGTGCTGATCGCCGCACTCGTGCTCTGGCTCCATCGCGATAACATCGGGCGGCTGATGGCCGGGTCGGAACCGAAAGTCGGCTCAGGAAAGTGAGCGGGATTTCGCAGGCGGAGGCTTTCGCCCGGATAAGACTGCTCCGCTCGCCCAACATCGGCCCGGTTTCCTACGCGCAGTTGCTGGCGCGCTTCGGCGATGCAGCGACGGCGCTTGCGGCCCTGCCAGACATCGGCAGCCAGCGCGGCCGGCCCTATCGCGCTGCACCCGAGAATGCGATCGCTCGCGAGATCGAGGCGGTTCGCAGCGCAGGTGCGCGGTATCTCTTCCACGATCAGCCAGGGTATCCATCGCTGCTGGCGCGTATCGACGGTGCGCCGCCGATCCTGACCTTCCGCGGCGATCCGGCGATGGCCGAGCGGCCCTGTATCGCGATCGTCGGTGCGCGCAACGCATCGGCCGCTTCGGTCAAGCTGGCGCGCGACTTCTCCGCAGCGCTTGCCGATGGAGGCTTTACGGTTGTTTCGGGGCTTGCGCGCGGAATTGACGGTGCTGCACATCGGGGCGCGCTTCCCGCCACGGTCGGGGTGATCGCCAGCGGCATCGACATCGCATACCCATCGCAACATGCCGAATTGCAGGAGGCGATTGCGACACAGGGCCTACTGCTCGCCGAACAGCCGCCGGGGACGGAGCCGAGGGGCAGCCATTTTCCCAGCCGCAACCGCATCATTGCCGGTCTGGCGCTTGGCACATTGGTGGTCGAGGCAGCGCCGAAGTCGGGTTCGCTGATCACTGCGCGTCTGGCGGGGGAGGCTGGGCGGGAGGTAATGGCCGTGCCCGGTAGCCCAATCGATGCCCGGTCGCGGGGATGCAACCAGTTGATCCGGGACGGCGCTGTCCTGATCCAGTCGCCTGACGACGTGATCGAGCTGCTTCAGGGCTTCGACGGAACCACGCGCGCAGCGGTAGCGGAGGGCGCACCAGCGTTCGCATTCGACCCTCCGGGAATGGAAAGCGCCCGGCCGGCGGACGTCGGCAGCCTGTTATCCACGGCGCCGGTTGCCGTCGATGAACTGATCCGCCAGTCTGGTGAACCGCCCGCTGCGGTGCATCTGGCCTTGCTGGAACTGGAGATCGCCGGGCGGTTGCACCGACACGCGGCCGGACGTGTAAGCCTGGCGGGATAGCGGACGAAGGGGAACGTCGTGAACGAGAAGACAAGCATCGGCGCATTGCTCGCGGAAACACTTTCGCTAGTCAGAGACGGCGGGATATTCCTGGCGGTCTTTGTAGCTGTCGTGGCAGTGCCCACCGCGTTCAGCCAGGCTGGCGGCGTGAGCGGTTTCGACTGGATCCGTGGCGCAGGCATGGGTGGTGGCAGTGGTGCTTCCGCTGGCCTCTTCGTTATAGGATTCATCGCATCTGTGGTGCAATATGTTGCCGGCTATCTCGTACTCGAACGGCTGCTGGAACTCCGGGACAGCCGTTCTGCGACGGGATTTCGGATATGGGCCTATGTCGGCCTCACGATCTTGACGATGCTTGGAATGGTCATCGGCTTTTTTCTGCTGATCGTCCCCGGTCTGATCGTCGCGGTTCGCTGGAGCGCGGCCCCGGGCTATCTGATCGGGCGGGATGCCGGTGTGGTCGAGGCTATGCAAAGGAGCTGGGATTCCACGCAGGGAGCGGGGTGGGCAATCTTTTTCGCAGGACTGGTTCTTGGTTGTGCGGTAGCAGTGCTGGCCGTGGTGGGGACGACAACGGTTGAACTGTTGACCAGCAATCGCTGGCTCTCATCGGGTCTGGCTGGTCTGATTGACGCGATCAGCTCGGCTCTCTTCCTTGCGTTCGGGGTCGCGGTGTTTCTCCACGTTGACGACAGTGCGGAGCGGGTCGAGGGGGTTTTCGCCTGAATTTCGCGCTCCAGCGCAATATTGGCAATTTGATGGATTGACGAATGCCGCCGCATCTCGCCACCCTCGCGCACGTACACACGTAAGGGACTGCCGCCACCTCCATGCAACTTGTCATCGTCGAATCGCCCGCAAAGGCGAAAACCATCGAGAAATATCTCGGCAAGGATTTCAAGGTCCTCGCTTCCTACGGCCACGTCCGCGATCTGCCGCCCAAGGATGGCAGCGTCCGCCCGGATGAAGACTTTGCGATGGACTGGGAACTCTATCGCGACAAGCAGAGCCGCTTCAAGGAAATCGCCGATGCGGCGAAGAAGGCCGACCGGCTCGTGCTCGCGACCGACCCTGATCGGGAAGGGGAGGCGATTTCCTGGCACGTCCGTGAACTGCTCGCCAAGCGCAAGGCCTTGCCCGCCAAGGTCGACCGGGTGACGTTCAACGCCATCACTAAGCCGGCCGTGACCGAGGCGATGGGCCGCCCGCGCGAGCTGGATAACGATCTGATCGATGCCTATCTGGCCCGGCGCGCGCTTGATTATCTTTACGGTTTCACGCTTTCGCCGGTCCTCTGGCGTCGCCTGCCTGGCGCCAAGAGTGCCGGCCGCGTGCAGTCGGTCGCACTGCGCCTGATCGTTGACCGCGAGCGCGAGATCGAGGCTTTCCGTGCGCAGGAATATTGGTCCGTCGTCGCCAGGCTGGAGCAGGATGGGACCGAGTTCGACGCTCGACTGGTCAAGCATGACGGTGCCAAGCTCGACAAGCTGACGCTGGGCGACGAACAGAGCGCCATGGCGGCCAGGGCAGCCGTGGAGCAGGGCCAGTTCACCGTCGAGGAGATCGAAACGCGGCCGCTCAGCCGTAATCCGGCGCCGCCGTTCACCACCTCGACGTTGCAGCAAGAAGCTGCGCGCAAGCTCGGCTTTTCGGCCAGCCATACGATGCGTCTGGCGCAGTCGCTCTACGAAGCTGGTGCGATCACCTACATGCGGACCGACGGCGTCCAGATGGATGGCAGCGCGATCAGCGCGTGCCGCAAGGCGATCGCCGACCGTTACGACGGCCACTATCTCCCGGAAAAGCCGCGCCATTACAGCACCAAAGCGAAGAATGCTCAGGAAGCGCACGAGGCGATTCGCCCGACCGATTTCAGCCGCGACACGGCGGGGTCGGGGGACGAAGGGAAACTGTATGGGCTGATCTTCAAACGCGCGATGGCCAGCCAGATGGCACCTGCGCGACTTGAACGGACCACAGTCACCCTGCGTGACGGCACCGGCCGGAACGAACTGCGTGCGACCGGTCAGGTGGTGAAATTCCCGGGATTTTTCGCCGTTTATCAGGAGGGGTTCGACGATCGTGACAGCGACGACGACGACGGCCTTCTCCCCGTGATGAACAAGGGCGACAGCCCGGTGAAGAAAGGCGTCGATGCCAATCAGCACTTCACCCAGCCTCCGCCGCGCTTTTCCGAAGCTTCGCTCGTCAAGCGGCTTGAGGAGCTGGGAATCGGGCGCCCGTCGACTTACGCGTCCACCATTCAGACCCTGCGCGATCGCGACTATGTCAGGATGGAGAAGAACCGTTTCTTCGCAGAGGAATCGGGCCGTCTCCTGACCGCGTTTCTCGAACGGTTTTTCGAACGGTACGTGGCCTACGAATTCACCGCCGGGATGGAGGACGAGCTGGACGAGGTTTCCGGTGGCCGGGAGCAATGGAAGGTCCTGCTCAGCCAGTTCTGGAAAGATTTCCAGCCCAAGACTGAAGAGGTGATGGAGCGCAAGCCGTCGGAAGTCACCGAAGCGCTCGATGAATTTCTGTCCGACTTCCTCTTCCCGCCCCGCGAGGACGGGAAGGACCCGCGCACGTGCCCGCTGTGCGAGCAGGAGGGGCGCGAGGGCGGCCGGCTGGCGCTGCGCGGGGGGCGCTATGGTGCCTTCGTTGCCTGCGCCAACTATCCCGATTGCAAATATACCCGCCGTTTCGCCCAACCTGGGGCGGATGGAGAGGTCTCGGCAGAAGACGGGGTGATGGGCAAGCACCCTGAGACCGATGAGGATATCCATCGCAAGACAGGCCGTTTCGGGCCTTACGTCCAGATGGGCGAGGGCAAGGAAGCGAAGCGGGCCAGCATCCCCAAGGACCTGCCCGATTTCGATCTCGACTGGGCGGTCAAGCTGCTCGGCCTTCCGCGCATCGTCGGAAAGCACCCCGAAACCGGGAATGAGATCGAAGCCAACATCGGGCGTTACGGTCCTTACCTGCGGCATGATGGCAAATATGCCAAACTGTCTTCGACCCGCGATGTCTTCGACACGGGAATGAACGCAGCGGTGACCCTTCTGGCCGAGGCTGCCCAGAAGGGTGGGCGAGGCCGGGCCAAGGCCGAGCCGATCAAGACGCTCGGCGCCCATCCGACGTCGGGCGGCGAGATCAAGGTCATGCCTGGGCGATACGGGCCCTACGTCACCGACGGCACGACCAACGCGACGATTCCGAAGGACGTGAAACCGGAAGACGTGACCGAGGCCCAGGCGATCGAACTGATCGACGCACGTGCGGCGAAGGGACCGGCCAAGAAGAAGGGACGCAAGAAGGCTCCCGCAAAGAAGGCCCCGGCAAAGAAAGCGGGGGCCAAGAAAGCCCCGGCCAAGAAGGCAGCGAAGAAAACACCGGCGAAATAGAGCGCCGCTTCGTCGGTGCAATCGACTGCCTTGCCGGCGGGCAAGCGCGCTCCCGCTATTCCGCGATCATGACATCCGGGATCGTGACGAGCGCCGAACCGCCGCAGCCGATGATGATTTCGCGATAGCGGGGATAGGCTGCTGGTGCGCGATAGCGGACTTCGGTCGGCGTGATGACCTGAGCCACCATCCCGTCCGGTGCAGTCGCTTCCAGTGCGAAGCGCTGCCCCGGCGGCATGGCGCGGTCGGCCGGGCCTGCCTTGAGCGATACGCTGTAGCCGGGCGTCGGCAGGTCGACTTCGCCGCTGATGTTGAGCGTGGGTTTCGCACCCGGGCCGGGCATCCTGTCGATCCAGGCGTGCCAGTTGCGACTGTCCGACACCGGACAATCGGATGCGGGCGGGGCCGGCGCCGTGTCCACGGGCGCACAGCCCGTCGCCAAAGCGGCACCAATCAGGGCGAGGCTGGCAATACGCATATCGGTCTCTCCGGTCGTTACCTGCTGGATCGACAGGCTATCGGTACTACCGAACCCAATCCAGCCCCATTTCTTCGAACACTTCGCGATTTTCGCTCCAGTTTTCTTCCACTTTGACATGGAGAAACAGGTGGACGCGGATCCCGAGCAGTTCGCACAGTTCCTTGCGCGCTGCCTCCCCGATGGCCTTGATCCGGCTGCCCCCCTTGCCGAGGACGATTGCGCGCTGGTTGTCGCGGGTCACCACGATCTGCTGGTGGATTTCCAGGCTGCCGTCAGGCCGCGAACGGTAAAGTTCCGGGCGCACCGCGCTGTCGTAAGGCAGTTCTTCGTGAAGCTGACGATAGAGCTGCTCTCGCGTGATCTCCGCGGCCAGCAGCCGCTCGCTGGCATCGCTCACCTGATCTTCGGGATACATCCAGTCGGCGCGGGGCATCGATCCCGCCAGAGCGACCTTCAGTTCCGGCACGCCGTCGCCGGTCAGTGCGGAAACGAAGAAGACCTCGGCAAAATCGCCCTTGCCAGTCAATTCCTGCGCCAATGCCAGCAGCGGTTCCTTCTTCGCCACATCGACTTTGTTGAGGACGAGGATCTTGCGTTCGGGCCGCTGGGCCAGGGCCTCCAGCAGCGGCTCCAGCTCGTGCCGCCGCTGCTTGACCGGATCGACAAGCAGCAGGATTGCATCGGCGGCCTCCGCGCCTTCCCACGCGGCGCTGACCATTGCGCGATCCAGCCGGCGACGGGGCGCGAATATCCCCGGCGTATCGACCAGGATCATCTGCGTCGCAGCGCCATCCGCGCTCTCACCCAGCGCAATGCCCATCATGCGTGCGCGCGTCGTTTGCGCCTTGGCACTGGTGATCGCGACCTTCTGCCCCACGAGCTGATTGACCAGGGTCGACTTGCCCGCGTTGGGCGCGCCGATCACCGCCACCAGGCCGCACCGTGTCGTTGCCGTTGAATTCACCCGAAGGTCTCCATAAACTTTTGCGCGGCGGCGGTTTCCGCCTCCTGCTTGCTGCCGGCGGTCGCCTGCGCTTCGCCGACATTGTGCACGACCACCCGAACGGTGAAGCGTGCGGCGTGGTCCGGCCCCGAACGATCGAGCAGCTCGTATTCCGGTGGCCGGCGCTGATTGCCCGCGGCCCATTCCTGCAACGCGCTCTTCGGATGTTTGGAACGCCCGGCGTGCCCTTCCACCTGATTGCGCCAGAGCCGCCGGACGATATCGCGCGTCGCATCGAACCCACCGGCGAGGTAGCTGGCGCCGAGCAAGGCCTCCATCACATCGCCCAGCACGTTTTCGCTGTCCGCTGCGCCATCGTCGCGGGCCTGCTTGCCCAGCCGGATATGTGCCGAAACGTCGAGATCGCGCGCGACTGCGGCACAGGCTCGCTTGCTCACCAGCGCGTTCAGCCGCTGCGCCAGCTTCCCTTCGTCGTCACCCGTCCGCTCATACAGCCAGCCGGCGATGGCGAGGCCAAGGACACGATCGCCGAGGAATTCCAGCCGCTGGTAATGCTGCGATTCCCCGGTGCTGCCGTGCGTAAGCGCCTCCTGCCACAACCCCTCGTCGGTGACGGTAAAGCCGGTCGCTTCCAGCCAGCCGCGCGTTTTGCGGTCCAGCCGGCTCACAGCCCGTCTCCGATCCGATCCCAGCGCGCGGCGGTGAACCAGGTCCAGGGCAACAGCCATTCCGCGCTGCCATCGGTCGACCAGACGAGCATGCTTGCCCGGCCAACCAGGTTTTCCTGCGGCACCAGGCCAACGCCGCCGCCGGGTGTCGGCGGGAAGCGGCTATCCTGCGAATTGTCGCGGTTGTCGCCCAGAACGAACAGCTGCCCGTCGGGCACGATCAGAGGGCCGAAATCGTCCTGCGGCGTGCGCCCGAAATCGAGCACTTCGTAACTGCGGCCCGAAGGCAGCGTTTCGAGGAACCGCGGATAACGGCATTGCTCGCCGTCGGATGTCCGTTCGTGCACACCGCCCCAAGCGCAGCCGGTGTTGGGCGAGACGGGAACCACGAAATCTTCGATCCGGTCCTTTTCCACCAGCTCCCCGTCGATCGACAGCTGGCCGTTGCGCATTTCCACCGTTTCGCCGGGCAGGGCGATGGCGCGCTTGATGTAATCCGCCCCGTCGACGGGATGCTTGAAGATCACGACATCGCCCGGTTCCGGCTCGCCAGCGAAGATCCGGCCCGGGATCAGCGGCAAAGAGAATGGCAGCGAGTGGCTGCTGAAACCGTAAGGCCACTTTGCCGCGATCAGATAGTCCCCGTTCATCAGCCGGGGGAGCATGGATTCGCTGGGTATCGAAAAGGGCGAGAAGATGAAGCTGCGGAAGATCAGCACCGCCAGCGCGAGCTTGATCAGGAACCAGGTGAAGCTGCCCAGGGTTTCGCCCTGCTCTTCGGCAGGGGCTTCGGATTCGGGCGCGGCGGGGGCGGTCTGGGTCATGCGGGCCTGTTACGCTCGTGCCACGACTTGAAAACCGCGAAACCCGCGCTCCGCGCCGCACAGGGGCAGATGGCTGTGACTTTTCGGCAGAGTGCCATCGGAAGCGATCGTCGTGCTTGAAAACATGGCCACAAGCCCTAGTCGGGTGGGGGCGATGTAGGAAAGGGAATTTCGCATGAGCGAAGCGGTTTCGGCGGCATGGGATGCGATCGCGGCGGTGCCGCGGCGAACACTGGACGAACTGTTTCACGCCGACGAAGGGCGCGCCGCGCGCTTTTCGGGCACTTTGGCGCTGCCGGGGGACGAGGGTGGGAACATCCGTTTCGACTGGTCCAAGACGCATCTGGACGATGCGCTCTGCACGCGTTTCGAAGCGCTGGCGGACGCTGCCGGCTTCGCGGCGATGCGCCGCAAGCTGTTCGATGCCGAAATCGTCAATCCGACCGAAGGACGCGCGGCCACGCACCCGGCAATGCGCGGATCGGGCGATCCGGCCAAGGTGGAAGAGGCAGAGGCGCTGCTGCGCCGCATGGATATGCTGGTTGAGGCGATCCACGACGGCGCGCTGGGAGATGTGAGGCACCTGATCCACATCGGTATCGGCGGCAGTGCGCTGGGCCCCGCATTGGCAATCGACGCGCTGACACGCGACGGGGCGCGGGTGGATGTTCACGTCGTTTCGAATATCGACGGGCTCGCGCTGGAACGTGCCTTCGCCGCCTGCGACCCGGCGAAGACGCTGATAGCGGTCGCCAGCAAGACTTTCACGACCATCGAAACGATGACCAATGCCGCCACCGCGCTTGCCTGGCTGGCCGACAATGGCGTTGCCGACCCGTCCGGCCGGGTCGTGGCGCTGACCGCCAGCCCCGAAAAGGCGGTGGAATGGGGCGTCGACGAAACGCGCGTCCTGCCCTTTCCCGAAACGGTCGGCGGGCGCTATTCGCTGTGGTCCAGCATCGGTTTTCCGGTCGCCCTTGCCATCGGGATGGACGAATTTCGCGAGCTGCTGGCGGGCGCGCGGGCGATGGATGCCCATTTCGAAACCGCGGACGGGCGCGACAACCTGCCGCTGCGTGCCGCATTTTCCGACCTGTATTATGCGCGCATCCGCGATTGCCAGACACGCGCGGTTTTTGCCTACGACGAACGGCTGACCCTGCTGCCCGACTATCTGCAGCAGCTGGAAATGGAATCGAATGGCAAGCGGGTGACCGCCGGGCAGGAACCCGTTTCCGGCCCGACTGCACCGATAACCTGGGGCGGGGTGGGGACCGACGCGCAGCACGCTGTGTTCCAACTGCTGCATCAGGGCACCCATCTCGTGCCGGTCGATTTCATTGCCAGCATCGCGCCGGGCGATGCGCTCGATCCTGCGCATCACAGAATTCTGCTGACCAACTGCTTCGCCCAGGGCGCGGCGTTGATGGCGGGCGACAAGGGCGAGGACCCGGCGCGCCATTTCCCCGGCGATCGGCCCAGCGCCACGATCCTGTGCGACGATATCGATCCGGCGACCTTCGGCGCGCTGGTGGCGTTTCACGAACACCGCACGTTTGCCAATGCGGTGCTGATGGGGATCAACCCGTTCGATCAATTCGGTGTTGAACTGGGCAAGCGGATGGCGAAGGAAATCGATGCGGGCGGGGGGGATTTCGATCCCGGTACGCAGGCGTTGCTGGATGCCGCGGGTCTGGGATAGACCTTACAGCCCGCCGTCGGTAGCCGCCATTGCCGATAGCCGGAAGGAAGGGAAAATGCTGCGATCCTTCATCATGTTTGCGGTTGCGCTGCTGATCGGCGTTTCGCCGGCTGCCGCACACGAGGAACCGCGCACGATCCTGTTCATCGGCAACAGTTTCACCCAGGGTGCCGGATCGCCGGTGCTTCGCTATCGCCCCGACACGGTCGATGACCTCAATGATGAAGGGGTAGGCGGCGTGCCCGCGCTGTTCGCCACGTTTGCGGAACAGGCGGGGGCCGAATGGAACGTTTCGCACGAACTTCGCGGGGGCTCGACGCTCGGGTTCCATTTGCGCGAACGGCGCGAGGCGATCGACGCCGCCTGGGACGTGGTGGTCATGCAGCAGTATTCGGTGCTCGACCCTGAAAGGCCGGGCGATGCAACGGCAACGGCACAGGACGCGCCGGCGCTCGCTGCGATGTTCACCCGCGCCAATCCCGCGGTGAAAGTCTATCTCATGGCCACCTGGTCGCGTGCGGATCAGGTCTATCGCGAAGAAGGGCACTGGCATGGCAGGCCGCTCGCTGCGATGGCGCTGGACTTGCGCGCGGCGATGGACACGGTTCATGCCGCTTCGCAGGATATCGACGGGGTCATCCCGGTGGGCGAAGGCTGGAACCGGGCGTTTGCGCGCGGTCTCGCCGATTCCAATCCCTATAACGGGCGCGCATTCGGCAAGATCGATCTGTGGAGCCACGACCAATATCACGCGAGTGCGCACGGCTCCTATCTCGAAGCGCTGATCGTGTTCGGTTACGTCACCGGCATCGATCCGCGCACGCTGGGGCCGGACGAGCGCGCGGCGCGCGATCTGGGTATCTCGACCCCGGTCGCCGCCGCACTACAGCAATTGGCTGCGGAACAGCTGGGCATGATCTGACCGGCCGTTTCAGCGCCGGCAAAAGGCGGTCTGAAACCTGCTTTTTGTCATATCGAAATCCGTTGTTTCCAACCGGCTATATGCTAGTGGTCGCTGGTGCAGGGGCAGCCGGACACCTTTCGCGACGCGCATCTGGCCGCGATCGTAAACCATTCTTCGGACGCGATCGTCTCGAAGGATCTGAACGGTATCGTGATGAGCTGGAATGCCGCGGCGGAGCGGCTTTTCGACATACCCGCGGCGGACATGATCGGCAATTCGATCCGGCGGATCATCCCGGCCGACCGACAGGGGGAAGAAGACGCCATTCTCGCGCGCGTTCGCGGCGGCGAACTGGTGCCCAAGTTCGAGACCATGCGGCTGAGGGCGGACGGCACGCTCATCCCCGTTGCCATCACCGTGTCGCCGATCCGCGATGCGGAAGGGACGATTATCGGCGCATCGAAGATCGCCAACGACTTGCGCGAACAGGCCACCCTGCGCGCCGAGCTGCTGCAAAGCCGCCAACGGTTCGAAGCGCTCGCCAACAACATCCCGCAGCTCGCCTGGATGGCCGACCGCGAGGGGTGGCTGTTCTGGTATAATCAGCGGTGGTACGATTACACCGGGACCACTCTGGACGAAATGCAGGGATGGGGCTGGCGCGCCGTGCATCACCCCGATCATGTCGACCGGGTGGTGGAGCATGTCCAGCGGTCGTGGGATACGGGTGAACCGTGGACCGACACGTTCCCCCTGCGCGGCAAGGATGGCGATTACCGCTGGTTCCTCACGCAGGCGCAGCCGCTGCGCGACGACAATGGCGAAGTGATCCTTTGGTGCGGGACCAACACCGATATCACCGAAGAACGCGAGACGAACGAGCGCATCCGACTGCTGATGAACGAGGTCAATCATCGTTCACGCAATATCATGGCCACGATCCAGGCGATCATCCAGCGCACTGTGGGCGACAGCGATCCCGACCTGGTCGACGCGCTGACCCGGCGAATCTCCGCCCTCTCCGCCAATCAGGACCTGCTGACCAGCGGCAACTGGATCGGCGTCACGGTGGCGGACATCGCGCAGTCGCAGATCCTGCATGTCAGTGACATTTCGGAAGGGCGGGTGGAGTTCGACGGGCCCGACGATGTGAAGCTGAAGCCGGCTGCGGCCGAGGCACTGGGTCTGGCGATCCACGAACTGGCCACCAACGCGGCCAAGTACGGCGCGCTGTCCAATGCGAAAGGCCGGGTCGCGCTGCGCTGGCGCGTGGAGGAACGCGACGGTGCCGCCATGCTCGATCTGGAGTGGCGCGAACGCGACGGCCCGCCGGTCGTTTCGCCAACGCGCTCTGGGTTCGGGACCACGATTATCAAGCGCAATCCGGCAATGGCGATGCGCGCCCAGGTGACGCTGGACTACGCGCCCGATGGCGTCGTGTGGCGCGTTCTGGCCCCGGCCGACGTTCTGGCGACGGCCGCCAGCAAGGAGGCATTGCAAACGGGCGATTGACTTTTGGCAAGTTTACGCCCATTTGCCTGCCCAGCGAAACGCGCGTGCCAGCGTGAAGTGGTGATCCCGAGACATGGGACACCCCGGCCGCGTTTCGGTTTTCTCAAAGACTTCCCTTTTCACGCGGGCGGTTTCAACCCCCGCGCCGCGCGCCATTTCCGGCTGCGCGTCGCATGTATTGCGAGTTTTATTCATATGACATTCGATCAACTCGGGCTGTCGCAGCCCGTTCTTCAGGCGCTCGACCTGAAAGGTTACAACACGCCCACGCCGATCCAGGCGCAGGCCATTCCCCCCGTGCTCGAAGGCCGCGACCTCTTGGGTATCGCGCAGACGGGAACGGGCAAGACGGCGGCTTTCATGCTGCCCAGCATCGACCGGCTGCGCGAGGCGGGGCGGCAGACGCCGTTCAAATCGTGCCGTATGCTCGTGCTCGCCCCCACGCGCGAACTGGCCGGGCAGATCGCCCAGTCGGCGAAGGATTACGGCGCGCTCGCCGGCCTTAAAGTGCAGTCGATCGTCGGCGGCACTTCGGTCAACAAGGATCGCAACAAGCTGCACCGCGGCACCGACATTCTGGTCGCCACGCCGGGCCGCCTGCTCGACCTGATCGATCAGAAGGCCTTTGGCCTGGGTTCGGTCGAGATCCTCGTCCTGGACGAGGCGGACCAGATGCTCGACCTCGGCTTCATCCATGCCCTGCGCAAGATCAGCCAGCTCGTGCCCGAAGACCGCCAGACGCTGTTCTTCAGTGCCACGATGCCCAAGCAGATCAAGGAACTGGTCGGCAAATATTGCCGCCAGCCGGTCCATGTCTCGGTCACGCCCGAAAGCACGACTGCAGAGCGGATCGCGCAGTACCTGTTCATGGTCCAGCAGGACGAGAAGCAGACCCTGCTCGAAATGATCCTGCGCGGGCGCCATCCGGTGCCGGGCAAGATCGAGCGTGTTCTGGTGTTCACCCGTACCAAGCACGGCGCGGATCGCGTGGTGAAGAAACTGGCCCAGGCCGGCGTCCCCGCCAACGCCATTCACGGCAACAAGAGCCAGCCGCAGCGCGAGCGTGCGCTGAGCGAGTTCCGTTCGGCGAAGACGCCGGTTCTCGTCGCCACCGACGTTGCGGCGCGCGGGATCGACATTCCGGGCGTCAGCCACGTGGTCAATTACGAGCTGCCCAACGTGCCCGAACAGTACGTCCACCGCATTGGCCGCACCGCGCGTGCGGGGGCGGACGGGATCGCAATCGCTTTCTGTGCTGAGGACGAGCGAGCTTATCTGAAGGATATTCGCAAGACGACGGATGCGGAATTCGAACGCCTGCCACTGCCGGACAATTTCCGTGCGGTGGTGGAAGGCGTCGGGCCGACCAAGCCGGAACCGCGCCAGCCCCGCCAGAGGGTCGCGGTCAAGCCGCGCGGTGACGGGCGTTCGGGAGAGCAGCGCAAGTCGAGCTCCAAGCATCCCGGTCGCGCGGGCAAGCCCCGCGCTGCCGAAGGGCGCAGTGGGGAAGGCGAAGGCGGTCGGCCCCAGCAACAGCGCCGCCGCAGGCGTCCCGGTCGTAGCGGTCGGGCCTGACACGATGCACCTCTGCTGCCGGCTCTCGACCAAGCGCGAGCCGGCAACTCGCGCCCACGGGCGCCCTCCAGCCTGAAGGAGAGATTGGCGATGGAACAGTTCCCCCGGGGCACAGCCGCACCGATCGAGCGCATTCAGGATAACCTGATCGCCCGCGTCGAGCGGCGGGCGCTCAACCGTTTGTGCGCCGCCATGCCCGGCTGGGTTACCCCCGACATGCTGACGTTCACGGGCATGTTCGGTGCCCTGCTGGTGTTCGCCGGCTATCTGGCGAGCAATCTGGACGCAGGCTGGCTGTGGCTGTCGATCGGTGGATACGTGGTCCACTGGTTCGGCGATTCGCTGGACGGAAGCCTGGCCCGTTTCCGCAAGATCGAACGGCCGCGCTATGGCTACTTCCTCGATCACAGCTGCGACGGTTTCGCGACTATGCTGGTCGTCGTGGGCATCGGCCTCAGTTCTTATGTCGAGATGGAAGTCGCCCTGATCGCGCTGGTCGGATATCTGCTGATGTCGATCCATGCGTTCCTGTCGGTGCGCGTGCTTGGCGAACTGAGGCTGTCCTACCTCAATGCAGGGCCGACGGAGCTGCGCCTGATCCTGATCGCCCTGACGCTGGCGATGTTCATTGCCGGGCCGGAGCGCCCGATCGTCTGGCAGCTCAATATCTTTGACCTGTTTGTCGGCGGCGTCGGGCTGCTGCTGATCGCGCTGTTCGCGGCGCAAACAGCCTCCACCGCGCGCCGCCTGGCGAAAGAGGAACCACCGGCCCACCGCCGCCGCGACTGACCCGTTCGCAAGCGGCATGGTTGGCAAGCGGCGTCATGCCCGCCATATCGCGCATCCAACCAAGGAGCGCGCGCGCATGGCGGATCAGTACGACTACGACCTATTCACCATCGGTGCCGGATCGGGCGGCGTCCGGGCCAGCCGCGTTGCGGCCTCGCACGGCGCAAGGGTGGCCGTGGCGGAAGAACACCGTGTCGGCGGAACATGCGTCATTCGCGGCTGCGTGCCCAAGAAGATGCTCGTTTACGGCGCCCATTTTGCCGAGGATCTGGAAGATGCAAAGGCTTTCGGGTGGACGATCGATAATCCGAAATTCGACTGGGCGACATTGCGCGACAACGTGCTTCGCGACGTCGATCGCCTGAACGGCCTTTATACCGAAACGCTCGATAACCACGGGGTTGAGGTGATCAACGAGCGCGCCGAACTGGTGGGACCGCACGAGATCGCGCTTTCCGGCGGGCGCACGGTGACGGCAAAGCATATCCTGATCGCCAGCGGTGCGCGGCCCCACGTCCCCGATTGCGAGGGACATGAACTGGGCATCACCAGCAACGAGGCATTTCACCTCGAAACAATGCCGCGCCGCATCCTGATCGCCGGGGGCGGCTATATCGCCAATGAATTTGCTGGCATCTTCAACGAATTCGGCAGCCAGGTCACGATCATTAACCGCAGCGACCAGTTGCTGCGCGGTTATGACGAGGCGCTGCGCGACCGCCTGCTGCAAATCAGCATGATGAAGGGCATCGACTTCCGCTTCCATGCCGAGTTTCGCGGCATTGCGAAGAACGGCGATGGCACCCTCACGGTATCGATGACCAATCACGACGATATGGTGGTCGATTGCGTGCTGTTCGCGACCGGGCGTGTCCCCAATACCGAGGGGCTGGGGCTTGAGAAGGCGGGCGTTGAAACCGGCGACAAGGGCGAAATCCGGGTCGATCGCTTCAGCAAGACCAGCGTCGAACACATCTATGCCGTCGGCGATGTGACCGATCGCGTGCAGTTGACCCCGGTTGCAATCCGCGAAGGGCAAGCCTTTGCCGATACCGTTTTCGGGGGCGGCGATCCGGTTGCGGTCGATCACGATTGCATACCCAGCGCCGTGTTCAGCCATCCTCCGCTGGCGGCAGTGGGCTTGACCGAGGGCGAAGCGCGTAACAAGTTCGGTTCCGTCCGGGTGTTTCAGTCGGACTTCCGCCCGATGAAGAACGTCCTCGCCGGCCGTAACGAGCGCAGCCTCTACAAGATGGTGTGCGACGAGGATTCGGGCCGCATCCTCGGCATTCACATGATCGGGCCGGAAGCGGCGGAAATCATGCAGGCGGCAGCGGTGGCGGTGAAGGCAGGGCTGACCAAGGCGGATTTTGACGCAACGGTCGCGATTCATCCGACGATGGCGGAGGAACTGGTTCTGCTGCGCTGATCCGGGCCGGGTGCGGGGCGCACGGGCGATCAGCCGCAAGATTGCATGAAAGATTGACGCTCGCGCGCACCGCCCGCTAGGCCCCGCCTCAAGATAACAGCAGGGGTGCCGATGTCAGCCAATATCGCCGAAATGGAACGCCGCCGCGAAGCCGCCCGCATGGGCGGCGGGCAAAAGCGCATCGATGCGCAACACGCCAAGGGGAAACTCACCGCTCGCGAACGGCTCGATATTCTGCTCGACGAAGGCAGCTTCGAAGAACTCGACACGTATGTCGAGCATGACTGCGTCGATTTCGGGATGGAGGACCAGCGCATTCCCGGCGATGGTGTGGTCACCGGCAGCGGCACGATCAACGGCCGCCTGGTCTATGTCTTCAGCCAGGATTTTACCGTCTTCGGCGGAAGCCTGTCGAAACGCCATGCGGAGAAGATCTGCAAGGTGATGGACACCGCGATGAAGGTTGGCGCGCCGGTCATCGGCCTCAACGACAGCGGCGGCGCGCGTATTCAGGAAGGCGTCGCCTCATTGGGCGGCTATGCCGAGGTGTTCCAGCGCAATGTGCTGGCGAGCGGCGTCATCCCCCAGATCAGCCTGATCATGGGGCCGTGCGCGGGCGGGGCGGTCTATTCCCCCGCGATGACCGACTTCATCTTCATGGTGAAGGATTCCAGCTACATGTTCGTCACCGGGCCGGACGTGGTGAAGACGGTGACCAACGAGGTCGTAACGCAGGAGGAACTGGGCGGCGCGGTAACGCATACGACCAAGACCAGCGTGGCCGATCTCGCGTTCGAGAACGACATCGAGACCCTGCTGCAGACGCGCAATTTCTTCGATTATCTGCCGCTTTCGAACCGCGAGGACGTGCCCGAACGTCCGACGGCCGATCCGTGGGACCGGGAGGAGCCTTCGCTCGATACGCTGATCCCCGACAATGCCAATCAGCCTTACGACATGCACGAAGTCATCCGTAAGGTTCTGGACGAAGGCGATTTCTTCGAAATTCAGCCGGCCCATGCCGGCAATATCCTGTGCGGTTTCGGCCGGGTGGAAGGGCGCACGGTGGGTGTTGTTGCCAACCAGCCGATGGTGCTCGCCGGGGTGCTGGACATCAATTCAAGCAAGAAAGCCGCGCGCTTCGTCCGCTTCTGCGATGCCTTCGATATTCCGATCCTCACATTCGTCGACGTACCCGGCTTCCTGCCCGGCACGAGCCAGGAACTGGGCGGGATCATCAAACACGGCGCGAAACTGCTGTTCGCCTATGCCGAGGCGACCGTGCCGAAGATCACCGTCATCACCCGCAAGGCCTATGGCGGCGCCTACGACGTGATGGCTTCAAAGCACTTGCGCGGCGATTTGAACTACGCCTGGCCCACGGCGGAAATTGCGGTGATGGGCGCGAAGGGCGCGGTCGAAATCATCTTCCGCCAGGACCGCGACGATCCCGACAAGATTGCCGAGAAGACCAAGGAATACGAAGACCGCTTCGCCAACCCCTTCGTCGCAGCAAGCCGCGGCTATATCGACGAAGTGATCCACCCGCACTCGACCCGCCGTCGGGTGGCGCTCGGCCTACGCAAACTGCGCGGCAAAGTGCTTGAGAACCCGTGGAAAAAGCACGATAATATTCCGTTGTGAGGTTATGTGAGCGAGGACCTTCCAGATTGGGTTCTTGAAGAGCGGAAGGGCATCGCTCGCGATGCGATCTCGCGGTTTTTCGACAGTTCGATCGCACTGTTGAAATGGGTTCTAACAAGCAGTGCTGTTTTCCATTCGGCGGCGTTGATAGCAGGTTTCAATTCCAAGGAATTCGCTCCCATCATGTTTGATGGTCCAGCGTGGGCCTTCTTCGCCGGTATCGGACTTACGCTGGGAAGCGGCATTTTGCTTTCAATTGGTGCAGCTGATTATGCTGGCAAATTAACCAATACCCTTTGGAGGGGTGAGGGTTTGGATACTGTCGAAAATGAGGCTTACGATCCAGAACCCAACGGTGTTTTCGTCACTGGCGCTGCCTTACTCGGTCTCTCAATTGCGGCTTTTATGGTTGGGATTGGGTTCGCGGCTTATGAAATCGGCCAAATACCTTCCAATGAAACGTTAGTAGAGAGTGTAAAATGAAACTCGGCCGTCTCAACCATATCGGCGTCGCGACGCCTTCGATCGCGGAATCGCTGCGCTATTATCGCGATGTCATGGGAGCGAGTATCACCCATGAGCCGTTCGACCTTGAGGAGCAGGGCGTGAAGGTCTGCTTCGTCGATACGCCGGGCGAAAGCGGCACCAATGGCACGCAGATCGAGCTGATCGAGCCGCTGGGCGAGCAATCGACGCTGACCGGCTTTCTCGCCAAGAACCCCGCCGGCGGGCAGCACCATGTCTGCTATGAGGTGGAAGACATCGAACAGGCCCGCGCCTGGTTCGAAGGGCTGGGCAAGCGCATCCTCGGCCCCACGCGGATCGGCGCGCATGGAACGCCGATCTTCTTTCTTCATCCCAAGGACATGATGGGCCAGCTCACGGAAATCATGGAAACGCCCAAGGGCCCCGGCCACTGATTTCCGGCGCGCGCCGTAACGGACTTGCGCAAGGCCCCTATCGCGGCCACTCTCGGTTGCGAAACGAAACGCTTGGGAGAGACGTGTGAGCTACGAAACCATTATCGTCGAGAGAGAAGGGCCGCTGCTTACGATCACGCTCAACCGGCCCGATCGGTTGAACGCGATGCCGCCGCAGATGGCGGACGAGATCGGTTCGGCTTTCTACGACCTCGACGATGCCCGTGCGGTCCTGATTACCGGCGCGGGGAAGGGCTTCTGTTCGGGCGCAGATCTGTCTGCGCGGGGAGAGGGCAGCGCGTTGCAGAACAAGGGTGGCAGTCATCGCGCGCTGCAGAACCACTATAATCCCGCGATCAACCAGGTGTTGCGCGCGCCGGTGCCCGTGGTCTGCGCGGTCAACGGCCCGGCGGCGGGCATTGGCTGTTCGCTGGCGCTGGCAGGCGATTTCGTGCTGGCAGGCAAGGGCGCCTATTTCCTTCAGGCTTTCGTCAATATCGGCCTGGTGCCCGATGGCGGCTCCACCTGGATGTTGTCGCGCGCGATTGGCCGTGCCCGCGCCACACGCATGATGATGCTGGGCGAGAAAATCGGCGCACAGCAGGCGGAAGACTGGGGCCTGATCTTCAAGGCAGTCGATGACGATGCGCTGATGGACGAGGCGCGGGCACTGGCAGAAAGGCTCGCGAATGGCCCGACCGTTGCCTACGCCACGATGAAGCGCAACATCGCCACCGCGCTCGACGGAGAGATTCATCAGGTCCTTCTGGCCGAGGCGGAAGGCCAGCGACAGGCGGCCGCCAGCAGCGACGCGATGGAAGGCGGCATGGCCTTCCTCCAGAAGCGCAAGCCGGTGTTCAAGGGCGAGTAAAGCGCGCTCTCCCTTCCCCTGTGCATACGATTGTGTTTAGGGGGAGCGCATGACCGACAAGCCGACTTATGACGACTGGAAACCCCTCGCCGACAAGGAAGTGAAGGGCCGGGACCTGACGTGGCACACGCCCGAGGGGATTGCCGTCAAGCCGCTCTACACCCGCGAGGACACTGCGGATCTCGACCCCGGTGTGCCGGGCATCGCGCCATTCACGCGCGGGCCCTATGCCTCGATGTACACCGGGCGCCCCTGGACCATCCGCCAGTATGCCGGTTTTTCGACCGCCGAGGAATCGAACGCCTTCTATCGCCGCAATCTGGCGGCGGGGCAGAAGGGTCTGTCCGTCGCCTTCGATCTCGCCACGCACCGCGGCTATGACAGCGATCACCCACGCGTCGTCGGCGATGTCGGCAAGGCGGGTGTCGCGATCGACACCGTGCGCGACATGGAAATCCTGTTCGACCAGATCCCGCTCGACACGATGAGCGTCAGCATGACGATGAACGGCGCGGTGATCCCCGTGCTGGCGTTCTACATTGTCGCGGCGGAACGGCAGGGCGTTGCCCAGGACAAGCTTTCGGGGACCATCCAGAACGACATCCTCAAGGAGTTCATGGTCCGCAACACCTATATCTATCCGCCCGAACCGAGCATGCGGATCGTTTCGGACATCATCGCATATACTTCGGCCAACATGCCGAAATTCAACAGCATTTCGATTTCGGGCTATCACATGCACGAAGCCGGGGCGACCGCGGTGCAGGAACTGGCCTTCACCATCGCCGACGGCAAGGAGTACGCCAAGCGCGCAATGGAAGCGGGCCTCGATATCGACGCCTTCGCGCCGCGCCTGTCCTTCTTCTGGGGCATCGGCATGAATTTCTTCATGGAAATCGCCAAGATGCGCGCCGGGCGCGCCCTGTGGCATGATGTGATGGAAGGGCTGGGGGCACAGAACCCGAAGTCCAAGATGCTGCGCACGCATTGCCAGACGTCGGGTGTCTCTCTGCAGGAGCAGGACCCTTACAACAACGTCATCCGCACCACGGTGGAAGCGATGGCTGCGGTACTGGGCGGCACGCAGTCGCTGCACACCAATGCGCTGGACGAGGCGATTGCGCTGCCGACCGACTTTTCCGCCCGCATTGCGCGCAACACGCAGCTCGTTCTCCAGGAAGAATCGGGCATTACGAATGTCGCCGATCCGCTGGGCGGCAGCTATTACATCGAAAGCCTCACCGCGGCGCTGGTCGAGCAGGCCGGCGCGCTGATCGACGAGATCGATGCGGCAGGCGGGATGACCGCCTACGTCGCCAGCGGCAAGCCCAAGGCTCAGATTGAGGAAGCCGCTGCGAGCAAGCAGGCGATGGTCGACCGGGGCGAAACCGTGATCGTGGGGGTTAACAAATACCGCCTTGCGGAAGAGGCGGAGATCGAAACGCTCGATATCGACAACCACAAAGTGCGGCAGAGCCAGATTGCGCGGATCGAGCGCGTTCGCGCCGAACGCGACAGCGACGCCTGCGATCGCGCGCTGGAAGCGCTGAGCCAGGGCGCCGAGACCGGCGCGAACCTGCTCGCGCTGGCGGTTGAGGCCGCGCGCCACGATGCCACGCTGGGCGAAATCTCCTCGGCGATGGAGCAGGCTTTCGGTCGATACGACACCATGCCCACCCCGGTGAAGGGCGTCTATTCGCGCGCTTATGCCGGTGATGAGCGCTACGAACAGGTCGTGCGCGGGGTGGACGCGGTTGCCCGCAGGCTGGGGCGCAAGCCGAAGGTCATGGTCGCCAAGATGGGGCAGGATGGCCACGATCGCGGGGCCAACGTGATCGCCAGCGCCTTTGCCGACATGGGTTTCGAAGTGCTCTCCGGCCCGCTGTTTCAGACCCCGAGCGAAACCGCCCGGATGGCGCTGGAAAACGATGTCGATGCCGTGGGGGCGAGCAGTCTGGCCGCCGGGCACAAGACCCTGATCCCCGAACTCATCGAACACCTGAAGGACGCCGGCCGCGCCGACATCAAGGTCGTCGCCGGAGGCGTTATTCCCGCCAAGGACTACGACTTCCTGCGCGATGCCGGGGTACAGGGCATTTTCGGCCCGGGCAGCAACGTCGTGGAATGCGCGGCGGACGTGCTGCGACTGCTGGGCCACAACATGCCGCCTGCCGGCGAGGATCTGGACGAGGCGGCGGAGTGAGCGCACCTTCGTCGAGCGCGTTCATTCCGATTGCGGCGATGATGTTCGCCGCCGGGCTGGGCATTCCTGTTTTCGCCGCACTCAACGCGGCGCTGGGGCAGCAACTGGGCGGGCCGATTGCAGCGACCGCCGTCACGTTCGCCATCGGCTTTGTCATCGCCAGCGCGATGTTGGCCTTCACCGGATTTCCCGCCGCCAGCACCTTCACTTTCGAACGGCCCTGGTTGTGGATCGGCGCCGTGGTGATGCTGTTCTACGCCACTTCGGTGGCCTATTCCGCGCCGCGTATCGGGCTGGGCAATGCGATCTTCTTCGTGCTGCTGGGCCAGATCGTCGCTGCGGCGATTATCGACCATTTCGGCCTGCTTGGCTCCATCCAGAGCGCGATTACTCCCAAGCGCGCGCTCGGGCTGGTGGTCATGGCATTCGGTCTTTACCTTGCCAGGAAACCCGCATGACTGAAATCCGCACCGACTGGACCCGCGAGGAAATCGCGGACCTGTTCGACCTTCCGTTCACCGAACTGCTCTTTCGCGCGGCGAGCGTCCACCGCCAGAACCATCCGCCGGAGCAGGTCCAGCTTTGCACGCTGCTGTCGATCAAGACCGGCGGCTGCCCGGAAGATTGCGGCTATTGTTCGCAGTCGGTGAAGGCCGACAGCGGGGTCGAAGCGACCAAGCTGATGGATGTGCGTGCCGTGCTGCAGACGGCGGCGCAGGCGAAGGATGCGGGCAGCCAGCGGTTCTGCATGGGCGCTGCCTGGCGCAATCCCAAGGACCGCGACATGCCCGCGATCGTCGAGATTGTGAAAGGCGTGCGCGCCATGGGGCTGGAAACCTGCATGACGCTGGGCATGCTGACGCCGAAACAGGCGGACATGCTCAAGGAGGCGGGCCTCGATTACTACAATCACAATGTCGACACGGGGCCGGAGTACTACGAGCGGGTGATCTCCAGCCGCAAGTATGAGGATCGGCTCGACACGCTGCAGAACGTGCGCGACGCGGGCATCAACGTGTGCAGCGGCGGGATCGTGGGCATGGGCGAAACGCGCAGCGATCGGGTGGGCTTCGTCCACACGCTCGCAACGCTCGAACGCCATCCCGAAAGCGTGCCGGTCAATGCGCTGGTGCCGGTCAAGGGCACGGTGCTGGGCGACATGCTGGCCGACACGCCGCTCGCCAAGATCGACGATATCGAATTCGTCCGCACCGTTGCGGTCGCGCGCATCACCATGCCGATGAGCATGGTGCGCCTGTCCGCCGGACGCGAGAGCATGAGCGAGGCGACGCAGGCGCTGTGCTTCCTCGCCGGGGCGAATTCGATCTTCACTGGCGACAAGCTGCTGACCGCGCCCAATGCGGGCGACGACACCGACGCTGCATTGTTCGCCAAGCTGGGCCTGACGGCGCTGCAGCAGGAAGAGCCGATGCGCGCGGCATCCTGCCAGAACGCCTGCGAACCGGCCGAATAGGAACGAGGGGAACGTCGATGACCGAACAGAAGCTGGAAACGCTGACGATACACGCAGGGCAGGAGCCCGATCCGACCACCAAGGCGCGGATCACGCCGATCTACCAGACGGCGAGCTACGTCTTCGACGATCCCGACCATGCCGCGCGGCTGTTCGGCCTGCAGGAATTCGGCAATATCTATTCGCGCATCATGAACCCGACCAATGATGCGCTGGAGAAGAAGATCGCAGCGCTCGAAGGCGGGGTCGGGGCGCTCGGCGTCGCTTCGGGCCACGCCGCGCAATTGATCGCGTTCCACACACTGATGGAGCCGGGCTGCAATATCGTGGCTGCGAACAAGCTGTACGGCGGCTCGCTCAACCAGCTTGGTGAAAGTTTCCGCAAGTTCGGTTGGGAAACCCGTTTCGTCGATGCCGACGATCCCGCCAATGTCGCTGCGGCTATCGATGACAAGACGCGCTGCGTGTTCATTGAAAGCCTCGCAAATCCCGGCGGCGTGGTGAGCGATATTGCAGCGATTGCCGAAGCTGCACATGCTGCCGGCGTCCCGCTGATGGTCGACAACACGTTGGCGACGCCGGCGCTGTGCCGTCCCTTCGATCACGGTGCCGACATTGTCGTCCATTCCTGCACCAAGTTCCTGAATGGCCACGGCAATGCCGTCGGCGGGCTGATCGTGGATTCGGGCAAGTTCGACTGGAAGGCGAGCGACAAGTTCCCCAGCCTGACCCAACCCAATGGCTCCTATCACGGCGTGGTGCTCGCCGATGCCCTCGAACCCATCGGGCCGATCGCTTTCATCACTGCATGCCGTGTCCTCGGTCTGCGCGATCTCGGCCCCGCCATGGCGCCGATGAACGCATTCCTCGCGCTGACAGGTATGGAGACGCTGGCGCTGCGCATGGAACGGCATTGCAGCAATGCGCTGGCGGTCGCGCGCTGGCTGCAGGATCATCCGAAGGTCGATTGGGTGTCCTACGCCGGGCTTGAGGGTGACCGTTACAAGCCCCTGGCCGACCGCTATCTGGGGGGGCACGGCGGCGCAGTTTTCACATTCGGGCTCAAGGGCGGGTTCAAAGCGGGCAAGGCGCTCGTCTCTGGCGTCGAGATGTTCAGCCACCTCGCCAATATTGGCGATACGCGCAGCCTCATTATCCATCCCGCGTCGACCACGCACAGCCAGCTTGGCGAAGACGAGCTCGCCGCCGCCGGGGCGGGGCCGGATGTCGTGCGCCTTTCGGTCGGTATCGAGCATGTCGATGACATCATCGCCGATCTCGAACAGGCACTGGCAGGGATCGCATGATGCTCGTCGCGGCATTGATGCTGATGCAGGGCGCAGCATCCGATTGCGAAGACCCGTACACGCAGACGGGGATGAACCGCTGCGCCGCGCTGGAGTATGAAGCGAGCGACACTGCACTGAACGCTCAGTGGAAGGTCACCGCCGCCGAAATGAAGCGCCGCGATACCCACGCCGTCGACGACGGCCGTCCCGGCTATTTCGACGCCCTGCTGGCCGCCCAGCGCGCATGGATCGCCTATCGGGACGCGCATTGCACCACCGTGGGGTACTATGCCCGCGGGGGCAGTCTGGAACCGCTGCTGGTTTCCACCTGCAAGACTGACCTGACCGAAGAGCGCACCCGTGCCCTGCGCGACTTGATAACCCAGTAAAGAACACATTACGGGACGAGAGATGTTCAAGAAAATCCTCATTGCCAATCGCGGCGAAATCGCCTGCCGGGTCATCAAGACCGCCCGGCGCATGGGTATCGCCACCGTGGCGGTCTATTCCGATGCCGACGCGCGGGCGCCGTTCGTGAAGATGGCTGACGAAGCGGTGCATATCGGCCCGGCGCAGGCATCAGAGAGCTATCTCGTGGCCGACAAGATCATCGCCGCCTGCAAGCAGACGGGGGCAGAGGCTGTGCACCCGGGCTATGGCTTCCTGTCGGAGCGTGCGAGCTTCGTCGAGGCGCTGGCCAAGGAAAACATCGCCTTCATCGGCCCGCCCGCCAAGGCGATCGCGGCGATGGGCGACAAGATCGAATCCAAGAAGATCGCCAGGGAAGCGGGGGTCAACACCGTCCCCGGTTCCGAGGATGCGATCGACACCACGGAAGAAGCGCTGAAGGTCTCCAACGACATCGGCTATCCGGTGATGATGAAAGCCAGCGCGGGTGGCGGCGGCAAGGGCATGCGGCTCGCGTGGAACGACAAGGATGTCGAGGAAGGGTTCGAGGCGACGAAGCGTGAAGGCCTCAATTCCTTCGGCGATGACCGCGTCTTCATCGAGAAGTTCATCGAGGACCCGCGCCATATCGAGATCCAGATCCTCGGCGACACGCATGGCAACGTGATCTACCTGAACGAGCGCGAATGCTCGATCCAGCGCCGCCACCAGAAGGTGGTCGAGGAAGCGCCGTCGCCCTTCGTGACGCCCAAGATGCGCAAGGCGATGGGCGAACAGTGCGTCGCGCTGTCGAAAGCGGTCGGCTATCACAGTGCGGGCACGGTCGAACTGATCGTCAGCGGCGCGGACAAGACGGGCGAGAGCTTCTACTTCCTCGAAATGAACACGCGGCTGCAGGTGGAGCACCCGGTTACCGAAGCGATCACCGGCGTCGACCTGGTCGAGCAGATGATCCGCGTCGCGGCGGGCGAGAAGCTGGCGATGACGCAGGACGATGTGAAGATCGACGGCTGGGCGATCGAGAACCGCGTCTATGCCGAAGATCCCTATCGCGGCTTCCTGCCCTCCACCGGGCGCCTGGTGCGCTATCAGCCGCCGGTCGAACCCTGGGCCGACGACGGGGAAGCGAACGGCCGCCGCGGCGTTGACGGCGTTCGCGTCGACGACGGCGTGTTCGAAGGCGGCGAAGTTTCGATGTTCTACGACCCGATGATCGCCAAGCTCGTCACCTGGGGCGAAACGCGCGACGAAGCGGCCGATCTGCAGATCGCCGCGCTCGATGCGTTCCGGATCGAAGGGCTCGGCCACAATGTCGATTTCCTCAGCGCGATCATGCAGCACGAACGCTTCCGTTCGGGCGAACTGACCACCGGCTTCATCGCCGAGGAATATCCCGAAGGTTTCGTCGGGGCCCCGGCTTCGGAGGATCTCAATCGCGTGCTGGCGGCAGTGGGGGGCATTGTCGCGACCGCCGATGCCGACCGCGCCCGGCGGATCGATCAGCAGCTCGACAATCAATTCTACGCACCGGGCGACTGGACTGTTCGCATTGGCGAGCGCGAAGAGAATTCGGCAACCTACGATGTGCGTCTGGTGGAAGATGCGATCACCGTCGATGGCGATCCCGTCGCGCTGGAGATGGAGTATACTCCCGGAGAGACGATGGTCGCCGTCGAATATGGCGACGCCGATGGCGGGGAGGGGGATGCGCTGACCCTGCAGCTGCGGCCGACACGCACCGGCTATGCCATCACGACGCGCGGCGCGACGCATCACCTGCGGATCTTGCAGACCCGCATTGCCGATCTCGCTTCGCACATGATCGAAAAGGAACCGCCTGACCTTTCGAAAATGCTGATCTGCCCGATGCCCGGCCTGCTGGTGAAGCTGCACGTGGCCGAGGGCGACGAGGTTCAGCCCGGACAGCCCCTGGCGACGGTCGAGGCAATGAAGATGGAAAACATCCTGCGCGCCGAGAAGCAGGCCACCGTCGGCAAGATCAACGCCGGTGAAGGCGACAGCCTCGCGGTGGACGAGGTTATCCTGGAACTGGAATAGGACGATGCATCTAAGCCATGCGCCCGATGCTCCGGCAGCGGAGCAGACCGATTTCGCCACCTTCCTGAAGGCCGATATTCGCGTCGGCACGATCGTATCGGTCGAACCCTTTCCCGAGGCTCGCAAACCGAGTTACCGGCTGCGGATCGATTTGGGGCCGGCGATTGGAGAGAAGAAAAGCTCCGCCCAGATTGTCGCGAACTACGCGCCCGAGGATCTGCAGGGCCGCCAGGTCGCGGCCGTGGTCAACTTCCCGCCCCGGCAGATCGGGCCGATGATGTCCGAAGTGCTGACACTGGGATTTGCCGACGAGAACGGCGAGGTCGTGCTGTTCAAGCCGGACAAGCCGGTGCCAAACGGTTCGCGCCTGTTCTGATGGCCGGCAGCGTCTGGACGATCGGCTACGAGCAGGTCACCCAGGCCGCGCTGGTCGAATGTCTTGGGCAGGCATCGGTGGAGATCCTTGCGGACGTCCGCTATCTGCCGCTCTCGCGTCGGCCGGGATTCTCGAAGAACAGCCTGCGCGCAGCGGTGGAGGAAGCGGGGATCGGATACTGTCATTTCCGCCACCTCGGCACCCCGAGCGAAGGACGGGCTGCTGCACGCCGGGGCGATCTCGCTACGCTGGAACGGATCTATTCCGGGCAACTCGAACTGCCTGAAGCTCTCGCCCAGATGGCCGAGTTGCGCGCGCTGGCCGAAACCAGCAAGGCGGCGCTGCTGTGTTACGAGCGGCGAGCGGCGGAATGCCATCGCAACCTGTTGGTAACCGCGCTGTTCGACGATTTCGAACAGATCGATCTTGAGCCCGAACTAGTGCGCCCGTAGCTGTTCGTCGAGGAAGGCGGCCACGTCGGCCAGGTCCACATCCCGGGCGACGAACGCTGTCCCGATACCCCGCAGCAGGATGAACGGCAAAGTGCCCGCGTCCATCTTCTTGTCGTGCAGCATGTGATCGGCAAGGCGCTGTCCGTCGCAATCGAGCGCCAGAGCTGCGATCTCGCCAGGCAGTCCGGCTGTTTCGACGGATCGAGCCACCTGCGCCGCCTCCGCATCGGGCATCAGACCGATACGGGCGGAGTAGCGCGCGGCGAGAACCATACCGAGAGCAACCGCCTCGCCGTGCAGCAGACGATCGGAGAAGCCGGTTTCGGCTTCCAGAGCATGGCCGAACGTGTGCCCCAGGTTCAGCAGCGCGCGCCGGTCCGCCGTTTCGCGTTCGTCCTCCGCAACGATGCGCGCCTTGGCTTCGACGCTGGTCGCGACCGCCCGTTCGAGAGCATCGCTTTCGCGCGCGAGAACCGCAGTGCCGTTGGCCGCAAGCCAGTCGAAGAAAGCCCGATCGCCGAGAACGCCGTATTTGAGGATTTCGGCATAACCGGCGCGCATTTGCCGATCGGGCAGGGTGCCTAGCGCCGAAAGGTCAGCCAGCACCAGGGAAGGCTGGTGAAAGGCACCGATCAGGTTCTTCCCTGTGCGCGTATTGATCGCTGTCTTGCCGCCGACCGAGCTGTCCACCTGGGCCAGCAATGATGTCGGCAGCTGGATGAAATTGCAGCCGCGTTTCAGGACTGCGGCGGCAAATCCCACCAGATCGCCGATCACGCCCCCGCCCAGGGCGATAACGTGATCGCCGCGTTCGACCTGACCGGCCAGAAGCCAGTCGGTAACCTTCTCAAGGCCGGACCAGTCCTTGGTCGATTCACCGGGGTCGAGGATCAGCCAGCGCGTCGCGATCGCCGCCCGATCGAAAGACGCCTCCACCGTCTCGCGCCAGTTTTCCGCGACGTTCGCGTCGGTGACGATGGATACGCTGTTCTTGCGCAAAAGGGGGATGCAATGCTGCGCGGCCTCGGCCAGCAGGTTTGCCGAAATGCGAACCTGATAGGATCGTCCACCCAGTTCAACAGGCACTACAGCCATCGGTCGATTGCTCCGATAATTGCCATCGCCGTGTCGATATGAGGGCCGTCCTCGCCGGTGATGCGGATGGGGGCCTGGGCATAGAACGGTTCGCGTTCTCGGCGCAGGCGGGATAGGATTTCGTGCGGATCGCCGTCGCGCAGCAGAGGGCGCACATCGCGCCGTGCGGTCCGTTCGACAAGGGTATCGACATCGCAGTCGATCCAGACGGAAACGGCCTGATCGAGCAGGAGCGTCCGCGTCTCGTCCTGGATGAAGGCACCACCGCCGGTTGCGATCACGCCGTGCCTTTCTTCGATCAGCCGTGCGATCACGCGCCGCTCCCCGTCGCGGAAATAGCTTTCGCCGAACTGTTCGAAAATGTCCGAAACGCTCATCTGGGCGGCGGTCTCGATCGCAGTGTCGGCATCGACGAAATCCTTGCCCAGCAAGGCCGCAAGCTTTCGTCCGACGGTCGACTTGCCGACACCCATCAGACCGACCAGCGCAATCGGGCGATCGATCCGGCTTGCAATCCGGGCGATCTCCGCATCGCTGAGTTTTTCGGCCGCGTGGGTCATTGCCGCTTCGCCTATAGATGGGCTAGATGCCGCGCAACCGTGCAGAATGTTGCGAGAAAGGTCTTCTGGGTTGGCAATGACGGGTAGGCGTGCCGTGGGGGCGTTGGTGGTGCTGGTCGCCGCATTGTTGGTCTATGCCTGGATCGATGGTGGGGAGGAGCCTTTGCGCCCCATTGCCGAGCCGGTTCCGCTGCCCGAGACTGTTCGATGAAGACGCTGCTTGTTACCGGGGTTGCCGCGCTGGCGCTCACTTCCACCCTCGTGCTGGCGCAGGGGGCGCCCGAATCGCTGCTGCCGCCCGGATTCGACGATCCGCCCCCGGCTCAGCCGACACCCACACCCACACCCCAAGCGACCACGCCAGCCCGGCCGGCGGAAGGCTCCACGTCGCCTGCCGAAGGCACGAGCAGGCCGGTCGTCCAGCCTTTGCCGGAAAGCAATTCGCAGCCGCAGCCGACGATCGATCTGCCTGACGATCTGCCATCGCTCGAAGCGCTGGAGGCAATGAACACCGACGAGCTTGACCAGTTGCTGGGGCTCAAACCACGTTTCGACATTCCGCCTGCGGCCAGGCGGTCGCTTTCCGAAGTGGGAATTATCGGCCCCGGCGAAGGGGGCTTTCCCACGACTTCGCTGGAAAGCCAGCCCGCTTCTCTCGTTCAGGCGATTCTCGCCGGGATGCGCGGGCCGTTGGTTTCGCGCTGGGGCCATATCCTGGTGCGCCGCACACTGGCGAGCAGGCTGACGGCACCGGTTGAAATGGACCCGGTTGATTTTGCGGCATGGCGCGCCGCATCGCTCAACGCGATGGGCGAATACACCGCGGCGCGCGGTATCGTGCAGGATGTCGATACCAACAACTGGCATAAATCGCTGACCGATGCCGCGCTGGAAGCCTTTGTGGCGACAGGTGACATCGTCGGCGCCTGCCCGGCGGTCCAGCTTCAGGGAAGCGACCGCGAAGATGGGCAGTGGCGGCTTTGGCAATCGATCTGCGCCGCCTATGCCGGGCAGGGAGTTCGCGCGACGTCCGAATTGCGCCGCGCCCTCTCGCGCGAGGTAGCCCCGCCGATCGACGTTCTTCTGGCCCAGCGCTTCGCCGGTGCGGCAGGCGCAGGCCGACATGCCGTCAACCTGGAATGGGACGAGGTCGACGAGATCACCCCGTGGCGGTATGCCCTGGCAAACGCGGTTGGCGCCGAGATACCTGAAGGATTGCTCGCCGATCCTGCGCCCTATTATCAGCGAGCGGCCGCCATCTCCCCGATGTTGTCCCCGATCGACCGGTTGCCGGGCGCCCACCGGGCGGCAGGCGAGGGGATCCTGTCCGCCTCCGCCATTGTCGGCATTTACGGCGAAGTGCTGAACAGCGGGGCCGAAGGCGAGGGCAGCGATACGGCCACTCGCCTTCGTACTGCCTATACCGGCAGCACGCCGGCCGACCGTCTTGCTGCCATGCGGGACATCTGGGGCGCCGGCGCGATGGATTACAGCCGGCTCGTGCTGACTGCCTATGCGGCAGCGCGAATGCCGCCGAGCGATCAGTTTCGCGACGATGCGCCGCGCCTGATCGCTTCCATGCTGTCGGCGGGACTCGATCGCGATGCGATGGAATGGTCGCAAGTCGTGGAACCCGGCGACCTCGGCTGGGCCTTGCTCTCGCTGGCGCGACCGGACGATGCTGAGGCTGTCGCAGGCGGACAGATCGATACGTTCATGGATGGAGACGAGAGCGACGGCCAGCGCAAGTCGCAGTTCCTCGTCGCCGCGCTGGCGGGGCTCGGCCGGATCGACGATTCCACTGCGCAATCCTATAGCCAGCAGCTCGATATGGAGTTGTCGCGAGACAGCAAGTGGACGCGCACGATCGAACGCGCGGCTGCCGTCGATAACGCCGTTCTGGTTTCGCTGCTTGCAGGGCTGGGTATGCAGGGCGACGCCTGGGACAAGATGACGGCCCGCCATCTCTATCACATCGTTTCCGCCTTGAATCGCGTCGGCCTGTCGGCTGAAGCACGGATGATCGCGGCGGAGGCGGTGGCACGCGCGTGATGGCGGATCCGGTGGAGGATTTCCTCACCATGCTCGCTGCCGAACGCGGGGCGGCAAAGAACACGCTGACGGCCTATCGCAGGGATCTGGAAGGCGCGAACGAGATCGTCGGACCGCTCGAACGCGCCGCGCGGACGGATCTCGCCCGGTTGGGGCGGGCTTGGGACACGCTTGCACCCTCGACCGTCGCCCGCAAGTCGTCGGCCCTGCGGCAGTTTTACGGCTTTCTGGTGGACGAAGGCTTGCGCGACGACGATCCTTCGCCGGGCCTGCCGCAACCGGTCACCCGGCGCCCGTTGCCCAGGATCCTGACGCACGACGAGATTGCCGCCCTGTTCGCCAGGGCGGAGGAGGATGCCTGCAGCGACGTGCCGGCGGCCGTTCGTATGCTGGCCCTGCTCGAATTGCTCTACGGTTCGGGTCTGCGCGCGACCGAACTGGTTTCGTTGCCGCTTGCCGCAGTGCCGCGCGACGCGCCGTTCCTGACGGTAACGGGGAAAGGCGGGCAGGCGCGCATGGTGCCGATCAGCGGCCGTGCACGATCGGCGCTTTCCCGCTGGCTCGTGCTGCGGCCGGACGGGGGGCGATACATATTCCCGTCCCGCGGCGACAAACATCTGACTCGGGTCCGGCTGTTCCAACTGTTGAAAGCGCTGGCCACGAGGGCCGGCCTCGACCCCGCAAAGGTCAGCCCGCACGTTCTTCGCCACGCTTTCGGCACCCATTTGCTGGAAGGCGGTGCCGATCTGCGCGTGCTGCAATCGTTGCTCGGCCATGCCGATATCGCCACGACGCAGATATATACGCACGTCGACAGCGCCCGGCTTGTGGCTCTGGTAAACGAACGCCATCCCCTTGCCGTTCGCGACGGCCCGGACTAGGCGCTGAGCGATGATTTCTTACCTCGAATTCGAAAAGCCCGTGGCGCAGCTCGACGCGCGCGTCGCCGAACTTCGTAGCGCTGCCGAAGGGGACGATGTCGATATTTCGACGGAGCTCGCGCGGCTCGAACGCAAGAGCGCGGACCTTCTGGCAAGCACTTATGCATCGCTGACGCCGTGGCAGAAGACGCAGGTTGCAAGGCATCCGGCGCGGCCGCACTTCCGCGATCTGGTCCGCCATGCGTTCGACGAATTCATACCCCTCGGCGGTGATCGCTACTACGGCGAGGATGAGGCGATCCTTGGCGGCTTTGCGAGGCTGCGGGGGCGCCGGGTTATGCTGATCGGCCACGAGAAGGGGCACGACACGGAAAGCCGGCTGCGACACAATTTCGGCATGGGTAAGCCAGAAGGCTATCGCAAGGCCATTCGACTGATGGAGATGGCAGGCCGTTTCGGATTGCCGGTCGTGACGCTGGTTGACACCTCCGGCGCGTTTCCTGGCGTGGAGGCGGAAGAACGGGGCCAGGCCGAAGCGATTGCCCGTTCGACCGAAGCCTGTCTTGCGCTTCCCGTGCCGATGGTCGCGACGATTGTGGGCGAGGGCGGTTCCGGCGGAGCGGTCGCGCTGGCGAGCGCCGAGCGGGTCCTGATGTTGGAACACGCCATCTATTCGGTGATATCGCCTGAAGGCTGCGCCTCGATCCTGTGGCGCACGGCGGACAAAGCCCCCGATGCTGCAGAGGCAATGAAAGTGACCGCGCAGCATCTGGAGGGACTGGGGGTAATCGATCGCATCGTCCCCGAGCCGGTGGGCGGGGCGCACCGCAATCCGCAGGCCGCCGCGCAGGCACTCGCGGATGCAATCGACGATGAACTGGAGGCACTCGACCGTCTCGGACCTGACGAATTGCGCCGGGTCAGGGAAGAACGGTTTCTTCAGTTGGGAACGATCTGACTCTTTCGGGAACCAAAGCCCTCGGTTAAAGATTGGTTTTCAAGGATTAATCGTAGCGGCAGGGATAACGCCGCGCACTCGGAGGAGACTTGGCACCATGCCCCGCATGAACAGGATCGCTCTTGGTTCCACGGCAGCGCTGTCGTTGGCACTCACATCGTGCATGGGCGCCGGGGCCAACATTCCCAGTGCATCGACACCCATTACACAAAGCGAGGCGCAGACCGGCGCCGAAGCGCATCCGCAATTCCTTGCCGAATTCGGCGGCGCGATGAGCGGCCCTCACGCACAGTATGTGCAGCAGATCGGCAAGAATATCGCGGTGCAATCGGGGCTCGGCAATGCCCAGTCGGACTTTACGGTCACCTTGCTCAACAGCTCGGTCAACAATGCCTTCGCCATCCCGGGTGGGTATGTCTACACGACACGCCAGCTCGTCACGCTGATGAACAACGAGGCGGAACTGGCGGGTGTGCTGGGGCACGAGGTAGGCCATGTCGCAGCGCGCCATTCACAGCGCCGCCAGGCAAAGGCGCAGCAAAATTCGCTGCTGGGCGCCGCGGGTGCCATTATCTCGGGAATCATCCTGGGCGATAGCGGCATCGGGCAGCAGATTTCGCGCGGATTTCTGCAAGGCTCGCAATTGCTGACACTGCGATTCTCGCGCAGTCAGGAACTGCAGGCCGATGAACTGGGCATCCAGTATCTCACCCGCGCCGGTTACGACCCCCACGCCATGGCCACCGTGCTGCAAAGCCTCGCTGCGCAGAACGCACTGGATGCTTCGCTGCAAGGGCGGGGGAACGCGACCGTGCCCGAATGGGCTTCTACCCACCCCGACCCCGCAAGCCGGGTGCAGGGCGCGCTACAGCGCGCCGCGGGGACGACCGGCGTTACCAATCGCGATACGTTTCTGACCCGCATCGACGGAATGGTTTACGGAGACGATCCGGAGCAGGGCGTTATCGAAGGGCGTCAGTTCATCCATCCGCAGTTGCGCCTATCGTTCACCGCGCCGCAGGGCTTTTATATGGTCAACGGTACGCGCGCGGTTTCGATCAATGGCCAGAGCGGGCAGGCGCAACTAACGACGGCCCCCTATGACGGCAATCTCGGCAATTACGTGCGCAATGTCTTCCGCTCGCTTGGCGGAAATCAGCAGACCCTCGCGCCCGCGGCGCTGCAGCAGACGACGGTCAACGGACTTCCGGCCGCCTACGGTACGGCCCGCGTCAACAGCGGCAGCGGCCAGGTCGACGTGGTCGTGTTTGCTTACGAGTTCTCGAATGGGCAGGCGTACCACTTCGCCACGCTCAGCCAGGCCGGCCGTTCGGGGGCCTTTACCCCGATGTTCAATTCCATGCGGCGAATCAGCCAGGCGGAGGCCAGTCGCGTTGTTCCGCGGCGGATTGATGTGGTGACGGTACGCAGCGGCGATACGGTTTCGTCGCTGGCAAACCGTATGGCCTACGATACCGCGAAGGAACAGCGGTTCCGCGTTCTGAACGGACTTGGTTCCCGCGACGCATTGCGCGCTGGGCAAAAGGTCAAGCTCGTGGTGCGGGGCGGCTGAACAGCGTTTCGGAAACGAAAAGGGCGACGGGATTTCTCCCGCCGCCCTCAGCGTCCGGCTTCTTTCAGCCGGCATCGATGCTATTAATCGACGGCAGCGCGATTTTCGAGCTTACCGCTTACGTCCGAGAACGTACCGGACAGCTCAGTGCCCAGGGTCGACATGGCGGTGATGGCAGCAACGGCGATCAGGGCGGCGATGAGGCCGTATTCGATGGCAGTGGCGCCCTGCTCGTCACGGAGCAGCTTGTTGATGAACTTCATTTTTAGTCTCCTGGTTCAGTCTTCGATACCCGAACTCTTTCCAGCAACCCGGAACGAGCATTGTCGGAAATAGCTGCGGAGAATTGACAAATACTAAAGAGCACGAGGCCCCCGATTTTCCTCAGCCTCTTTCCTTCGTGACCTCCGTCGATACGGCGCTCCACATGGCAATGCTTTTATCGGCAACTTCCGTAAACGCGCCGATGCACGCGATAACGATTAACGTCACGATCAGGCCGTATTCGACTGCGGTTGCACCGCGAGTGTCGCGTCCAATGCGCCTCAGAAATTTCTTCGACTGCACTGGATGCCCCCGATACGGTCCCTGAGCACGGTTTCTGCGCCCAACCCCTTAAGAATTGGTTTTCAAGAACGTTCGAAATGGAAAAAATTGCCGACATGGATTGCCGTCGCAGCACTTGCCCTGCGGCGTAACGATGGCCGGTGGCTGATGCACCGGCGTCCGCTCAACAAGCATCACGGCGACCTGTGGGAGTTTCCTGGTGGGAAAGTGGAAGCAGGGGAAATGCCTGATTTTGCTTTAGAAAGGGAAATTCGGGAGGAGATCGGCATCGCGATTGATCGGGCTCATCTCGATCCGTCCCATTTCGCCCAAACTGCGCCTGCAGACGGCCGGCCCGGGATTGTCATTCTGCTTTACACTGCCAGCCGCTGGGAAGGGACCCCGCAGTCATTGGAAGGGGGCGAAGTTGGATGGTGGACGCCGGACGAGATTGGCGCTCTCAACAAGCCGCCTCTGGACGTTACGCTCTGCGAATCGCTGTTTTCACAACGATTTGAAGATCCGCCGCGATAGGGGATTGCAAAGGTCGAATGCCCCCCCTATGTGGCGCCCTCCAAGCGCGCCCGTAGCTCAGCTGGATAGAGCACCAGACTACGAATCTGGGGGCCGGAGGTTCGAATCCTTCCGGGCGCGCCATTTCCCTACTTCAATATTTTCGCCTTGCTGGCGCTGCTAAGCGGCCTGGTCCCTGGCCTCGATCGGTACGGGCTCCCCGAACGTGTGCGTGACGTGGGGATAGGGAATTTCGACACCGGCATCGTCGAGCGCCTTCTTGATCGCGAAGACCATCTGGTTGTGGACCTGGAACAGGCTGTCGCTTCGGGTGTCCACCCACCAGCGCACGAGGAAGTCTATCGAGCTTGCGCCGAATTCTCGCGCGTAAACCTCCACGCCCCTGTCCGCGACAATCCCTGGGGCTGAGGAAGCTCCCTGTTCGATCGCGCGGCGGGCGGTGGCAAGATCGCTGTCGTAGGATACGCCCACCATCAGATCGAACCGTCGATGTGGCTGATCGCTGACGACTTTGACCGCATTCTTGAAAATCATGGAATTGGGCAGAATGGTCAGCTCGCCCGAGAACTGACGGATGTGCGTTTCGCGCAGCGTGATCTTTTCGACGGTACCATCGACCCCTTCGGCCTCGACCGAATCGCCGATATGCATCTTGTCGCGAAGCATGATGAGGACGCCGGCGAGGAAATTCTCGAAGATATCCTGAAAGGCAAAGCCGATCGCGACAGCGCCGATCCCCAGTCCGGCAACCATGCCGCCGAACGTGAAGCCGGGGATCAGGATTGTCAGGGTCAGTAGCGTCCCGATGATCCAGATGCCCAGCTTCGCGAGCGTTCGGAACAGTTCCTGCAGATCATTGCGCACGTGCGTTCGCCGGGCGATCCGCGTGGCGGCTCCTGCCACTCCGCGTGCGACGATTGCGGTTATCGCCAGAACGATAACCGCGATTGCCAGATTGGGCAGCAATGCCACCGCTCCTGCGGCCAATTCCTGCAATTCGTGCTCTAGAACCTGTACGTAATCCAATGGTGTTCCCTCTGTTACACGTAGGGGGAACGGCACGGCGTGCAGGAATGTTCCTAGTTCTTCGAAGCGTGTTCCTGACGGGCGATTTCATGCAGCCAATCTGCGTGACGCGGCGCTTTCTTCGTCCGGCTCCATTCTTCCAGCATCGGCACGGCCACGCGCTTCAGTTCGGCATATTGATCGTCCGTCCCGATATCTGCCGCCAGTTCGACGCGGTGACCGTTCGGATCGAAGAAATAGATCGATTTGAAAATGCCGTGATGGGTCGGACCCAAGACGTCGATACCCAGGCTCTCGATATGGGTCTTGGCGGCGAGCAATTCGTCCTCGCTCCCGACTTTGAACGCAAGATGCTGAACCCAGGCCGGGGTGTTCTCGTCCCGCCCCATGTCCTTCTGCGTCGGCAGTTCGAAGAACGCGAGCACGTTGCCGTTTCCTGCATCGAGGAAGATATGCATGTAGGGATCGTAATCGCCTGTGGAGGGCACGTGGTCTTCCGAGAACGCGCTGACATATTCCATGCCCAGCACGCGTTCGTACCACTCGACGGTCTCTTTCGCGTCTTTGCAGCGATAGGCGGCGTGATGAACGCCGCCCAGCCTGACGGGGTGCTCGCTCATTCCGCCGGCTCCGTTTCCGCGGCAGCATCGTCGACCTTCAAGGCGCCGCGCTTGATCTGGTCGCGTTCCATGCTTTCGAACAGCGCTTTGAAGTTGCCTTCGCCGAACCCTTCGTCACCCTTGCGCTGGATGAATTCGAAGAACACCGGACCAACCTGCGCCTCGGCAAAGATCTGCAGCAGCAGGCGCGGCTGACCGCCTTCGGTCGTACCGTCGAGAAGGATACCACGTGCGCGCAGCTCGCCTGCATCTTCGCCGTGACCGGGCAGGCGCTCGTCCAGCATCTCGTAATATGTCGCCGGCGGCGCAGTCATGAACGGCACGCCCAGCTTTTTGAGATTGTCCCAACAGCCGATCAGATCGTCGCAGATCAGTGCAATGTGCTGAATGCCTTCGCCGTTGAATTCGCGCAGATACTCCTCGATCTGCCCTTTGCCGCTGTCACCCTCTTCGTTGAGAGGAATGCGGATCTTGCCGTCCGGCGCCGTCAGCGCTTTCGACGTCAGGCCGGTATATTCGCCCTTGATGTCGAAATAGCGGATTTCCTGAAAGTTGAAGAGCGATTCGTAGTAATCCGCCCAGTACTTCATCCGGCCGCCATAAACGTTGTGGGTCAGGTGATCGATCAGCTTGAAGCCTGCGCCTGCAGGGTGCTTTTCGACCCCCGGCAGATATTCGAAATCGATGTCGTAGATCGACAGGCCTTCGCCATCCTCGCCCTCGTAACGGTCGACCAGATAGAGAATTGCGCCGCCAATTCCGCGGATTGCGGGGATGCAAAGTTCCATCGGGCCGGTTTCGACGTGAACGGGTTCTGCACCCTGGTCCATCAGGTGATCCCATGCCTTCGCGGCGTCGCGGACGCGAAAGGCCATGCCGCACGCGGAAGGGCCGTGCTCGCGCGCAAAATACCATGCTGCGCTGCGGGGTTCATAGTTGGTCACCAGATTGATCCCACCCTGACGCCAGAGATGGACGTCCTTGCTGCGATGGCTGGCAACGTGCGTGAATCCCATCGCCTGAAATACCGGTTCGAGTTGCCCCTTTTCGGGCGCGCAGAATTCCACGAACTCGAAGCCGTCGAGGCCGGCGGGGTTTTCGAACAGGTCTGGCATCTAGAATCTCCTTGCTTATTGGTTTCATATGTAACCAGTTCAACCGAAGGATGCAAGCGAAGCGCATCAGGAGGGGGCGGGGCGGCCAGCTACCGAGGCGCGATGCCAGACGCATTTTTCAATTGTTTGCGGACAAACGCCTTGAATCGGCTGGGGAACTATGATTCTGTCCTCGCATGACGCGTGAAGGACACAAAATCACTCTCCCCAAGGAGAAGGTGACGCAGGGCCTGGCCCTGGCTGTCCTGCTTCTGCTCATGGCCCTCGCGATCGCAGGGCCGAGCGGGCTGCTGGCCTGGGGCGAAAATGCGCACCTGTTGCAGCAGCGACAGGCCCGCATCACGGCATTGATGGAAGAGCGTGATGCGTTGCGAAACCGCGTGGACTTGCTCGACCCTGCCCATGCCGATCCCGATCTGGTGGGCGAGCAGTTGCGGCAGAACTTCAACGTCGTTCATCCGGACGAAGTCGTCCTGATCCTAGACGAGCAGGAAAAATAGTCTCGCCGTTACGGCACGGGGCGGTCAGCCCTTTGTGTGGGCGAGCCCGTAATTCGTATTCACTGCGATCGGGGGCCGTTGCGCGGTCGAGGGGCTTGCGCCTATAGGCGAGCCATGCCGCGTGGCGCGGCGCACCTCCCCAGGTGATCGCGACAACCGAGGATGAGAGATTTGGCCAGAACCGCCAAGACCCGCAAGACGTCCACCACCAACAAGGGCAAAGGCCCGGCGGACGACACCGATTTTGCGCTGCACAGCCTTCAGGAATCGTTCGAAAGCGCGAAGAGCTATGGCGCTTCCGAAGAGGAACTGCTGGAATTCTATCGCCAGATGCTGCTGATCCGGCGCTTTGAAGAGAAGGCGGGTCAACTCTACGGTCTCGGCCTGATCGGCGGCTTTTGCCATCTCTATATCGGGCAGGAAGCCGTCGCCATCGGCTTGCAGAGCGCGCTCGACAACGATCGCGACAGCGTCATCACCGGATACCGCGATCACGGCCACATGCTTGCCTATGGTATCGATCCGAAGATCATCATGGCCGAGCTTACCGGTCGCCAGGCCGGGATATCCAAGGGCAAGGGCGGCTCGATGCACATGTTCAGCACCGAGCATAAGTTCTACGGCGGGCACGGCATCGTCGGTGCGCAGGTGGCGCTCGGTGGCGGACTGGCGCTGGCGCATCAGTACAACAAGGATGGCGGCCTTTGCCTCGCCTATTTCGGCGACGGTGCGGCCAACCAGGGCCAGGTCTACGAAACGTTCAACATGGCCAGCCTGTGGAAGCTGCCGATCGTTTTCGTGATCGAAAACAACCAGTACGCAATGGGGACCAGCACCGCGCGCTCCAGCGCGGAAACGGAATTTCACCGCAGGGGTACGGCGTTCCGAATTCCGGGAATGGATGTGAACGGCATGGATGTTCTGGAAGTCCGCGCCGCGGCAGAAGTTGCCTTCGCTCATGTCCGCGAAGGCAAGGGGCCCGTGCTGATGGAACTCAACACCTACCGCTATCGCGGGCATTCGATGTCCGATCCTGCCAAGTACCGCACGCGCGAGGAAGTGCAGGATATTCGCGAACACAAGGACCCGATCGAGGGCCTGAAAAAGGTGCTGATGGATCAGGGCAAGAGCGAGGACGATTTGAAGGCGATCGACAAGGGCATTCGCAAGATCGTGGCCGAAGCGGCAGACTTTGCGGAAAATTCACCCGAGCCAGAGGCGAACGAACTCTACACCGATGTTCTGGTGGAGGGGTACTGAGCCATGGCAATCGAACTGAAGATGCCCGCGCTTTCGCCGACGATGGAAGAAGGCACGCTGGCCAAATGGCTGGTGAAGGAAGGTGACGAGGTCAGCTCTGGCGATATTCTCGCCGAGATCGAAACCGACAAGGCGACGATGGAATTCGAGGCCGTGGACGAAGGCACGGTCGGGAAGATCGTGGTCCCCGAAGGCACCGAGAACGTGAAGGTCGGCACTGTCATCGCCATTCTGGCCGGGGAGGACGAGGACGCCGACGATATCGAAGCTCCATCCAGTCCCGAATCTTCGGACGAAACGGCGCAGGCAGAAGAGAAGAGCGATAGCGGCGAGGAAAGCCCGGCACCGGCGAAGCCGAAGACGGAACCGCGCGCCGACCCGGAAATCCCGGATGGCACCAACATGGCCAGCGTGACCGTGCGCGAGGCGCTGCGCGACGCGATGGCGGAAGAGATGCGCCGTGACGAACGGGTGTTCGTCATGGGCGAAGAAGTCGCCGAATATCAGGGCGCCTACAAGGTGACCCAGGGCCTGCTGGAAGAGTTCGGGCCCAGGCGCGTGATCGACACACCGATTACCGAATACGGCTTCGCAGGGATCGGAACGGGCGCTGCGATGGGCGGCCTGCGTCCGATCGTCGAATTCATGACGTTCAACTTCGCGATGCAGGCGATCGATCATATCGTGAATTCCGCCGCGAAGACGAATTACATGTCGGGCGGCCAGATGCGTTGCCCGGTCGTGTTTCGCGGGCCCAACGGCGCGGCGAGCCGGGTGGGCGCGCAGCACAGCCAGAACTACGGGCCGTGGTACGCCAGTGTACCCGGACTGATCGTGATCGCACCTTACGACAGTTCCGACGCGAAGGGCCTGTTGAAGGCCGCGATTCGCAGTGAAGATCCTGTCGTCTTCCTCGAAAACGAGCTGGTTTACGGCAAGACCTTCGAACTGCCCGAGCTTGACGAACATGTCCTGCCGATCGGCAAGGCGCGGATAATGCGCGAAGGTTCTGACGTCACGATCGTCAGCTATTCGATCGGCGTCGGCTTCGCACTTGAGGCGGCCGAAACGCTGGCGGAAGACGGCATTGACGCCGAAGTCATCGATCTGCGCACTTTGCGCCCGCTCGACCGGCAGACCATTCTCGAAAGTCTTGCAAAGACCAACCGTCTCGTCATCGCGGAAGAAGGTTGGCCCACCTGCTCGATCGCGTCTGAAGTGATTGCAATTTGCATGGAGGACGGTTTCGATCACCTCGATGCACCGGTGCTTCGCGTTTGCAACGAGGATGTTCCGCTGCCTTATGCGGCCAACCTCGAAAAGATGGCACTGATCGACGCTGCAAGGATCGTCGAAGCGGCAAGGAAGGTCTGTTACGTCTGACCGGACGGGGCAGCGTCTGCCCCGTCCAGACGGCAATCACACCCCGTTGTATACGTTGCAATCTGCAGCCGTATCGGGGTTGGCGGGATCGCGCTGGTAGATCTGCGACAGGTCGCGGTTGTCGCGCACGTTGAAGGCGGCCGTGGCGTGCAGTTTGTCTGCATGGGTGAAGGCCGTGGATATCAGCGGCTGATATTCGTAGACCACTTCCACGAACATTACCGCCTCGCCCTTGAACGCCAGGATTTCTTCCCCGGGCGGCCCCATACCGTCGATTCCGCTGGCCATCCCGTCACCGGCGTTGCCGTAGCTGGAGGCATGGACCAGTTCGCCCTGGCAGCGTTGCCAGTGGATATACTGCTGATCCTCCGTGTCGGGAACGACCTCCAGGCTGGAAAGGATCACTCGCCCGTGAGTGTAGAGGTCGAAGTTCCGTCCGGCCTGGACGTGAGCGCCATAAAGAACATCGTTGATATCGCGTTCGTAAAGTTTGGATTCGCCCAGCAGCGAGTTCTCACCGACGCGCGAGGCGTTGTCGGCGATCAGCACTGCCACCTGGCTCAACCGCATCTGCATGACCGCCCGGTGGGCGGATTCGACGCCCCACAGCCCGGCCATCATCAGCAACGGCGCGGCCAGTGCGAATTCGGTTACCGCAGCGCCCACGCGCGAGCGCGACAGACGCGACAGAAAGGCCCGCGGGCGCATCACAGGCATTGGCCCACTGTCGCGACCGTGCTCTGTTCCGAATACGGCTGATTGCGAAGCACCGTGGTGGCGTTCGTCGTAAAGGTGGCAGGCACTCCGATGAGAGAGGTGACCCCGAAAGCGCGCTGGTAGCTGACCGTAACCACATAGAGGACCGCATCGCGCGCTCCACCGAATCCGTCGGCGCCGCGATCCCTGTCCCAGACGCCGTTGTCATTGGCGTCTTCGAACGGCTCCCCATCGTTGCACGTGCCGTTGCCGTCGATATCGCTGAACTCCTCTGCACGCCCCACATCGGTAAAACTGGAATAGGACTTGCGGGAGAAATCGACGTCGGCCGAAGGCACGATCTGACGAACGGCCCGCTCCACTCGCGCATCGATCGTCGTCGAACGCCCGGCGGCACCTTCGATAGTAGAATCCCGCGCCGCCTTTTGTACGGCGCCCTGGAGCTGCGATTGGATATAGTAGTTATATCCCATGTCGAAGATGCCGAGGATGAGCAGCAGCAGAACGGGCGACACCAGCGCAAATTCGACCAGCGCGGCACCGCTGCTGTCGCGAATGATGGATCGCGCGCGCATCAGCGGCTGACCCGGAGATCGCTGAGGCTTTCCGCGATCGCGGCGAAGGAGGCATTCAGTTCGGCAGCGTCGGCCGCTTCGAAATAGTGCCCTTCTCCCGCACATTCGCGCATCACGTCGGTCAGCGTCGTGCCGAACCCGATGATCCACACCTTCACGTTCTTCTTGCGCACTTCATCGCATGCAAAGGCAAACCGCTTCTCGACGGTTTCGGCAAGGGAAAGTGAGGACTTCTCGGACCATCGGCGCTGATCGAGCGGCTCGAAACCATAGCTGGAATAGCTGAGGTCGAGCGGCGCGGTCTCGCCGTCGGTCAGGAAGATGAGATGCCGGCTGACCGTCGAATTGGCCGTGTCGGCGTTATCGGCTGCAAACAACCCGGTCGGCGAAATCAGCCGTCCGCCCCAGATCATTCCGATATCGTGGTAAGTGCTGCCATTGGCATGGAGCGAGCCGAGATATGTCTCCAGGCTATCCGGCGTCATTTCCGACAGCTTGCGTGCCGGGGCAGGGCAGGCAGCGGTGTCGAGGCCGACAGGTGACACGAATTCCTTGGACGTGATTTTCTGATCGGTATCGAATTTCCCCTTGCCGTTCCATTCCAGCGCCCGGCCGAAGACATAGTGCGGGATCATGGGGCGCCATTGCGTGGCCGGATTGGACGGCGAAGGTACACGATCGAGATCGAGATCGAGCGCTCTGGAAAGATCGACAGAATCGTAATCGAGAATCTCGTACGTTTCGCGTTCTTCGATGCAGCCGTTGCCGATGTTTCGCCAGTCGGAAACATCGTATTCGATCTGATCGTACCGCCACTGCTTCTCGCTCAGAAGGGCAGGTTCCTCGATCTTCTTGTAGGTGTCGACGTAGTCGTTGTAGGTATGCTCTCGCACAATGCAGGTCGTGTCGTTGAGCGCGGTCGAGTATCCTGTCCCCGTGCGGGTGCGGACATAAGTCCATTCCTTCCGCACTCCGGGCACGGGCAGAAGGACCACTTTTTCCTGATAGTCGGTTTCGTCGAGCTCGGTTTTGACCTTGCTGCCCGGTTGGCTCGGACAGTGGTAGCCGTCGCCTTCGCTGAAGCTTGCCGCATAGGAATCCACTTCCCTGACGGTGATCGAACCCGACTTGTGCGTCACCGAGGTGGTATAGGTTCGCGTGATCGGGCTGCTCAGATCGGCAACTTCTTCGCGCGATTGGTAGGGCCAGGTATCAACCACCCAGTCGTCAAGCAGCAGATGGCCGACGTTCACATTGGTGGAGTAGGGGACGAAACCGTATCGGATGCGGGAGCCGGCCTGCGCAGCCGCCTCCAGTTGTCCATGAAATGCAGAGATCGTCTGCTTCATCGTATCGATACGAGAAAGCGAATCCCCCGGATTAATCTGCGCCATCGACCCGGTGACGTCGAGTACCATCATGACATCGGTGTTGGAGAAGTTCAGCTGCGCTTCGCACTCAACGTGCACCGGCACTTTTGTGAAGCCGAACACCTGCATGATCGTGGTCGGCACATCGACGGTGGCGACGCCCGATACCGCGAAATCCTCTTCCAGCGTCATCACGAAACTTCGGTCTTCGGTGCCGTAGGATCCCGACCGGAAATTGATGTTGAAGAAGCGCTGGCCCATTTCCGCCACGTCATCGGAAAATTCGCCCGTGAAGGCGACTTGCGACCCCAGCCGTTTGCGCGCTGCGAGCACGCCGGCATCGCAAGCCTGCTGCAACCGGCTCTGCGCAAGGTAGGATCGACCCATATCGATCCCGCCGCCGACCATTGCCAGCGTCGGCGCAATCGCAGCAGCGATGATCGCCAGCGCATTGCCCGACGCATCCCGGGCCAGGCGGGTTAGCCAGTGCGCGCCTTCACCGGCGCTCGAGATGGAACGGTTTAGCACCGGTCATCCGTACCTTTCTGGCGTAAGCGCATCGTGAACTTGCGTGGTTAATTCGGTAACGTTCTGTAACGATCAGCAGCCGCTGACCGGCGCAGTCGGCGAGGGGTTGAAGATGCCCGACAGGTCGCGATCGTCGCGAACATACATCGCAGCGGTTTTGTAGACCGTCTGATCGGGGATCAGATCGCCGAAGACCACCGGCTGATAGTCGTAGTAGACTTCGGCATACATGATCGCGAAATTTTCTTCGGCCTGAACCTGCCGCGTTCCGCGGCCCATCCCGTCGAAATCGTCGCCTGTGGCGCCGGTCCCCTGTGGCCCGTATTTCGATGGATAGGTCTTGTCGCCGCCGCAGCGCTGCCAGTGGATCCACTGCCCGCCATCGGAATTGACCTCCAAGCTCGACAGGACAACGCGCCCATTTTCCTGCAGGTCGAGATTGCCCCCCTGGAGGTATGCGGCCCTGATCGCTTCGTTGGCATCGAGCTCGCGAAAGCGGGGATTGCCGCCCACGATCTCCTGCTTGGCGCGCGAGGCATTATCGGCGAGCGATATCGCGATCTGGTTCACGCGCAGATGAGTGGTGGTGTAGTTGACCAGCTCCAGCCCGCCAAAGCCGAGAGTGATCATGATCGGCAGGGAATAGGCGAACTCGATCAACGCGACACCCTCACGCGCACGTGCGAGCGTGCGCAGGCGCCGACAAGTCGCAGCCAGGCGGGCGATCACGGGCATATGCGCACCGATCGACGGGTTGCCTGCTGGCCGAAGGGCTGGTTGCGCATGACGGTGGTTGCCTGGGCCTGCCCCCTGTGCGGCAGCCCCACCATCCGCCAGAACGGCAACAGCCGATCGTAAGTCACGGTGACTTCGTACATCACGACGTCGTCGGCCCCGCCAAGCCCTTCCGCACCTACATCGGGATCCCAGACCCCGTTGTTGTTTCGGTCGGAGAAACATTCGTTGTCGTCATAGGCACCGCTGCCGTTGGTATCGTCGAAATCTTCAGGCGTCCCCACGTCGCTGAATGTCTCATAGTTGGTCCGCCGGATGGCCAGGTCGTCATCGTCGAGAAACGGCATGACCGCCTCGACCCGTTCGCGCACGTCGGTATCGATCGCGTCCTGGCCGACGCGCCCGGTCTCGAGGCCGGAATCTCGCCCTGCTTCCTGCACCGCGCCCTGTAGAACGGATTGCATGTACAAGCCGTGTCCCAGGTCGAGGATGCCGAAGATGAATATCAGCAGGACCGGCGCGACGATGGCGAATTCGATGATGGTCACGCCCTCGCGAGCGTCCCTCAGCCGGGTCAGGACGGGTGCGGTCACTGGCCCAGCCTCAGATCCGCGACCTGGGACGCGATATAGCGGAACGTGGCGCGGAGTTCGGTAACGTCATCGGAAAAATAGGCGCGGTGCCCTGTGGCGCAGGCTTTCATCTCGTCGGTCAGCGACGATCCGAAGCCGATCACCCAGACGGTGTAGCCTTCATCCTTGATCGCGTTGCACGCGGCGACAAAGCGCGCATCGTGATAGTCGGCGAGGTCGTCACCGCCGGTATAACGGGGGGCAACCCGGTTGTCGTATTTCTCCAGTCCATAGGCGGAATAGGCGGTCCTGTTGGGCTCCATCTTCCCGTCGGTCATGAAGATGATGTGGCGGCTTACGGAACGATCGGGCTCGTCGTTAACCGTGGTCGCAAAGATGCCGTTCGGGCTTGCAAGCCGGCCGCCCCAGATCATCCCGATATCGTGATAGGTGTTCCCGTCGGCGTTCAGGCTGTCGAGGTAATCCTCGAGCCATTCAGGCACCTCGTTCGGCGTCAGATCGACTTCCTGAAACAGGCGCATCGAAGCCGGGCATCGACTGGACAGGTGCGATTCAGTGTCGCGCCAGTCGACCCAATCGTAATAATTGTCTCTGTAGAAGACGGCGGGTGCGAAGTAGGGTTTCCAGCGTGTGTCGTCGCTGTCGGGCGCCGAATTGATGTCCAGGTCGTAAGCATCGGACGGGACAGGGTCCATATCTTCATCGACAACGGTCGCGCGCTCCTCGATACACCCTTCCCAGGTATAGGATGTCTTGCTCAGGCCACTGGTGCCTTCCATGACGGCGAGAGAACGCACGTCGTGGAAGCCGCGAGTTGGGACGTAGGCATCCGAGGAAACCCGGGTGACGAGTTGGACCGGTCCGAATGTTTTCAGTGCAGAGACGTCGAGATCGGTCTGGATATACCGCCACAGGTTCGCGCTTTCATAAACTGTGCGGTAGGATTCCACCGTGACCGTTGTCTTCAATCGTCTGCAGGGCTTGCGCCCACTACCGTAGGCGGAATACGTGACAGTAACCGTGCGCCCCGGCGGTGCGCCATATTGTTCGGGATTTCGTCCCGAATAGGGGTAATCGTTATCCTGATAATCCCGGCAGTTTCGGTTCGAGAGATTCCCGTATGTCTCCGTCTCCTCATGCGTACTGGTTTCATCCGGAATGTACTTCGGGTCGTCGAAATAGGCGCGACGCGATTGGTACGGCGCGCTGTCGGCAATGTAGTCCAGCGGCATATCGCCGTTAACCAACAGCCGCTTGGCGTTTACCGTCATGCTGTAAGGGACGAAGCCGTAGCGGACCCGAACCTCATCGTCCGTAACGGACGAGGCGATGGTCTTGTGGAAATCCTCCACCGCGTCGCGCAAACCTTCTATCTTCGACCCGCTCATCGACCCGGTCGTGTCGAGCACGAACATGATATCCGAATTGGTGATCTGCAGTTCGGCCATGCAATTAACTGAAAAAGATAGCTCGGTCTTGCCGAAGATCTTCATCAGCACGGTTGGAATGCGCGCAGTCGCAGTTCCCGTGACATCCCCATCGTCGCCATCATCGGTAGTGAACAGAACTTGATCGGCATCGACGATTTCGGAATCGAAATTTGCGTTGAACAGGCTTGCGGCTTTGGCGCGCTCACCGTCCCCATACTCGCCGGTTTTGGCCATTGCCCGGCGCCCGGCGAGGACGCCGGCATCGCAGGCGTTTTGCAGCTGCGTCTTGGTCAGATAGCCGCGGCTGGCATCGACCCCGCCGCCAACAATGGCGATCAGGGGGATGAGCGAGGCAGCGAATATCGCAAGGGTGTTCCCCCCCCGATCACGCCCCAGCGCGGTAAGCGATTTACCATTGCTCATAACTTTAGCCAGAATCCACAGCTTCTGACTCAGCGCAGTACCGGCGCTGCATTAAAAAACTCCAAATGGCGCCTTTACCATCCTTGGCGCAGCGTTGACCGCCCTGCTATCGGCTTGCCGGTAATGATCGACGAATTGCTTCCGCTGCCGCAACGCCTGGCATCGCATTATGCTCGAGGAGCCGCGCGCGGCGCCACGCTGGCGCTGCTGGCGTTCGACGTGCGCCTGTCGGAACTGGTGGCGAAGGCGAGCGAGCCACTTCTCGCACAATTGCGGCTTGCATGGTGGCGCGACGAGTTGGGGAAGCCAGAAGCCGACCGGGCACGCGGTGATCCGGTGCTCGACGCGATCGGAAAGACATGGGCGGGTGAGGCGGCGGCGCTGACCGCTCTGGTCGACGGATGGGAACAGCTGATCGGCGAGCCGCCGCTGTCCGGCGATGAGCTGGAGCAGTTTTTCGACAGTCGCGCCGCTGCCTTCGCTGCGCTTGCCCGGCTGATGGGGCAGGGTCACGCCGCGCCAACGGCGCGCACCGCGGGGAAAATTTGGGCGATTGCAGATTTCCTGGCCCATTCAACCGATGCGGAAGAACGCGCGACTGCCATGCGCCTGAGCGCTCCGCTGACGGATCGCGCAAGGGCGAAACTGCCGCGTGAATTGCGAGCGGTGGCCGTGTTGCGGGGGCTCGGCCTGCGCGCGATCCTTCGGGGCGATGGCGCACTCGTATCGGGTCGGCGGGACGTGCTTGCCGCCGTGCGGCTTGGTATGCTGGGCCGCTAGGGCAACATTCTATGGGGGAGGGGGAGTGCCATGAAACGGGTCATTCTTTCGGCAATTGCCACGCTGGCTCTTGTCGGCTTGGGGCTGTTCTGGTGGCAGGGCCGGGCGGAAGTGGAGAAGGGGGCACCGCCTCCACTGGTCGAAGAAGCACCGGAAGACGATCAGGATAGCCTGCCCGAAAGTGATCCGGGTGAGATGGTCGGCCCGGAGCCGCCCGAAGCGACCGAACTGACACGCGAACAACGCCGCTTCTTTCGATACGACCGCAACCGCGATCGCCGCATCACGCGCACCGAAATGCTCGCCTCTCGCACAGACGGTTTTCGCAAGCTGGACGTCGATGGCAACAACCTGCTGACGTTCGAGGAATGGGCCGTGACGACGGCGGACCGTTTCGAAGGTGCAGATGCCAATGGCGACGGCGAGCTCACCCCGGCAGAGTTCGCGACGACAGCTCCGAAAAGGCGGCGAAAACCGGCCTGCCGCTGCTGACGTATCCCCCGACCACGGATTATGCCGGGATGCCATCCAGTTCGGCCATCCAGGCGCCGAATTCGGTTTTGGCGCGTGTGGTGTAGGCTTCTTTCCGCGACTTCTTCTTCACGTCGCGCAGAGGCGGGAAGAGGCCGAAATTGACATTCATCGGTTGGAACGTTTCCGCCTCCGCATCCCCGGTAATGTGCGAGAGGAGGGCGCCCATCGCGGAACTGCGCGGCGGCGGGGACCAATTTCCACCGCCCAGTTCGGCGGCGGCCATCATGCCTGCCATCAGACCCACGGCCGAGCTTTCTACATACCCTTCACAGCCGGTGATCTGGCCCGCAAAGCGAACATGTTCGCCGCCTTTCAACCGCAACTGGCGGTCCAGAACGAGCGGCGAATTGAGGAAGGTGTTGCGGTGCAAGCCGCCCAGTCGCGCGAATTCCGCGTTCTCCAGCCCCGGGATCGTTCGAAACAGGGCAACCTGCGCACCATGCTTCAACTTGGTCTGGAAGCCGACCATGTTCCACAGCGTGCCAAGCTTGTTATCCTGTCGCAATTGAACGACGGCATGGGGCCAGCGTCCTTGCGGGAATTCGGGACAGGCGGTGCGCGGATCGTCCAGCCCCACGGGCTTCATGGGGCCGAAGCGCAAGGTGTCGACACCCCGGCTGGCCATGACCTCGATCGGCATGCAGCCTTCGAAATAGGGGGTATTGGCCTCCCATTCCTTGAACGTTGTCTTTTCGCCGTCGAGAAGCCCCTGATGGAAGGCAAGGTACTGATCCTTGTCCATCGGGCAATTGATGTAATCTTTCCCGTCGCCCTTGTTCCAGCGGCTCTGAAACCAGGCGATATCCATATCGATGCTGTCGCGATGGACGATCGGTGCAATCGCGTCGAAGAACGCGAGCCGATCCTGCCCCGTCGCCTGCACGATGCTGGCCGCAAGCGCTTCGGCCGTCAGTGGCCCAGTGGCAACGATCGTCGCGCCGCTGGCGGGAAGACTGTCGACCCGTTCGCGCACGATGGTGACATTAGGATGTTCCTGGAGCGCGCGCTCGACTTCCTCGGAAAATACGTCGCGGTCGACCGCCATCGCCGAACCCGCGGGTACTCGTGCTTTCTCTCCGGCACGCATGACAAGGGAATCGAGGCGGCGCATCTCGTGATGGAGGAGGCCGACGGCGTTGCGTTCGTCGTCGTCGGAACGGAAGCTGTTCGAACAGACCAGCTCTGCCAGACCGTCGGTCTGGTGTGCCGGAGTCGTGGCACCGGTTCCGCGCATTTCGGACAGGCGCACGCGATAGCCGCGCCGGGCGAGTTGCCAGGCTGCCTCGCTTCCCGCCAGGCCGCCGCCGATGATGTGTACGTCATGGGTCATAACCGGCAGTGACCTAGTGGTTGCGCCACCTCGGGTTCAAGTCCAAGAACGCGCTTTTCGGGGGAGGGGAACGATGTCGAGGCGCGCGCTGGTCGAGCACAGGCCCTGGCTGTTCGCCGCGATCGCAGCGGCGACGATCTACTATTTCGTTCGGGACTGGCAGATCGGCGAGTTGTGGCTGATCCTGCTCAAAGGCGCCGGCTGCATATTCCTGGCCGGTTATGCCCTCGCGCGCCACGACGGCCTGGATGCGCGGCTCCTGGCGCTCGTCATGGCCACGGCCGCACTTGGCGATATGCTGATCGAGCTGGATTTCACCTGGGGCGGGGCAGCCTTCTTCGCATCGCACCTCGCCGCCATGTCGCTCTATCTACGGAACCCTCGCCCGCAAGCGAAACCCAGCCAGAAAGCCCTGGCCGTGGCGCTGCTGTTCATCACCCCGCTCGTTTCCTGGCTGGTGTCGGGCAATTCAAGCATCGCCTTGTACGCCATCACGCTGGGCGGAATGGCGGCCTGCGCTTGGATGAGCCGATTTCCGCGCTATCGCGTGGGAGTGGGGGCGGTGCTGTTCATCGTGTCAGACTGGTTGATATTCGCCCGTTTCGGCCCCCTTGCGGAAAGTGACCTGCCGCAGATCCTGATCTGGCCGACCTACTTCGCCGGCCAGATCCTGATCGCGACTGGGGTAATCCAGACTTTGCGCACCAAAGGCTAAATCAGCGCAGAACTGCTACGAGCGGGCAAGTCATTCCGCACTGTCGGTGTCATCGCCCAGGTTGTCGTCGGAATGGATCGTCGTTTTCGGTGCTGTTTCGGCGCTGCCGCGTGCCGCCATCTCCTCGACCACCATCTCCTCCGCCTCATTCTCAGGCGCTTCTTCTTCGTCGAGGCGGACTGCGCTGACGATATGTTCGCCTTCGGCGACCTTGAACAGGCGTACGCCGGCCGACCCGCGGCCGATCACGCGCAAGCTGTCGAGCCCGATTCGGATCAACTTGGCCCGATTGGTCACCAGCATGAGTTGATCGCGCTGGGTCGCATTGAAACTGGCGACAACCGGGCCGTTGCGCTCCACATTGTCGATGTTGAGGATGCCCTGGCCGCCACGTCCGATCCGGCGATATTCGTAGGCGGACGAAAGCTTGCCATAACCGTTGGCGCAGACGGTCAGGATAAACTGTTCCTTCTCGCTCAGTTCGTCGAAGCGTTCCGCAGGAAGCTCGCACTCGCCTTCGCGTTCGCCCTTCCAAGGGGCAAAGCGCAAGTACCGTTCGCGTTCTTCGGCATCGGTTCCGACCTGATGCAGGATGGAAAGCGATACGACTTCGTCATCGCCCTTCAGGTTCATACCGCGAACGCCGGTGGAGGTGCGGCTGGTGAATTCACGCACGTCTTCGCCGGCGAAACGGATTGCCTTGCCGTTGCGGCTGGCGAGCAGGACATCGTCGGTCGAATCGAGCAGTGCCACGCCAATCAGGTGATCGTCGCTCCCTTCCTCGAACTTCATCGCGAACTTGCCGTTCGAGGGGATATTGGTGAAGGCGTCCATCGAATTGCGGCGGACGCTGCCCTTCGCGGTCGCGAACACGACCGACAACGCACCCCAACTGTCTTCATCTTCGGGCAGAGGCAGCACGGTCTGGATCGTTTCGCCATCGTCGAGCGACGGCAGAAGATTGACGATCGGGCGACCGCGCGTGGCCGGTCCGCCTTCCGGCAGTTTCCAGACCTTGAGGCGATAGACTTTGCCAGCGGTCGAGAAGAAGAGCACCGGATTGTGGGTAGAGGTGACGAACATGTCCATCACCGCATCCTGCTCTTTCGTGGCCATTCCCGCGCGACCCTTGCCGCCGCGGGCCTGGGCGCGGAACGTCGATAGCGGGGTGCGCTTGATGTATCCGTCCAGGGTAACCGTCACGACCATGTCGTCGCGCTCGATCAGGTCTTCGTCTTCGATGCCGTCCCATGCGGGCGCGATCTCGGATAGTCGAGGCGTGGCATAGAGGTCGCGGATTTCCTGCAGTTCGTCGCGCATGACGCCGTAGAGCTTCCGCCGGTCGGCAAGGATCGAAAGATACTCCTCGATCGCGATCGACAGTTCCTTCAACTCGGCGCCGATCTCGTCGCGGCCTAGAGCGGTCAGGCGATGCAGCCGCAGGTCCAGAATGGCCTTCACCTGCCGCTCCGAGAGGCGATAGGTCCCGCCCTGTTGTTCGGCATCGGGTTCGATCGCTTCAACCAGGCGAATATACTGGGCAATGTCGCCAATGGGCCACTCGCGAACGAGCAGCTTCTCGCGCGCCTGAGCGGGATTGGAGGACCCACGAATGATCGCCACGACTTCGTCGAGATTCGACACCGCGACCACCAAGCCAAGCAGGATGTGGGCCCGTTCGCGAGCCTTGTTCAGCTCGAACTTGGTTCTGCGCGTGATGACCTGTTCGCGGAAGACGACGAAGGCCTGAATGATGTCGCGCAGGTTCAGAACTTCGGGGCGCCCGCCACGGATCGCGAGCATGTTTGCCGGGAAGCTCGCCTGGGCAGGGGTGTGCCGCCAGATCTGGTTCAGCACGACTTCGGCAGTGGCGTCGCGTTTAAGGTCGACGACGACGCGCACGCCCTCACGGCTCGATTCGTCGCGGATGTCGGCAATGCCTTCGATCCGCTTTTCCTTGGCAGCGTCCGCAATCTTTTCGACCAGGCCCGACTTGCCAACCTGATAGGGGATCGAGGTGAGCACGATCGACTGGCGGTCGCCTCGTGTCGTCTCGATCTCGTGGCGGCAGCGCATCAGGATCGACCCACGCCCCGTGGTATAGGCTGCCTTCGCGCCCGACTGCCCTAGGATCAGGGGCGCAGTCGGAAAGTCGGGGCCCGGAATGATCTCGATCAGCTCTTCGGTCGTGATACGGGGATCGTCGATATAGGCGAGGCAGCCGTCGATAACTTCGCCGAGATTGTGCGGCGGAATATTGGTCGCCATCCCGACCGCGATGCCGCCGGCCCCATTGACCAGCAGATTGGGGAAACGCGCCGGCAGGACGGTCGGTTCGCTGCGTGACCCATCATAGTTTTCGGCAAAATCGACCGTATCCTTGTCGAGATCGTCGAGCAGGCTGTTCGCAACCTTGGCCAGCCGCGCCTCGGTATATCGCATCGAGGCGGGCGGGTCGGGGTCCATCGAACCGAAGTTGCCCTGGCCATCGATCAGCGGCACGCGCATCGACCAGCTCTGCGTCATCCGGGCGAGAGCGTCGTAGATCGCACTGTCGCCGTGCGGGTGATAGTTACCCATCACGTCACCGACAATCTTCGCGCTCTTGCGATAGGCGCGACCGGCGACGAAGCCGCCTTCCTGGCTGGCGAACAGGATGCGCCGGTGAACCGGCTTGAGCCCGTCGCGCACATCGGGGAGTGCGCGGCTGACGATCACGCTCATCGCGTAATCGAGGTAGCTCGTCTTCATCTCGTCGACGATGTCGACGCGGTCGAAGTCTCCGGCAGGTGCCAGCGGTGCAAGGGTATCGGTATCGTCGCTCAACGGACTTCTTTTCGTTTCGTTCTACGGTTGGGAACTTGGACTGCGCAGCCTAGGCCAGTCGGCCCCGCTGCACCACCTGAATAGCGCTCAGATGGGTGTTTTGGCGGTGTTTTTCCACATTTGCGCGCTGCATCCCGAACCGCCGGGAAGTATCCCATTCAAAGCGGGTTCAGAACGTTCCCCCTAGAAGGAATTGCAATGGCCGCTTTGAGGCGGCACTAGCGCGCATGTCACGCGTTTCCTTAGCCTGATTGGCAGAATTATCGAAGTGGGAGATACCCAGATGCAGTTTTCCGTCCTCAACCCCAAGGCCCGCCGTCCGCGTACCGGTACGCACTTTGCCCTGGCGCTCGCGCTCGTCGCGGGCGGTGTACTCGGCATTCCCGCGCTGGAAGCCCCGGCGGCCGCCCAGAAGAAGGACGAGCAGGCGAAGCCGAATTATACCAAAGGCTTCATCGCGGCCTATCAGCCGCTCGCCAAGCGGCTCGAAGCGCAGGAAGACCCTGCGACGCTGAAGGCAGAAATCCCGGCGCTCACCGCCGCGGTCGAATCCGAGGACGACAAGTTCGTGGCCGGGCAGGCGATGTATACGATCGGCGTGCGCGCCGAAGATGGCCCCCTGCAACGCCGCGGCCTGGATATGATGCTGGAAAGCGGCAAGGTTGCCCCTGAAAACTATGCTCTCAGCCTGTTCGCTTCGGGGCAACTTGCCTACCAGGCCGAGGATTACGCCCAGGCCCGCGAACGGTTCGAACAGGCCGCGGCTGCCGGCTACGATGACGCAAACCTGCAAGGACTGATGGCCGAATCCTATTTCGCGGAAGATAACTTCGCGGCCGGTCTCGCCAGCCTGCAGCAAGCGATTGCAGCGCGCGAGAATGCCGGTCAGCCGGTCGAGGAAAACTGGATCAAGCGCGGCTTCGCCATCGCTTATAACAATCAGCTCGCCGAACAGGCTACGGATTTCAGCAAGCTCTACATCGCGCACTATCCGTCGGCCAACGTATGGGGCGACGCGATCGCGGTGCAACGCAGTTTCTACGAGTATGACGATCAGTCGCTGCTCGACCTGATGCGTTTGGCTGATCGCACCGACAGCCTGCGGTCCGAACGGGACTATGTCGATTATATTTCAGCGGCCGATGCACGGCGCCTGCCGGCCGAAGTCGGGCGGATCGTCGCTGCCGGCCTGGCCGCCAACATGCTGAACCCGGGCGACGTGCTGGTGACGGAAGCGAAGGCGACTGCAGCGGCTCAGACTGGGCCGGCGCGGGCAGACGTGGCTCAGCTTGAAAAGGATGCACGCGGTTCCGGCGCGACCGCTCTCGATGCATCCGCTGCGGGCGACATGTATCTGAATTTCGATGATACGGCCAAGGCCATCGAAATGTACGAACTTGCCTTGTCGCGCTCCGGCGTGGATCGGGGCAGGGTTCTGACCCGCCTCGGCATTGCCCAAGTGGATCAGGGCCAGTTCGCCGACGCAAAGGCGAACTTCGATCGGGTTGAAGGGCCCCGCGCGGCGATTGCCGACTTATGGGCGCTTTATGCGGAAGCGCAGCTTTCCGGTAGCGCATCGGCGCAATAAGCACGCTTTAGAGCGGGCTGGATACAAGAAGGCGCGGGCTTCGGTCCGCGCCTTTTCTGTTCGTCCTGTCTGCCGCCTGGACCGGCGCTAGCGCAGCCGTTTGATCCAGACCTGGTCGCCTTCGCGCCGCTCCATCGAGAAGTTCGGGATCGCCTCGACCAGGTCGATCAATCTGGCATAGCCGTAATTGCGGGTGTCGAAACTCGACCGGTTACCCGCGCGTTGACCGACTTCGGACAGTTTTGCGAAGCCTTTTTCATCCCGCTTGCTGGCATTGTAAGCTTCGAACAGGAGATGGAGCATCTCGTCGTCGAGCTTGCTACCTTTCGCGCCGTTCGCGCGTTCTTCCTTCTCCGCCCGGATCAACGCTTCGACATCGATGAAGCGCGTGCATGCCTGGCGAAACCCTTCGGGCGTTTTGGCGCTTCCGAAACCGTAAACCGGATAACCGTCCTGCCGAATACGCATGGCCAGCGGCATGAAATCGCTATCGCTGGACATCACCCCGAAGCCGTGAACGCGCCCGCGATACATCAGGTCCATCGCATCGATGGTCATCTTCATATCGGTGGCGTTCTTGCCGCGAGTCAGGTCGAACTGCTGCTGGGGTTCGATACCGTACCGGTGGACCAGATCCGCCCAGCTCTTGAGCGCGGGCTTGCGCCAGTTGCCGTAAGCCCTGCGGATATTGACCTGGCCCAGTTCCGCCAGAACCGTCAGTACAGGATCGATCCCTGCCGGACTGGCGTTATCCGAATCGATCAGAAGGGCGATGTTGCGGTGCTGTAGCTCGTCGGACATGGGCGCCTAGATGGCTGGCGACGTGGCATCGCGCAAGCGCTTTACGCGACCGGGCAAAACTCTCCGTCCTTCTGGTCGAGCACATGGAGAACGCCGTCGGAAATCGCGAAGAACGCGCCGTGCAGCGCCAGCTCTCCGCTAGCCTCCTTCTCCTGGACGCACGGAAACGTACGCAGGTTGTCCAGGCTGACCTTTACCGCTGCCTGCTCCATCGCGCGTTCGGCTTCGCGGCTTTCCGTGCCCAGGTTTGCTGCGATCGGCGCTCGCACTTCGTCCAGCATCGAGATCCAGTTAGCCACGAATCCCCCCTGGCCTGGCTCGTTGCCATGAAGGTCCTGCGTCAGTGCGGCCTTGCACCCTCCGCAAAGGCCGTGGCCCATGACGACCACTTCCCGCACTTTCAAAAACTGCACCGCAAATTCGAGAGCGGCGGAAACGCCATGATGGCCCGGCGTCGTTTCGAACGGGGGAACCATCGCGGCAACATTGCGCACGACGAATATCTCGCCCGGATCGGCATCGAAAATCTGGGTCGGATCGACCCGGCTGTCCGAACAGGCAATGATCATGACCTGCGGCGATTGGCCCGTGGCCAGTTCGCTCCAACGTTCGCGCTGCGTCAGCCACGCTCCCTTGCGGAAACCGCGATACCCTTCGATCAGATCGTCAAAGCTCTTCATGCGTCCCCAATGCCGCGAAGGGAAAGGGCTGGCAAGACGGCATATCGACGACTAGATGAAGGCGCATGAACGACCTTTCCGCTGCCCCCGCGCCAGAATCCCCTCGCCCCGAACGCCAGCGCAAGCCGGACTGGATTCGGGTCAAGGCCCCGGTGAGCAAGGGCTATCACGAAACGCGCCAGTTGATGCGTGACCTCAATCTCAACACGGTGTGCGAGGAAGCGGCCTGCCCGAATATCGGGGAATGCTGGACGAAGAAGCACGCGACCGTGATGATCCTGGGCGACGTGTGCACCCGCGCGTGCGCGTTCTGCAATGTGAAGACCGGCATGCCCCGTCTGGTGGACCCGATGGAACCCGAGAACGTGGCCATCGCTGCAGGGAAGATGGGGCTGAATCATATCGTCATCACCAGCGTCGATCGCGACGATCTGCCCGATGGCGGGGCAGGGCAGTTCGTGAAGGTTATCAATGCACTGCGCCGCGAGACGCCCGATACCACGATCGAAATTCTCACCCCCGATTTCCGCAACAAGATGCGCCCGGCGATCGAGGCGATCTGCGAAGCGGGCCCGGACGTGTTCAATCACAACCTCGAAACCGTGCCGCGCCTCTATCCCACCATTCGCCCCGGTGCGCGCTATTACGCGTCGTTGCGTTTGCTGGAGGAAGTGAAGGCGCACGACCCGCTGATTTTCACCAAGTCGGGCATCATGCTGGGGCTGGGTGAACAGCGGTTGGAAGTTCATCAGGTGATGGACGACATGCGCAGCGCGGATGTCGATTTCATCACGATGGGTCAGTATCTTCAGCCGACGCCGAAACATGCCAAGGTTGAAGATTTCGTAACGCCGAAGGCCTTTGCCGCATTCGGTTCGATTGCCCGTGCCAAGGGCTTCCTTCAGGTCGCCGCCAGCCCGCTGACCCGTTCCAGCTATCATGCCGGGGACGACTTTGCCCAGATGAAGGCCGCGCGCGAAGCAAGGTTGGCCAAGCAGAAGGCCTGATGCCCGGGATTCGCGAAAGCCGTACCGTCCCCTATAGCGCGGAACAGATGTTCGACCTCGTGGCCGACGTCGCGCGTTACAAGGAGTTTCTGCCGTGGGTCATCGCGACCCGCGTGCGGTCGAACAATGAAGAAGAGATGGTTGCCGACATGGTGGTCGGCTTCAAGAGCTTCCGCGAAAGCTTCACCTCGCGAGTAACCAAGCGGCGCCCCGACATGATCGACGTGGTCTATGTCGACGGGCCGCTACGTGATCTGGACAACGAATGGCATTTCACCGACCTGCCCGAAGGTGGCAGCCGGATTGATTTTTCGGTGCAGTTCGCCTTCAAAAATCGCGTTTTCGAAGCGCTCGCCGGCCAATACTTCGACCGGGCGTTTCGCAAGATGGTGAATGCCTTTGAAGAACGCGCCCGCGATCTTTACGGCAGCAGCAGCTCCAGCGCGCAAAGCGTCGCCTGACGGCGGATTTCCGCGCGGCCAACGCTGCCGAAATTGCGCAGCTCACCTTCCGGATCACCGGCTTGCCCGCGAGTGACCCGGGCGAAAACGACCGTTCCGACCGGCTTCAGCTCCGTGCCTCCATCGGGTCCGGCAACGCCGCTGATCGCCACGGCGACGTCTGCCTGGCTGCGCTCAAGCGCTCCTTGGGCCATGGCCCAGACGCAGGCGATGGAAACGGCGCCGAATGTCTCGATGATCTCGCTGGAAACCCCGAGCAGCTCCATCTTGGCTTCGTTCGAATACGTCACGAACCCGCGATCGAGTACGCGCGAAGAGCCGGGAATTTCGGTCAGTGCGGCGGAGACAAGGCCGCCAGTGCAGCTTTCCGCCAGCGCGACCTGGCGATCGCCGCGCGCGTTCGCCTCCACGACGCGGCGTGCCAGCGCCTCGATATCGTCGCTCATCAGAGCGCCCGACATCGCTAGTTACCGCCCAGCGTCTGTGCGGCACCGGCGTCGTCTTTCCCGGTCAGTTCCATGATGAAGCCGATCAGACCGGCGATGTTATCTGCGGGCAAGGGATCGAGAAGTTCCAGACCCCGCTCAACGTCCGCGCAATTGTCGGGTTTGATCTCGGTTGCCGCTATCTGTTCCAGCAGGGCATAAACGAAGGGCTTGAGCGCATCGTCCGGCATTTCGCTCAGCATTTCGTGCTCGACGCCATGCTCACCGCCTAGCGTGAACAGAACCGATTTCGCTGCGGGCCAGTGAGCGTCGGCCCCGTCGCTGAATTTTTCCGTCAATCGATCAGCGTTCACGGCCGTGTAGCCGTTTGCATCGAGCTGGCTGGCGCAAGTCGTCCGATAGCCTGTGAAGAGGGCGGGCAGTCCAAAACGAACAGCGCTTTCATACTGGGCGGGCGCGGGCGGGGATGACGTTTCGGCGTGAATGATCTGGGGGTACAGCGCGAGTGGCAGTCCGACAGTAGCGATCATGGATTTCCTGAAATTCACAGCCGATCCTTTCCAATCAACGTCGCAACTGCCTGTGCAGCAATACCTTCTCCACGACCAGTCGGGCCAAGGCCTTCGGTGGTCGTTGCCTTCACGCTAACCCGGTCGGGCTCCACCGCCAAGAGGCCGGCGATACGCGCGCGCATGGCTTCACGATGCGGGCCGATCTTCGGCGCTTCGCAGATTACAGTCAGATCGACATTGCCAATCGTGTAGCCGGCCGCCGAAACCAGCGCCACGGCATGTTCCACGAAGCGAGAGGAGGGCGCGCCTTTCCACTTGCTGTCGGAAGGCGGGAAGTGCGTGCCGATATCGCCCGCACCGATTGCACCCAGCAGTGCATCGACCAGCGCATGCAGGACGACATCGGCATCGCTGTGCCCCGACAGGCCCCGATCGTGCGGGATGCGGAGTCCGCCCAGCCACAACTCTTCATCCTGGACCAGACGGTGGACATCGAAGCCCTGGCCTGTCCGGATGTAGGGCCGTTCGTTCATGAAATCCTCCGCCACGGTGAGCTTCTTCAGCGCTTCATCGCCGTCGACCAGCGCCACATCGCCGCCGTCGGCCCGCAGGACCTGGGCGTCGTCCCCCGCGTTGGGCTCACCCGACCAGTTACGATGAGCGGCGAGTATCGGACCAAATCGGAACGCCTGGGGCGTCTGGACGCGGCGCAAGGCCCCGCGATCTGCAGTGCCGGTCATGAACCCGTCACTGGCGATGGCAAGGCTGTCTATGACGGGTAGCACGGGTATCGCCCCGGGCTGGGTCTGCAATGCAGCCAGCAGCCGGTCGATCACCGCCAAAGGAAGCATCGGCCGCGCAGCATCGTGGATCAGAACAGACGATGGCGCCGCCGCGTCGAGATGTTCGAGTGCGTTGGCGACCGATTGCTGGCGTGTCTCACCTCCGACAACCAGTTCGTATCCGGCGAGACCCGTCAGCGCGTCGCGAGCCTGCTCCTCCGCATCCCGCGCGATCACCACTGCCATAGGTGCTGCGCCTGCCTGCATCAGGGTTTCGACCGAGTGACGGATCACTGGCTTGCCACGCCAGATTGCGAATTGCTTCGGCACGGACTGGCCGGAACGCTGCCCTTTGCCAGCGGCGACCACGATTGCGGCGAAGGGGGGCAGGGGAGTATTGAACGCCATGGAACCCGGCGCGCTAGCGCCTTGCACCACGACGGGCAATCCACTATGCGCTGCCCAAATTTTAGGCACTTCTGCAATGACTACACTTCCCCATCCCCCGGCGCTGCGGCCGATTCAGGTCGGTTCGGTGACGATCGATTGCCCGGTCGTTCTCGCGCCGATGACGGGGGTGACCGATATGCCGTTCCGCACGCTGGTGCGGCGTTATGGCTCAGGTCTCAACGTAACCGAAATGATCGCCAGCCAGGCCGCTATTCGCGAAACCCGGCAGTCCATTCAGAAAGCCGCCTGGGACCCGGCGGAAGAACCGGTGTCGATGCAACTGGTCGGCTGTGACCCGGAATCGATGGGCGAGGCGGCGAAGCTGAACCAGGATCGCGGTGCCGAAATCATCGATATCAACTTCGGCTGCCCTGTGCGCAAGGTGACCAATGGCATGGCCGGGTCTGCCCTTATGCGAGAGGTTCCGCTGGCAACGCGGCTGATGGAATCGACGGTCAAGGCCGTGTCCGTCCCTGTTACGGTGAAAATGCGGATGGGCTGGGATCATGCGAGCCTGAACGCGCCCGAGCTTGCCCGGATCGCTGAGGATCTGGGCGTCAAGATGATCACCGTTCACGGTCGCACCCGCAATCAGATGTACAAGGGCGCGGCCGACTGGTCTTTCATCCGCAAGGTGAAGGAAGCCGTGTCCATCCCGGTCATCGTCAATGGCGATATCTGCGGGATCGAGGACGCCGCCTGCGCATTGGAACAATCCGGCGCTGACGGTGTGATGATCGGGCGCGGCGCGTACGGCAAGCCCTGGCTGCTGGGCCAGGTCATGCACTGGTGGCGCACCGGCGAGATGCTGGCGAGCCCGAGCTTCGACGAACAGTACGCGGTGCTGGTCGAGCATTATCGGGCGATGCTGGATCATTATGGCAGGGATGTGGGCACCAAGATCGCGCGCAAGCACCTGGGCTGGTACACCAAGGGGATGCACGGTTCGGCCGAGTTCAGGAACCGGGCGAACTTCATCGACGATCCCGATCAGGTTCTGGGAGAGATTGAGCGGTTTTACGAACCGTTCCTTCACCGCCGCGCAGCATGAACGGCACGAGCGGGCGGCCCGACGCCGCGGCCCAGATCTCCGGCCTGATCTTCGCGATCCTGCTGCTTGATCCCGAACTCATCGTGCGCGAGGCAAATCCTGCCGCCGAAGACCTGCTGCATCGCAGCGCTCGTCGACTGGTAGGCGAATCGCTTCTCGACGTGATTGCCCTTGAGGATGAACGGGTTGCACTGCGTCTGGCCGATCCCGATGCGCGGCTGACGGTGCGCGGCATGGCGATGCGATGCGGCGAACGGGTTGCCCAGGTGAACATGACAGTGTCGCCGCTGGCGTCCCATCCTGGCTGGCGTGTGATGACACTTTCGGAAGTCGGGCAAGGCGAGATGGGGGACGAAGGACGAACGGAAACGACCCTGCGCGCACCCGCCATCCTTGCCCATGAAATCAAGAACCCGCTTGCCGCGATCCGGGGTGCGGGACAGCTTGTCGCGCGCAAGCTCGATGAACGTGACCGGCCACTGGCGACGATGATATCGGTCGAAGTCGATCGTATCGCTCGTCTGGTCGACCGGATGCAGCGCCTCGGCAGCGAACGTGCCGATCCGGTCGCGCCGACCAACCTGCACGAGGCGGTCCGTAGTGCCATCGCAACGGTGCGCGCCGCTGGAACGCAGAAGGTCGAAATGGTCGAGGAGTTCGACCCCTCGCTCCCCCCCGTCCTGGCCAGTCGCGATGCGCTGGAGCAGGTGCTGATCAATCTGATTTCGAATGCTCGCGATGCCTGTGCCAGTGGAGAGGCGCCGAAGATCGTCATTCGAACGCGCTTCGTTAGCGGGCTCGTTTCGAACCTGAAACTCGGCCGGGCGATTCGGTTGCCGGTGGAAGTTTCAGTCAGCGACAATGGTCCCGGGATCGAACCGTCCCTGCGCGATCACGTGTTCGAACCCTTCGTAACCTCCAAATCAAGCGGGCAGGGCCTCGGCCTGGCGCTCGTCCGCAAGCTCATTCGCGACATGAACGGACGTATCGGCCATCAGCGCGACGAACGAGAGGGGCTGACCCACTTTCGCATTCACCTGCCTCTGGCGCGTGACGAAGGAGAACAGGCATGAGCGGCACCGTGCTGCTGGTTGAAGACGACGCGTCGATCGCCACGGTTATTCGATCGGCACTGGAGGATGACGGCTTCACCGTCGATCGTTGCGACAGCATAGAAGCCCGCGACAGGCTGCTTGCCGCAGGCAAGTACGATGTGATGCTGACCGACGTCATGCTGACCGACGGCGACGGGATCGCCACAATCGACAGCGTGCGGACGGCGTGCCCGGACATGCCGCTGATCGTTTTGTCGGCGCAAAACACCCTCGACACGGCTGTTCGTGCGAGCGACACCGGTGCGTTCGAGTACTTCCCCAAGCCGTTCGATCTCGACGATCTGGTGCGCGCCGTCAGCCAGGCCGTCGGGTCGGGCGACAAGCGTGGGGAGGAGGGGCAGGCAGGGGACGGCTTGCCCCTGGTCGGTCGCAGTCAGGCGATGCAGGCCGTCTATCGCATGATCACCCGCGTCCTGCGCAACGATCTGACCGTACTCGTCCTCGGCGAATCCGGCACCGGCAAGGAACTGGTGGCAGAGGCAATTCACCAGCTCGGCCATCGCAAGTCGGGTCCGTTCGTCGCAGTCAATGCCGCTGCCATTCCAGCGGACCTGATCGAGAGCGAACTGTTCGGCCACGAGAAGGGCGCGTTTACCGGCGCAATCGCGCAAGCGATCGGCAAGTTCGAGCAGGCGAATGGCGGGACCTTGTTTCTGGATGAAATCGGCGACATGCCGATCGAAGCCCAAACCCGGCTTCTGCGGGCCCTGCAGTCAGGCCGCATCCGGCGGGTTGGCGGCCGACAGGAAATTGCCGTCGACGTAAGGATCATCGCGGCCACCAATCGCGATCTTAAGCCGATGATTGCGGCGGGCCACTTTCGGGAAGACTTGTTCTACCGCCTCAATGTCGTGCCGATCCTGCTGCCGCCGCTGCGTGACCGGGTCGAGGATATCGAGGCGCTGACCAAGCATTTTCTGGGGCTGGCCGCACGCGAAGGGCTGCCGGAACGCCGGATCGATCGAGCGGCTTTGACGCTCCTGGAACAGCAGGCATGGCGCGGCAACGTGCGCGAATTGCAGAATGCGGTGTATCGTCTCGCTCTCATGGCGCGTGACGACGTAATCGATGCGCTGGCCGTCGAAACGATATTGGGCGATACCTCGCATCCCGATGGCGTGGGGCAGGGCGATGGTTTGCGATCGGCGCTGGCCGCGTGGCTGGCCGAGCACGCGCCGGCTCAAGGCACAGTGTACCATCGCGCCATCGCCGCGTTCGAACGTCCCCTGTTCGAACATGCGCTGAGGCAGACCGGCGGGAACCAGTTGCGGGCTGCCAGGCTCCTTGGCATCAACCGCAATACTTTGCGCAAGAAGCTCAGCGAATTGCAGCTCAACGTCGACAATTTCTCGAGCGGCGATTAGCAGTCCGTCTGGTGAATTCCTCTTTTGAACGGATTTGGCCTTGCATATCCGCAACAGTGCAGTTGTAAGCCTGCAACTGTGGCGGAATCGACACTCCCTCTGACAAGGCGCAATCCGCGCTGGTGGCGTCGTTTCGTCGTTGCATCGCGGCGCGCGAACTTCTTCCTGTTGCTGGAGATCGTTTCGGCGCTGGCGCTGGCGACAATGATCCTGACGACCTGGCTCACGTTCGACAGCGCGCCGGCAGATGGGCAACTGGTGCCGGCGGGACAGGTCGCAAGCCTGCTGATCGGGACGCTCCTGCCCGCCATGGCGCTGGTGGTGCTGTTCGGTCGCCGTCTGGCGCTTCGCCGGGCGGCGGGCAGCACCGCGCGGCTGCATGTGCGCCTGGTTTTCTTCTTTTCGCTGGTTGCCGCCGTTCCCACGCTGCTCGTCGCGGCTTTTGCGGCAGTGCTTTTTCAGTCCGGCGTGGATTTCTGGTTTTCCGACGATTCGCGCGGATTGATGCGCAATGCGAACGAGTTTGCACGTGGTTACTACGAAGAAAACCAGCTGGAGGTGGCCAACCATACGATCGCGATGGCCGGCGACCTGCGTTACTATTTCGAGCGGGGCACGCTGACAGACGGCGGTTTCGAAGACTATTACCGTTATCAGGCCGAAGGTCGGAACATCAACGAATCCGCCATCCTGCAACGCGTGGCGGATGGCAGCCTGCGAACCGCTGCAATGTTCGGCCTGTTGGCGGATAACGATCCAACCCGGTTCGATCCTTCGGTCTTCGACCGGGTCGGAACCGACGAACCCGTCGTGGTCCAGGGCGAAGCCGAACGGATCGAGGCGATCGCTGCCATCGATCGGGACAGCGGGATATTTCTCTACAACGCCCGGAATTCCAAGGCTTTCGCATTCGACCTGTGGGATCGCGCCAATTCGATCTCCACAAATTATGAGGCGCTGACCCAGCGGGGCAGGGCGCTGCAATTGCGGTTCAACCTTGCGCTGTTCTTCGTATCGCTGGGATTGCTCGCGCTCGCCGTGTGGTTTGCTCTCCGGTTTGCAGATCGACAGGTTGAGCCCCTCACCGATTTAGTCGGCGCGGCGCGGCAAGTCGGGGCGGGCAACTTCGCCCTGCGTGTGGAAGGCCGCACCGGGCCGGACGAGATCGGCTTGCTGAACCGTGCGTTCAACCGAATGACCGCCCAGATCGAAAAGCAGACTGACGCGCTGGTCAACGCCAATCGGCAGCTCGAAAACCGCCGCGCCTTCATGGCGACGGTTCTGGAATCGGTCACAGCGGGTGTCATCTCGGTCGATCAGGATCGTCAGGTCCTGTTGATGAATGGGTCGGCGCAGGCTCTTCTTCTCGATGAAGGCTCGCCGCCCCCGGTCGGGCTCACGCTGGATGAGCTAACACCCCCGATTGCAGCGTTGCTCAACGGCGGGATCGATCGTGGCATCGTCAATCAGACGGTCGCCGGCGAATTGCTGACGCTGGCGGTGAAAATTGCCGATTTCTCCGAAGGGAAAGTGATCACCTTCGAAGACATTACGCGCCAGTTGCTGGACCAGAGGCAGGCGGCCTGGTCGGATGTCGCACGCCGTATCGCGCATGAAATCAAGAACCCTTTGACGCCGATCCAGTTGGCAACGGAACGGCTCAAGCGCCGGTACCGCTCGCAGATCGAAAGCGACGGGGATCTGTTCGACGAACTGACCAGCACGATCGTGCGGCAGGTCGGGGATCTGCGGAAGATGGTCGATGAATTCTCGTCGTTCGCGCGTTTGCCGAAACCGGTTTTCCGGCAGGAAGACGCCCTCGACCTCGTCCGTCAGGCTCTCTTCCTCCAGGAAGTGGCCCATCCGGAGATCGATTTCCGTTTCGAATTCGAAGGCACGGGCCCCGTGACGGTGGCCTGCGATCGCCATCAGGTCGGGCAGGCGATGACCAATGTGCTCAAGAACGCAGTCGAGGCAGTCGAAGCCCGCCGACGCACTGCGGAACCTGATTATCGAGGGCGGATCGGCGTGACCATCGTTCCGGGTGAAGAGGATATCACCGTAGCGGTAGACGATAACGGGGTGGGTCTGCCGCAGGACCGGGACCGGATCGTGGAACCCTATGTGACGACGCGCGAGAAGGGGACGGGGCTCGGCCTCGCCATCGTCAACAAGATTGTCGAGGAACACGGGGGGGAAATGGCTTTCGCAACCGCAGCGGGTGGGGGGACACGGGTCACCCTGCGCTTTGCGCGCAACCCGGCGCCGCAGGGTAGCGAAGGCGCCGAATGAGACTTTGTAAGGAGTACTGTCGATGACCCTCGAAATTCTCGTTGTGGATGACGAGCGCGACATTCGCGAACTCGTGTCCGGCGTGCTCAGCGACGAGGGATACGAATGTCGCACGGCGGGCGACAGCGCCGCTGCGCTGACAGCAATCGACGAGCGTCGGCCCAGTCTGGTGTTGCTCGACGTCTGGCTTCACGGCAGCCCGATGGATGGGCTCGAAGTGCTCGACGAGATCAAGAAGCGCGAACCCGAACTGCCGGTGATCATATTCTCTGGCCACGGCAATATCGATACCGCCGTTTCCGCCGTCAGCCGGGGGGCGGTGGATTTCATCGAGAAGCCGTTCGAAGCGGAAAAACTGCTCCATCTTGTCGCACGCGCGACCGAAACCGAGCGGTTGCGCCGGGAAAACACCAGGCTGCGGCAGGGATTCAGCGTTGGCGAGGAATTCACCGGTAACTCGTCGGTGATCAACCAGGTGCGCGCCACGCTGAAGCGTGTGGCCGGCACCGGGAGCCGCGTGCTTATCAGCGGCCCGGCAGGGGCGGGCAAGGAAGTGGCCGCCCGGCTCCTGCATGCTTGGAGCGGCCGGTCCGAAGGCGGATTCGTGATCGTCAATTCCGCCCGCATCACGCCGGAACGCTTCGAACACGAGCTGTTCGGGGAAGAAGCGGATGGCAAGCTGGTCAGGCCTGGCCTGCTCGAAATGGCGGACGGCGGCACGCTATATCTCGATGAAGTGGCCGACATGCCGCTTTCCACTCAGGCGCGAATACTTCGCGTTCTGACAGAGCAAAGCTTCGTTCGAGTGGGCGGTAACCGTCAGATCGGTGTCGATGTACGGGTCGTCTCGTCCACCTCGCGCGATCTGGCGCAGGAGATTGAAGACAAGCGGTTTCGGGAAGACCTGTTCTACCGGCTGAACGTGGTGCCGGTCGCGATCCCTTCGTTGTCCGAGCGTCGCGATGATATTCCTGCGCTTACGCAGCACTTCTTTACGCGATACGCTGCGGAGCAGGGCATCCCGGCACCCGACATTTCGGAAGAGGCGATGGCTGCGCTTCAGGCCTATGACTGGCCCGGCAACGTGCGCCAGCTGCGAAATGTTGTGGAGCGAACCGTTATTCTGTCCCCGCGCGACGATCTGCAGATGGTCGAAGCGGAAATGCTGCCCAGCGAGGTGATGGGGGGCAAGCTCGGCGCAACGAACGGCCTTTCTACCCTGATGGGCGTGCCGCTGCGGGAGGCGCGGGAAAGCTTCGAGCGGGAGTATCTGAGCATTCAGATACGCCGCTTCTCCGGCAATATCTCGAAAACGGCGAGCTTCATCGGGATGGAACGTTCGGCCCTGCATCGCAAGCTGAAGCTCCTCGGCATGGGCGAACGCGGTCCGTCCGAGCGCAAGGACTGAGTTCCAGCGACGAAATTGCGTTGCTCGCGGGCACCAAGCGAGGCATAATCGGTTGACTACCCGGCTGGCGATTTATCCCCGCCAGCCAGAATGCGGACCGCAAGGGCGGCCGCCAAGAAGAAGGAAGCACAAAGATGCCTAGCGGACAGACTCTCTCCGCGCGCCCCAAGGCGAAGCCGGCCGAAGAGCCCAAGCAGGGACGCCAGCCCAATCTGCAGGACGCGTTTCTCAACATCCTGCGCAAGAACAAGACCCCGGTTACGATGTTCCTTGTGAAAGGCGTCAAGCTCCAGGGCATTGTCACCTGGTTCGACAATTTTTCCATCCTGCTTCGACGGGACGGGCAATCGCAACTTGTCTACAAGCATGCGATATCGACCATCATGCCCGGGCAGCCGATGGATGCGAAGCAGTTCGCCAGCCAGGATTCGAACAAGAAACTGCGCCTGCTGCAGGATGTCTTCCTTTCGCGCGTGCGCGACGCCGAAGCGCAGGTGACGATGTTTCTCGTCAATGGCGTGATGCTTCAGGGCGCGATCGCAGCGTACGATCTGTTTTGCATGCTGCTTGAGCGAGAAGGCTACGTCCAACTCGCCTACAAACATGCCGTATCGACAATCCAGCCTGCGACTCCGGTAGATCTGTCGGACGAGTGGGAAGGCGACGAAGACTGAGCTTCGACGACAACCTCCTGAGCGAAGTTTCGCGCGGTGCGCGTGCGGTCGTCGTGTGTCCCGACATCCGCGGGCAGCAGCACGATCTGGACGCCGATTCGCGCCTGGCCGAAGCCTGCGGGCTTGCCCTGGCGATCGGTATCGTGGTTGCCGACGCGAGCGTCATCCCCGTACGGCAGGTGAAGCCGGGCACTTTGTTCGGCTCGGGCCAGGTCGAGAATATCGCCACCGCGTGTGAACAGCACGAAGCCGAACTGGTCGTGATCGACGGCGCTTTGTCGGCCATCCAGCAGCGCAATCTGGAAGAGTCGCTTCGCCGTAAGGTGATCGACCGGACGGGCCTGATCCTCGAGATCTTCGGCGAACGCGCGGCCACGGCGGAGGGGCGGCTTCAGGTGGAACTTGCGCACCTGGATTATCAGCAAAGTCGCCTTGTCCGCTCGTGGACTCACCTCGAACGGCAGCGCGGCGGCTTCGGATTTCTCGGTGGACCGGGCGAAACCCAGATCGAGGCTGACCGGCGCATGATCCGTCAGCGCATGGGCCGCCTGCGCAAGGAACTGGAACAGGTACGCAAAACCCGCGCTCTCCACCGCGAAAGACGGAGCCGGGCGCCTTGGCCTGTCATCGCTCTCGTCGGCTATACCAATGCAGGAAAGTCAACACTTTTCAATAAATTGACCGGTGAAGCTGTTATGGCGGAAGATCTTCTGTTCGCCACGCTGGATCCCACGATGCGCTCTGTCCGCCTGCCGGGGGTGGAAAAAGTCATTCTGTCGGATACCGTCGGCTTCATTTCCGACCTTCCGACCCAGCTCGTCGCGGCATTTCGGGCGACTTTGGAGGAAGTTACGGGCGCAGACGTCATCGTCCACGTGCGCGATATGGCCAATCCCGCCTCTGCGGCCCAGAAGGCACAAGTTCTGGCCGTGCTGGGCGATCTCGGCGTTGCGAACGGGGAAGAGGGGCAGGGCGACGCGATCCCTGTCGTTGAGGCGTGGAACAAGACCGATTTGCTGACTTCGCCGGAACACGACAGGCTCATAGAGAGCGCTCAGCTGGACGAGAATTCCGTGCCGATTTCCGCCGTGACGGGGGAGGGAGTTGAGGCGCTACTCACGCGGCTCGACGCGCTGCTGACGGCAGGGGCGAAAGTTCATGAGATTGTGCTACCCGCCGCAAGCGGACAGAAGATTGCCTGGCTTCATGCTCACGGCGAAGTGATCGAAGACGATGTTGTGGACGAGGGGGGCGAAGAACCGAGACGTCGCGTTCTCGTGCGTTTGACGCCGAAGGAACTGGGGCGGTTCGAAAGCCTGGTCGACTAGGAACCCCGTTCGTCGCGCTTGACCCTGCGCCAAAGATCCTCCTGATCTTCCACCGTCAGATTGGCCAGCGGTTCCTCTGCGTGATCTTCCATCGCGCGGAAGCGGCGCTCGAACTTGGCGTTTGCCGCGCGTAATGCCTCTTCGGCCGAGATACCGTGAGCGCGAACGAGGTTGACGGCAGAGAAGAGAAGGTCGCCGGCTTCATCCAGACGCTCGGCGTGGTCCTTTGCTTGTTCCAACTCGTCCATTTCCTCGACCACCTTGGCGCGCGGACCGGCAGTATCGGGCCAGTCGAAGCCGACCCGCGCGGCACGCTTCTGGAGCTTTTCCGCACGCGACAGCGCCGGGAGTGCCATCGCCACACCATCGAGCGCACTTTCGGCGCCCTTGGCCGCTCGTTCCTGCGCCTTGATTGCCTCCCAGCGTTCTTCACGCATCCCGGTCGCCCATTGGGCGTCGCCGAAGATGTGCGGGTGGCGCGCTTCCAGCTTGTCGGCAATGGCTGCCGCAATGTCGTTGAAATCGAAATGGCCGGCTTCTTCGGCAATCCGACCCTGGAAGACGACCTGAAACAGCAAGTCGCCGAGTTCGTCGCGGAGATCCTCCAGGTCGCCGCGGGCCACCGCATCTGCGACCTCGTAAGCTTCTTCGATCGTGTGCGGAACAATCGTCTCGAAGCGTTGCGCACGATCCCACTCGCAACCGTTCACAGGGTCGCGCAGAGTGGCCATTATGCGGAGAAGGCGGTCGAGCTGTCCGGACATAGATCGAAGCGATAATATATATTATGTTAAATCAAATCGCAGGTGCATGAGCTATCCGAGGATGAGACCGAACAGGATCGCCGCTCCGCCGAACAGCAGTACCCAGATCAGCGCCATGCGAACACTCTTCTTCCAGTCCAGCCGGAACGACGCGAACACGCTGAGCGCCAGGATCAGCCATCCTGCGAGCGCGACCAGCCGTACCGTGTCGTATTCGCTCATGCCGTCACCTCCAGCCCGTCGTAGCCGACCATCACGCCAGCAGGAACTTCGCCGGATAGCGTTCGATAGTCCATGCTCTTGTCCAGATGCGTCAGCACCGTCTGCCGGGCACGGCAGCGATCTGCAAGCTCGAGAGCCATCGCCAGATGCGCATGCGTGGGATGCGGTTCTCGGCGAAGACAGTCGACGACAAGCAGGTCGACATCGGCAAATGTATCAACCATTTCCTCCCGAATCTCGCTGAAATCGGTGGCGTAAGCTACGGATTTTCCGTCACATTCGAAGCGATATCCGGTCGATTGCGCCGGCCCGTGCGGCATCTGGCACCATTCGACCGAGAATCCTGCGCAAAGACGCAACCGATCAAGCGTATCGAGCGAAACGATCGTCGGATAGCCGTGCTGACCGGCGAAGACATAATCGAACCTGCGCCGCAGCCGTTCGACAGTGAAAGTCGAGGCATAACCGGGTATCGGGCCGCCCCGACCGTAGCGAAGCACGCGGAGATCGTCGATCCCGTGACAGTGATCGGCGTGATCGTGCGTCCAGAACACGGCATCGATGGCGTCGATGTCGTTGGTCAGAAACTGCTGACGCAAGTCGGTCGACGTATCGATCAGCAAACGCCGGCCTTCGTCACTTTCCAGCAGGATAGACACACGGGTACGGCGGTTCCTGGGTTCAGACGGATCGCAATCGCCCCAGTCGCCCCCAATCCTGGGAACGCCCGTCGATGTGCCAGACCCCAGAACGATGCACTTCATGCAGCCGCCCTGGAGAACAGGCGGAAGAAATTGGTGGTCGTGGTCTCGGCCAGCTGCTCGAACGGTTCATCGCGCAAAGAGGCCAGAAATTCCGCCGTATTGCGGACGAATGCCGGCTCGCAGGGTTTTCCGCGATGCGGAACCGGCGCGAGGAACGGGCTGTCGGTTTCTACCAGCAAACGATCCGCAGGCAAATCCTTTGCGATTTCCTGCAGTTCTTTGGCATTCTTGAACGTCACGATGCCCGAAAGTGAGATCGACAGGCCCAGATCGAGCACGGTAGCGGCGAAAGCGCGTGACGCTGTGAAGCAGTGGATCAGCGCGGGAAAAGCGCCCTTTTCCATTTCTTCGGCAAGGATTGCGGCCGTATCGGTATCCGCATCGCGAGTATGAATAATGAGCGGCACCCCGGTTTCCCGCGCGACGCCGATGTGCATACGGAACAGCGCCTGCTGCACAGCACGCTCAGACTTGTCATAGAAATAATCGAGACCGGTCTCGCCGATGCCGATCACGCGCGGATCGCTGGTCGCATCCCGCAATTCGGCCACGCCGAGATCTTCGTGCGCATCGGCTTCATGCGGATGAATGCCGACGCTGGCCCAGACGTCGTGCTCGCGGTTGGCGGTGCCGACCACCCTCTCCCACTCGCTGCGCCGGGTCGAGATGTTGAGAAAGCCCCCTACCCCCGCTGCACGCGCGCGATCCAGCGCCTCGCCCTGATTTTCGGCGAGACCTTCGTATTCGAGATGGCAGTGGCTATCGATCAGCATCAGACCGCCTCGTTGTCGGGCAATTCCAGGCGCGGGAAAACGCCGGTCGGTCGCTCGATCGTAAAGCCGCTTTCGACCAGCCGGTCGAACCACTCCTCGCTCCCGATCGACGCAAAATCACGTTCATCGGCGCGAACCCCCATCTGATCGAGAAGCGCGTCCGCTGCGGCGGGCACGACCGGCCGTACGGCGATGGCAAGATCATGGACACAGCGCAGAAGGGTCATGAGGACGACTTCCATCCGCTCAGGATCGGTCTTGCGCAGGGCCCAAGGGGCCTGCTCGTCGACATACTGATTGCACGCGAAAACTGCGCGCATCCATGCTTCGAGCCCGTTGGAGAAATTCAGGCGCTCGAACTCGCGCGGCAGATCCTCCTCGCAAGCCTTGCGAACGGCAGCGATCAGGTCAGCATCGTTCTGTGCGACGTCATGACTTGCAATTTTACCTTCCATGTTTTTGAAAATCATGGACAAAGTTCGCTGCGCCAGATTGCCGAAGCTGTTTGCCAGTTCGGCATTGGCGCGGGTGACGATCGCTTCGGCAGAATAGCTACCGTCCTGCCCGAAGGCGATTTCCCGCAGGAAGAAATAGCGCAGCGGGTCGACACCGAAACGGCTCGCCAGTTCAAGCGGATCGGTCACATTACCGAGAGACTTGGACTCCTTCTGCCCCCGGTTGAGCAGAAATCCGTGACCGAACACCTTTTTCGGGAGCGGCAGGTCTGCGCTCATCAAGAACGCTGGCCAATAGACCGTGTGGAAACGAACGATGTCCTTGCCGATCAGGTGAAGGTCCGCCGGCCAGAACTTGCTCCACAGATCGGTGTCGTCGGGATAGCCGAGGCCGGTGATGTAGTTCGTCAGGGCATCGACCCAGACGTACATGACATGGCCGTCGCTGCCGGGAACCGGGACGCCCCAGTCGAAGCTGGTCCTGCTGACCGACAGATCCTTCAAACCGCCCGAAACGAACGCGATCATTTCGTTGCGGCGGCTTTCCGGCTCGCAGAAACCGGGGCTGCGGAGCAGGTCCAGAATCTGGTCCTGATATCGGGAAAGGCGGAAGAACCAGCTTTCTTCCACAGTCCATTCGACGGGAGTTCCCTGGGGCGAGAGCTTTTCGCCTGCCTCGCCGGCGACCAGTTCCTTCTCGTCGTAATAGGCTTCATCCCGAACGGAATACCAACCCTCGTACCGATCGAGATAGAGATCGCCCCTGGCCTCCATCGCGCGCCAGATCGTCTGGCTGGCGCGATGATGATCGCTTTCCGAGGTACGGATGAAGCGATCGTAAGAGATGTTGAGAGCGCCAGCCATCTCTTTGAAATAACCGGACATCTCTTCGGCGAGGTCGCTCGCGCTGCGGTTCTGTTCGGCGGCCTTCCGAGCCATCTTCAGCCCGTGCTCGTCGGTGCCGGTCTGGAAACGCACCTCGCGTCCCATCGCCCGGTGAAAGCGCGCGATGACGTCGGCGGCCACGGCCTCGTAGGCATGGCCGATGTGGGGGCGACCGTTCGGATAGTTGATCGCGGTGGTGATATAAAAAGGTTCAGACATCGGCGCGCTCGCTAGCGGGCGCCGCCGAGGCGAGCAAGGTGCCGATTTCCATCACGAGCAATCCGGGATCGAAGTTATAGGTTGGCGCCTGGCCTGCAAGCCGGACGAGTTCGGCGTGCGCATCGACCAGCGGGCTCCAGGCGTGGCGGTCCGCGCGGTTCATTTCGCTGGCGAGAACCGAGCGGGCCAGGTCGAGGATTGCAGCTATCCGCTCGCGATCCGGCCGCGCGCCGACCACATCCGCGAGTTGGCCCCGCAATTCGAAATTTCGATCCCCATCGCGCACGATGCGCGACATCAGCGTGTCGAGGGGGCCAAGCCCGCGATTTACGAAATCGAGGGCAAGCCCGGGCGATCCACCCGAAGCGCGGACAGCAGCAGCACGAGTGTCCGCATCGCATTCGGGAACCTGTGACGTCAGCCAATTGCCGAGCGCGTCGTCGTCGAGCGCTGAGAAGCGCAGAACACGGCAGCGCGAACGGATCGTCGGCAACAATTTGGCCGGGCGATGGGCCACCAGCAGAAAGTATGTTCCCGCCGGCGGCTCCTCCAGGCTTTTGAGCAACGCGTTGGACGCGCTCTTTTCCAGATCGTCCGCCGGATCGATGATCACGGCTCTGCGCGACCCAAGCGTGGGGCGTGTTGTCAGGCGCTGCTGCAACGCACGTATCTGCCCCACGGTAATGTTGCGGCGAACCTCGTAGGGTTTGCCATCGCCTCTCTTCCGTTCTTCCTTATCGTCCTTCGGCAAATGGGTAAGAACGTGAATGTCCGGGTGCTGGGCACTGCCATCGGCGTCCTCCGCCCCGCAGAGCGCGCGTGCAGCCGCTTGCGCGAAGTGCATTTTCCCGAGCCCGCGCTTGCCTGCCAGCAGCCAGGCGTGATGCATGCGCTCTCCGCCGAGTGCCTTGCGCCATTCGCGCCATGGCCCTTCGTGACCGAGCAGGCTCACGGCGAGACTTCGTCCAGGAACGGCGCCAGTGCATCGAGGACACGCGCGTGAACCTGCTCTGCCGGTGCATTCCCGTCGACAGTCCAAAAGGCGGCAGAATCATCGTCCGCGAAAGTGCGAAACGACTGCGCCACCTTCGCATGATAATCCGCATCACGGCCGCCGATCGCATCCGTCCTGCCGGCATCGCGGCGGGACAATCGCTCCGCCGCCACCTCGGGAGGGACCTCGATCAGCAGAGTAAGATCAGGCCGCAGGCCACCGCTGCCAATTGCGTGCAGCGTACGCACGGCCTCGTCCCCGACGCCGCCCGCCCCGCCTTGATAGGCACGGCTCGAATCGACGAACCGGTCGCAGACGACCCACTGGCCCTGCTCCAGCGCGGGCCCGATCATGCGGGTGACATGGTCGGCGCGGGCTGCTGCGAACAGCAATGCCTCGGCCGGGGCGCCCCACCCTTCCCCCGGCGGTTCGAGTAACAGCGAGCGAATAGCCTCGGCGCCGGGCGTTCCGCCGGGCTCGCGCGTCAACACCGCGTCGATACCGCGGCGACCGAGCGCGTCTGCCAGCATATGCGCCTGGGTGGATTTGCCTGTCCCTTCCCCGCCTTCAAAGGCAATGAAACGGCCGCGCCTCACCCGATCACTCCCCAGAGCCCGTTTCTAAGGCGCTGCCAGCCCGTAGCCGACGCCACGGCCTGCCCGGTAACCAGGGGAACGCGAGAAGGCGGCGCACCTTCCATTTCGATCTCCAGTTCCGCAACGTGCTCGCCCGCCTCCAGCGGCGCGCGCAGCGGCCCTTCGTATCGGATCGTCAGCTTTGGCTGCGAAGATGCTCCACGCGCAAAGGTGGCGTTGATCGGTGCGGCTGCGACAAGCGGAACGGTCTGTTCCGCCCCCTCCTGAACCTGCGCCTCGCCCACATAGGCGCCGCGCTGATACAGGCCGCGGCTATCGAATGCATCGAAGCCCCACTCCATCATTGCGATCGAAACATCCCTGCGCTCCCGCGACGAGGCTGCGGCGGCGGCGACCATCACCAGCCTGCGGCCATCCCGCTCCGCACTGCCGAGAAAGCCGTAGCCTGCCTGATTGGTAAAGCCGGTCTTGATCCCGTCCGCGCCGGCCACGCGCCCTCTGATCGGGTCGTGGTTCGCCTGCGCCACACCGCGGTAGTCGAGACCCTCACGACCGAAATAGAAGCGATAAAGCCGCGGATGCCGCGCGATCATTTCGCGTGCGAGCAGGGCCAGATCATGCGCAGTGGAGAATGTGCGCCCTTCGTCCATCCATCCGTTCGGCGTGCCGAAATGGCTATCGTTCATGCCGATTTCACGCGCCTTGGCGTTCATCAGCACGACCCAGTCATCGACCGAACCGGCGACCCCTTCCGCCAGCACGGCAGCACCGTCGTTGGCGGAAACATTCGCGATGCCGAGCAACAGCGTTTCGACGGTGACGACCTCGCCCAGTTCCAGGAACATGCGCGATCCCTTGCCGTACCAGTCGCGATAGGCCTGCTCGCTCATGGCAAAGGATTGCCCCGGCGACAGCTTCCCTTCTTCGATCAGTTCGAAGGCCAGAAACATCGTCATCACCTTGGTGATCGACGCAGGCATGAACCGACGATCCGCATCGCGTGCGAAAAGGATCTGGCCCGAGGAGGTATCGATGAGCAGCGCTATCGGTGCCGCAGCAAAAGGCTCCGCCTCCCGCTGAAGGTCAGACCCTGCCCCAGTCGAAGCGGTTGCCAACGCCAGCGCAGGCAAGATTGCCACATATCGAAGATAACCGGTCAAGTGCGCTCCCGCCGCCGGGCGGAAGCCGGCGGTTCAACGTGCTGTGAAAACTCTTGCGTCGCTATAACCGGCGGCGCGAACCTTGGCGAGCGCGGCTTCGGCCTGTCCACGGCTCTCGTACGGACCAGTCCGGACACGGTAGAAGCGACCGGCCTGTGAAACGAAGCCGCCCAGTGCCCTTGCCGCTCGGTCGGCATTCGCCTTGCTGGAAAAGGCGGCGGCCTGAACCACGAATCCATCTGCGTTCGCCGATGGTCGGGTGGGGGCAACCGAAGGCGCCGCTCCATTTTCACCAGTGACAGCCTGCCCGCCAATGGGTGCAAGCGGATAGGTCGATGGTCCTGTTCCGCTCGGCTTCGGAGTATTCGCCTCCGGCTCGCTGGCACGATCCCCAGCCTGCACGCCCGAGGGGACGGGGGGCTGACGCGTTCCCGCAAGATTGACGGAGCCCATTTGCGGCAATTTGCGGCGCAGCACGTGAAGCAGAGTTTCCGGCGTTTCCATCCGCAGGGGAGCCGTCCGCCCTGCCCTCAGGTCTGCTCGCTGCACTTCCGGCGGATTGACCCGCCTCACGCGCACGGGAGCGCCCTCGCCTGCGCCCAGTTGGGCGGCAGCATCCGCGGACAAGGCCACTACGCGGGCGTTCGTCATTGGGCCGCGCCGTTCCACTCTGGCCAGAATCGTTCGGCCGCTGTCCAGCGCGGTGATCTCGACATAGCTCGGCAGCGGCAGGGTCTTGTGAGCCACAGTCACCCCCGCGCCTGCATCGCGGTTCAGCGTGGCGTAGCCGACCTCGTCATGATTCATGGCGTCGGTCGGCGCGTATTCCACGCCATCGATCGAATAGGGTTCGCCCAGAACGACGGGGTAATCCGCTGCCGGGCCGGTCGGCGCGATTGCAGCCGCGCCCTGCCCCTGGGCAGCCGGTCGCTCTCCGCCGCCCGCCAGGCCGCAGCCTGCGAGCGTGAGGCTAACGGTTAACGCCAGTAAGGCGCCAGGGCGATCATCGGGTAATCTCATCTGCAAGCAATCCCACACTCATCGCGTAGTAGTTCGAGCAGTTGTATTCGAGGATCACCCTATAATTTGTGGTTAAGAGCCAGGCAGGCGCACCGGGGCCGTCGGGCTGGAACAGCGATGCAAGCACATCGTCGGCCAACGGCCGTTGCGGTTGCACGCCCATCGCGCGCCATTCGCCAACGGTCTTCCATTGGCTGTGCCGCTCGTGCACGCGCGAACAGACTGGCGCGACGACTTTGCTTGAAACCGCGCTCCAGTCGAACCCACCGGGAACCGACGCTCGCACGCCCCAGGGCTGCCCCTGTCGCCAGCCTGCATCACGGAAATAATTCGCAATGCTGGCGAGCGTGTCGGCCCGGTTCCCGAATATATCGGCCCGCCCGTCCCCATCGCCATCGGTGGCCAGGCGCAGATAGACACTGGGCAGGAACTGGGGATTGCCGAACGCCCCGGCCCAGCTCCCCTTGAGTTGCGACCGGGAATAGCCCTTGTCGGCGACCTTCAGGAGATCCACGAATTCGCCCGAGAAAAGATCCCGGCGGCGGCCTTCCCACGCCAGCGTCGCCAGCGCCTGTGCAAGATCGAACCCACCAGTCACCCGGCCATAGGCCGTTTCGTGCCCCCAGATCGCGACCAGAATTTCGCCTGGCACCCCGTATTCGCGTTCAATCGCGCGAATCGCACCGATTGCAGAAGCATGCGCGGCCTTGCCGCCATTGATCCGCGCTGCGTCCACGTGGGTCGCGATATAAGGGGCGAGCGGAGGGTATCCGCTGCGGGTCGGGGTCCCTGGCTGGGCCCGATCCAGTTCGATTACGCGCTGACTGGGTTCCAGACCCTGAGTCATCCGCAGAATGGTCGATTCACTGACCCCTTCGGCCCGTGCCCGTGCAATGAGCAACTGGAGGTAGGCATCGAACGACATGTCCTGAGCCGCAAGCGGCGAGACGGGGACGACAACCGCCGCAGCGGCAGCGAGAACGAGAGACAGGAAGCGTTTGATCATTTGCGCAATCTGGCAGAGCGCGCGTGAACCGCAAATGATTTTCAAAGGTTAAATACAGTAACGGATGGAATCGACGTTGCAGTGATGACAATCCGCCTCGCAACCGCTAGCTGGCGCAGCAAGCGGACAGGTGGCCGAGTGGTTTAAGGCAGCGGTCTTGAAAACCGCCGTGGGTTCACGCCCACCGTGGGTTCGAATCCCACCCTGTCCGCCACTCCCCGCTCTCCCTTTTTCTGGGCCAGCCAGCCCCCAATAGTGGTGGCAGCTTAAATTGCGGCCGCGCTCAGGGTGCTGCAATCCAGCTTTCGTCGATGCCGGTTTCGCCGGGGCGGAGGGTGAACAGCTGCCCATCTTCGGCAAGGGTGACGTTATCCGGCATGCCGGAAAGGAATATCCGCTTCATGACGAAATTGTCCGGTGGGGGGGCAAGGTGGTACATCACCACCCGCCGGGCACGGGTGCTGCCGGCAAGTTCGGAAAAATCTTCCGACGGGGTATGATAATCGCCCGCCTTCCCCAGTATGTACTGCATCCGCGCGTTTCCGCTCTGTCGGGCGCCCTTGCCGATAATCTCGGTCAGCCGCCCCGAATAGGCTTCGTGGAACAAGACGTCCGTCTGCTCGGCAATAGTCTCGAGCCCGGGGTTTCGTCGCGTATCGCCCGAGATCACGATCCGCCGGTCGCCATATCGAACCTCGTAGCCCAGGGCCGGCTTCACGATGCCGTGATCGACCGCGAAGGCGGAAACGACCAGTTTGCCTTCGCGAAAGACGGGAACCGCCCGACCGGGGAGCGGCGAGATGGGGTGAGGACGCAGCGTCGCCGCAGCAATTGGGAAAAAGCGTTCCGTGCCGTAGGCATTGCGATATCCGGCATCCAGCGCCAGCGCCTGATTGTAGCCCTCTACCACCCGTTCGACCCCTTCCCCGCCGAAGACGGTGATCGGCTCACTACGGCCCATAATCCACGACTGGACCGCTACTTCATCGAGATCCGCGAAATGATCCGAGTGGAAATGCGTGAGAAACACATGGCTGATCCGTTCCGGCTTCAGCCTCCAGTTCTCAATATTGCGCATGGAGCCGGCGCCGGTGTCGAACAGGAGGATACGGCCATTGGCGATGACACCAATGCAGGTCTTGGCCCGATCGGGCGTGGCAAGCGGGGACGAGGAACCACAAACGAATACCCGCAATGCATCGGCTGCAAAAAGCTCGTCGTGAGCCGGCACCATGCGATCTCCCGCAAGGGCCGCAAGCGGGGCGTCGAGCAACCGACTTCCGTTCCAGATCAGAAATGCCAGGAAGGCGAGCGCCGCAGCGATCAGCACGAGGCCTATGGACGAGGCGCGCCTGAACCACGACTTGTGTGCTGCAGGTCGATCGGGGGCTATCATGCCAGCGTGCCCCGTGGCGGATAGTCCCGGGCCAGCACGGCATCGATGCCTTCCAGAATATCGCTGGCGTGTATCCTGTTGAGCGGATTGGTGCCGTACACAGCCGAATAAACCCGGCCCGAACCCGCCTGAACCATGATCAGCGCCGGCTCGCTGAAACGCGCAGGTTCGGCCTCGCTCATCGCCTCCGTCAGGTACAGACCCCAGGCTCTCGCTTGATCTTCCGAAAGACCATAGCCGAGTGTCAGGCCGCCCAGCCCCCACCTGTCGCGAGCAGCCTCCGCCCGGTCGCGCCCGTCCATGGAAACGGCAACGACGGCGACGCCGCGCTGCGTGAACCGCGCCAGTTTATTCTTCACGTCGACGAGATGGAGCTGGCACCGTGGGCAATGCAGCCCGCGATAGAAATCGATAAGGACGAAATGCTTCGCCTCGGCGTCCTCCAGCGACCAATGACCACCGTCGGCAAGCGCGAATGACAGTTGAGGCGCCCTGGTGCCGGGCAGCAGAGTTCGATGGCCGTTCACTACCGCGCGTCCTCGATCGTACCGTCGGTCTTCTCGCGCACCTCGTCGAGGGTAACGCCGGGCGCCAGCTCCACGGTGCGGAAGGCGGTTCCGGTCACGTCGAACACGCCGAGGTCGGTTATCACCCGGTCCACGCAGGCGGTGCCGGTCAAGGGCAAGTGGCATTGCCGGAGCAGCTTGGGCTTGCCCGTTCGCGTCAGGTGGTCGGTTATCACGAGGACACGCCTGACCCCTGCGACGAGATCCATCGCCCCGCCCATGCCCTTCACCATGCTGCCCGGAACCATCCAGTTGGCGATGTCGCCGTTATGGGACACCTCCATCGTGCCGAGGATGGCCAGGTCGATATGTCCGCCGCGGATCATTGCGAAACTTTCCGCGGACGAAAAGTAACTCGTGTCCGGCAGTTCGGTCACGGTCTGTTTTCCCGCGTTGATGAGATCGGGGTCCTCCTCGCCTGCATCCGGATACGGGCCCATCGCCAGCATTCCGTTTTCGGATTGCAGGATCACGTCGACCCCCCTGGGGATGTGGTTCGCGACGAGGGTGGGAATGCCGATTCCCAGGTTCACGTAGAAACCGCTCTCCAGTTCGGCCGCCGCCCGCCTGGCCATGTCGTCCCGGGTCCAGCTCATTGCGCCGACACCTTGCTGTTGGTCACGAATTCCATGCGCTTCGGCCTTGTCGCGCGAACGATCCGGTCGACGTAGATGCCTGGTGTATGAATGCAGTCCGGGTCCAGTTCGCCAGCGGGCACGATGCGCTCCACTTCCGCGACGGTGATCTTTCCCGCGGCTGCCATAATTGGATTGAAGTTTCGCGCAGTCTTGCGATAGATCAGATTGCCCCGGGTATCGGCGACTTCAGCCTTCACGAGTGCCAGATCGGCGCGGATGGCGCGCTCCTGAACGTATGTCAGGCCATCGAATTCGGCATGCGGCTTGCCCTCGGCGATCTGCGTGCCGACGCCCGTGCGGGTATAGAATGCAGGTATTCCTGCCCCGCCTGCGCGCAGGCGTTCGGACATCGTGCCCTGCGGGCTGAATTCCAGCTCTACCTCGCCCGCCAGATAGGCGCGCTCGAACGTCCTGTTGTTACCGACGTATGACGAGATCATCTTGGCGATCCGTCCTTCCTCGATCAGGCGCGCAAGCCCCACGCCGTCGATACCTGCGTTGTTGGAAACGGCCGTGAGATCCTTCACCCCGGTATCGAACAGCGCATCGATCAGGGTTTCAGGCAATCCGCACAGGCCGAACCCGCCGCAGGCCACCAACATGCCGTCAGTTGCAACGTCCTGCAGTGCCGCTGCAGCGGTGTCGTAGACCTTGTTCATATCGCACGCTCCGGCGGAAGCCCTGCAACGGAGAGATCGTGCATCAGCACGGCGGTGGAATAGGAACTGACCGAATAGGGGACGAGATAGGTCAGCACGACCTTCCACCACGCCGGAAACTGCCCCTGCAGGATCGCGTCCCCATGGTTCAGCAGGATGAGAAGAGTGCCGACGATCACGCCGACTTTTGCAGCGCGATGGATCGTTGCCCGCAAAAGGAGGGCATCGATCAGGCTCATCCTCCGGGGCGACATCACGCTGCCGCCTCGAATGAGACCGCAACCCCTTGCCCAACACCGACGCACAGCGTCGCGAGCGCGCGTCGGCCGCCGCGACGATGCAGCTCGCGTGCGGCCGTCATCGCCAGGCGCGCACCGCTCATTCCCAGCGGGTGGCCAAGAGCGATAGCACCGCCGTTGGGATTGACGTGTTCCGCATCGTCATCGATCCCGAGCTGGCGCAGCACGGCAAGCGCCTGCGCGGCGAAAGCCTCGTTTAGCTCGACGACGTCAAAATCGCCGGGCGCTAGGGAGAGGCGCGTGCAAAGTCTGTTCACCGCTTCGACCGGCCCCATGCCCATGAGACGGGGCGCAACGCCGGCGCTCGCTGTCGCGGTAATCCGGGCCAGTGGCGTCAATCCATGTTGCGCCACCGCTCGTTCGCTGGCGATGAACATGGCCGCGGCGCCATCGTTGACGCCGGATGCGTTGCCTGCGGTCACAGTGCCGCCCTGCCGGAACGGTGCGGGCAACTGCGCCAGCTGCTCCCGCGTGGTTGCAGGGCGCGGGTGCTCGTCCCGGTCGATGATCGCCGGATCGCCCCTTTGCCCGGGCAGCTGGACGGGCGCTATCTCTTCGGCGAGACGGCCGGCAGCGCACGCGCGCGCAGTGCGTTCCTGCGATCGGACCGCGAAAGCATCCTGATCCTCGCGCGAGATCCCGTAGGCAGCGGCAACGTTCTCTGCCGTCTCCGGCATGGAATCGACGCCGTACTGCCGCTCCAGCTCCGCATTGACGAAACGCCAGCCTATCGTCGTGTCATGGACTTGCGGCGTGCGCGACCAGGCGGCGGCCGGTTTGGCCATGACGTAAGGGGCCCGAGACATCGATTCGACGCCGCCCGCCAGCACCAGGTCCGCCTCGCCGCAGGCGATGGCCCTTGCGGCCAGCGCGACCGCGCTGAGGCCGGAGGCGCACAGGCGGTTTACGGTAATCCCGGGAACGCTTTCGGGCATGCCGGCCAAGAGGGACGCCATGCGGGCGACGTTGCGATTGTCCTCGCCGGCCTGGTTGGCGCACCCCAGGATAACCTCGTCGATTGCCGCAGGGTCGACTTGCGGCGCCGCGGCAAGCGTGGCGGCCATGACCTGCGCCGCCAGGTCGTCCGGGCGAACGCCGGACAGCACCCCGCCATAGCGCCCGATGGCCGATCGCCTGTTCTCGCAAAGGAATGCCGGCGAACCCTGCATCATGCGGGCCGTTCCCCGGCCCAGGCGGCGGCCAGCAGATCCCGCATCGGTTCCGGTTCGAGCGGGCGCGGGTTGTAGTAGGGGTTTTCGAGAGCGATCTCGACCGCCTGATCGATGCCGTCTTCGGGCATCCCCAGCTCGCGCAGCGACGTCGGCACACCCGCATCCGCTGCAAGGTCATAGAACGCTGCAGCGGGCGAAGCGGAACCGGTTGCTCTTTTCAGCTGTTCCATCGCGTCCGGCACGGCAGGCGCATTGTAGGCAAGAGCGTGGGGAAGGATCACCGTGTGCGTCTGCGCGTGCGGAAGATCGAATGTGCCCCCCAGCACGTGGCAGAGCTTGTGATGCAGGGCCACACCGCCCTGCCCGAGACACACGGCGCATAGCCAGGCGCCGTAAAGCGCATCGCTGCGCGCCTCGGGGTCGGCGCCCATGCCCTCCTCTCCCAGCCTTCCGATGGCAGACATCAGCGCCCCGATGCCTTCTTCGGCCATCAAGCCGAGAACCGGGTTCGCGCCTTCGGCGTAGATCGCCTCCACTGCGTGGGCGATCGCGTTTATCCCGCTGGTTACCGTCATTTCGCGGGGAAGATGGAGCGTGAGGTCGACATCGTAGACGACCGTCTCCGGCAGCACCTTCGGCGTTCTCTGGGTGGTCTTGCGCTCATTTTCCGTCTGGCCGACGATCGGCGTCATTTCCGAGCCAGCATAGGTAGTCGGCACTGCCAGCTGCGGCGCATCGTTGCGAAGCGCGATCGCCTTCCCCAGCCCGATGGTCGATCCCCCTCCCAGGGAAACGATCCCGGCGGCGCCGGATCGCTCGAATTCGGCGAGCGCCCGCTCTGTCACGTCGACCGGCGTATGCATTGCCGCCTCGCCGAAGACCCCGGCGGCGCGATCTCCCAACTGCGCCGCGAGGCGTTGCCCCTCTTCGGCCTGATACGGCGTCGTCAGGATCATCACGCGGTCAAGGCCCAGCCGCTCGATCTCCTCGCCCACCCGGGCCAGCGTGCCCGAACCGAAGATCACCCGCGACGGGTTGGCAGTATAGGTGAAGGGTGCAGTCACGACGCCGCAACCCGCAGGATCCGATCGCGCGCATCGACGGCTACCGCGTGCTTGCCCGGGTCGTCGCTGTCGAGGAACGGGAGGAAATTGTGGCCGACGCCGTCGTAGATCGTCAGATCCATCGCCGGCGCATCCGGCGCAATCGCTTCGAGCCGCGCGATATTGTCAGCACCGACCGATTCATCGCTGCGCCCCATCAACATGGTGAATGGCTTTTCGACTTGCGGAAGGTAGTCGAGCGGGGCCGGTAGGGGATCTTCATTGGGCAGCCCCTGGGGAAACCCGTACAGGCCGAGGAGGTCGGCATCCAGGCCCCGACGGGCGAGTTCGAAGACATATAGTCCACCAAGGCAGAAGCCGATTACCGCTCCGATCTTCTCCGCGCCTGCGAAGGCCTCGAAACGATCGAGAAAGGTCTTGTCGCGCACTCGGTCGCGGCGAGCGAAGGCCGCCTCGCGCGTATTTTCGGGCAGTTCGCCCAGCCCTGCGAATGTGTCCACCAGCCACACGTCCGCGCCGTTCTGTTGGAGCAAGACAGCCAGTCCGCGATAGAAATCGTTGCACCCGTAGATATCCGGCAGGATGGCGACCCGCTTCCCTCTGGGGGTGGCGAAGCGAAACCCTTGGACTTGACTGGCAAAGCTCTCTCCGCCGGCAGGCGCAGGGAAGGCGTCAATGGCGGCGCCATGGCACATGGATACTCTCCGTCAGCTGGAATTCTGGACTGGTCGCCACCGCGCATCCGGCAGCGACGATGCGCCGGATCAGGCGGCAGCTCGCGCCGATCTGTCGGGCTCGATCACAAGGTCGGCCTCGAGAATACGGGCGCCGTTCTCGACAATCTCGGGGTAGACGAACTCGCTGGGGATGATGCCTTCGCAACAGTCCGAACGGACGTAAGGACATTCTTCGAAATATAGCTGGGTCGTCAGCTCCCGATATCCTTCGCTTCGCACTTTGAGGTGCACATGGGCCGGCCGCCAGCTATGGCGCCCCATCATCTCCAGCAATGCGCCGGTAGGGCCACTGTCGGGGATACGGTACGCGACCGGCACGGTGCTGCGAAATTCAAACCTGCCGTCTGCATCGGTTTTTAGTTTGCCGCGATAGAAGTCGACTGGCACACCGTCGTGTATTCCACCGTATTTGCCGTCCGGCGTGGAACTCCACATATCGACCAGCACGCCGCCAAGCGGCGCGCCGTCTATATCGCGTACAGTCCCGCGCACGATCATCGGCTGATCGCCCTGGTACTGATCGAGCGTCTTGATGCGGCCATCGGAAACGACCGGCGCATTATCGAGAAAATAGGGCCCTTCCATATCCGACGGTGATGCAGAAGGGTGCGCGTTCTTGTTGATTACGTCCACGATCGCAGCATTCAGGAAGACATCGATGAGAAGGGGCAATTCGCCGCTTTCCGAAATCTTCATCATATACCCAATTGCGGCACGGTATTCCTCGAACGTGATATCCTGAGACTTTACTGCGTCGCGGACCGATTCCACGATCGTGCCGACGATCTGATCGAGGCGATTATGAGCCATAGTACCCTATCCCGATTCCACTTCGAAACTTTACGCTGGACAGCCTACGGAGAGCTCGTGATACCGTCTAATACCTTTTGACCAGCTCAGGGATACGCGCAGGGTATCAAGTGGAACTGTCGGCCCGAACGTCTTTACCTACGATCCGCATTCCCGAGATCGTCGCCGGCCTGTCCGACTTGCAGCCGGGAACGCGGTATGACGTTCCTGCGCAGGCCTATTCGGCGGTCTACTGCTGCGAGACACACGACACGATCGTCAGCATGCAGAACCGACAGGCGACGGCAAACCCGGGCGACATAATCGCCATACCGCGCGGCACCGCTCATTCGATCTGTCTGGCCGGGGCGCAGCCTTCCAGGCGGGGAGATCTCCAGCCCCCCTTCAACGTCGACACCGACAGGGTCGACGCGGCGGGGCGGACATTGTGTTGCCGTGTGCCGACGAGTGCCAATCCACTGCCCGACGTCGTACCGGATCTGATGGTGTTCGGCCCCGACCGGCAGAAAGGTAGTGGTCGTCTCGACCTCATCTTTGCGTTGATTCGGCACTACGCCAGCAACCGCGAAAGACAGCGTCAATTCATGCTGCGCCGCCTTGCCGAAATGGCTGCAGCAATCTTTCTGGAGACCATCCTGGCGGATATCGACGCACGCGGCGTCGATCTCGGCAGGGCATCAAGCGATCCAGGCATTCGCAGGGTCATCAACGCAGTCCATGCGGAACCCGGCAAGTCATGGTCGGTCGACGAAATGGCGCAGATCGCCGGGCTCTCGCGGTCGAGCTTTGCAGAACGTTTCCGTGAAACCGTCGGCATCACACCCGCCGCCTACGTCGGCAACCAGCGACTCGATCGGGCCGCTCGCCTTTTGTCGGAAAGCGACGAAACCGTCTCGCGCGTGGCATTTGAAGTTGGCTACGAAACGGATTCCGCGTTTGCCAAGGCGTTCCGCAAGAGATTTGGCATCAGCCCATCGACCTATCGCCGGATGACACCGCGCGAGCAGGACATTCGCTGAGAGACCCCATCATTCTTGCGGGTGACAACCCTAGAGGTCCAACACCACGACAGTGCCGGGTTTCGCGCGGGATACGCATACTGCCATCATGCTGTTGGCAGCCTTTTCCTCATCATAAAGGCAAGCGTCACGGTGAATGAGGTCACCGGAAATGACATCGGTGATGCAGGTCCCGCAAACCCCCTCCAGGCAGGACGAATCCCTGGAGACGCCCATTTCGTTCAGAAGTTCCAGGATGGTCTTGTCCTCGGGAACGAGGAAACTCTTTCCGCTACGGGCCAACTCGACCGTGAATGCACCTTTGTCCTCGGCTGAAAGTTGCTCCACAGCGTTCTCGAACCGCTCGGTACGAACACGCTCCATACCCCACCCCTGGGTGAGTTTCTCCACTTCCCGGATCATCCGACCGGGCCCGCAAACATAAAGTTGCGTTCGCGCAGGAATATCCTCGATATAAGTCGCGAGATCGAGCCGCCGCCCCTCGTCACTGAAGTGATAGTTCACCCGGTCCGCGAACGGAGCATCGGCGAGGTACGCGCGAAACGGCACCGCGTCGCGATTGCGAGCGCAGATATCGAGCTGGAAGTCACGACCGACCTCCGCGAGTTCAATGGCCATGTGAAGAATCGGAGTGAGCCCAATACCGCCGGCAAGGAGCCGGTAAGCGTCGCGAGTTCGGTCGAGATCGAACGTATTGCGCGGCTTCGAGATCATGAGATCGTCGCCCACGACCACTGAATCACAAAGTTCGGCCGAGCCGCCACGCCCGTTGGGCTCTCGCAGGACAGCGATCGATATCTGTCCGCGAACATCCCGCTTGAGCCCGGTAAGGGAGTATTGACGAACCAACCCGCTGGGCAGGTGCACATCGACATGCGCCCCGGCAATTTTGGCGAAGCCCGCTTCCTCGGAAGGAGCTTGCAGCACGAAAGCGAAGATGTTGTCCGCAACCTCATCCTTGCTGACAACCTGCGTTTTAATCAATTGCGACACGTCGACCCTTTCTGGAGGGCCGCAGCGGCTCCGGCTGCGGCCCGATGTCCTGGTTACGATCAATAAGATTTTCGGATTTCTATGCCGATCACCCGCGGGGCACCGGGGGCCCCGAAGAACGTCGGAATTGCCGGGTCCACGCCAAGACCGGCGGCAGCGGGGCTTGCGATAATCTGGGTGTAGTAGTTCTGGTCCAGAACGTTCTTTGCATAAGCCGACAGCTGCCAGCGGCCATCGGCAGTCCGGATCGACGCACGCAGGTTCACCAGCGAAAATCCGTCGATCTCACTTTCGGGACTTAGGATTGCATCGAGATACTGTGACCCGCTGTAGCTGTAATCGGCGCGAAGCGTGGCATCGAGTGCGCTCGACAATGCGAAGGTATACTGAAGCCCGCTCGACAACGTGAACTCCGGGGCCCGGCTCAAAGTCAGGCCATCTGCGTCGCGCAGAGCAGGTAGATAGAAGTCCACGCCGGGCACGGCCGGATTCTGAACCGGTGCGCTTCCCGGGAAGACTGTATCGACATATTCCGAGTGATTGTACGCTGCGGCGAGATTGAACTCGAGGCCTTCAGCAATCGGCCAGAACAGGTCGCCTTCGACGCCGTAGATTTCGGCCTCGCCGGCATTCTCGACGATGATGTTGGCCGGGTTCGTCGGATCGAAGGTCTGGACCTGCAGATTCCGAAACGTGGTATAAAAGGCGGCCAAGTTCAAACGCAGCCCGTTTCCGAAAACGTTTCGGTAACCGATCTCGTAGCTGGTCGAACTTTCCTTTTCAAACGTCAGCCCGTTGGTGTTCAGAAGAATGCTGGCGTTGATACCGCCGGATTTCACTCCCTCGGCGTAGGTCGCATAAACATTGCTGTTGGCGTCAATCTCATAGTTGAGGCTGGCCATGTTGATCCAGTCATCCCCTTCTACCGACGCGCCAAGATCCAGAAAAACCGGAAACTGGAGGGGAAAGGGAATGCCGCTGGACGAATTGATACCCCGGTCAGGGTTCTGGTTTGTCACCCCGGCCTTGCTTTCGTCATTGTACCGAAAACCGTAGGTCAGCGTGAGGTCGTCCACGATCTCGTACGACAGTTGGCCAAAAACCGCGAATGCCTCCGTATCCTGGGTTGCGATCGAATTTGCGCTCTGCGGCCGGGTGATCGGATCGGCCGGCATCGTCGCGTTGTATCTCGCGAAGAGCGGGACCCCGAACTGGGTCTGCGTGTTGGCCGAGAAGCTGGCATCGTAGTAGAACAGGCCGAGCAGGAAATCGAACCGACCGAACACCGGGTTGCTGGCGATGCGCAGCTCTTGCGAAAACTGTTCATCCTCATTGCGGACGGAAGTGAGGAACAGGTCAAGCTGAGTGAAGTCCGGATCGACCGCCGCATAATCCTCCGATTCGCGATAGGCGGTGATCGATGTGATGGTGACCGGGCCGGTATCCCAGTCGATTTGCGCAGAAACGCCATACTGCTCGAGATCGTCGGCTTCGGGAACGCTGCGCAGAGTATCCCTGCTGAAAGGCAGTGGAACGTTTTCGACAAAGCGCAAGAGGCTCGCCACCGTCGGATCGACATTCTGCGCCGCATCGAGGACGGCAGCGACGTCATGCTGATCCTTGTAAAAGGCACCGACCACGCGCGATGCGGTAGAAGTGCTCTGGGAATAGTCTCCGATCAGGCTGATAGAAAACTCCGGCGTAGGCTCCAGTACGAGCTTTCCCCGGAACCCATAATCTTCGTTCTGCCCGAGCGGTCGACCGGTCAGAGCATCGTCGAGATAGCTATCCTGCCGGCCATAGTAGCCGGAAAACGATACTCCGCCGAATTCGCCCAATGGACCCGAGAGCCGTCCTCGCAAATCGACCAGATCGTAGCTGCCGTATCCTGCGAGAAACTCGCTGACGAATTCATCGTCCGGATCCTTAGTATAGACGTTGACTGCCCCCGCTGAGGTGTTGCGGCCGTAGAGCGTGCCCTGGGGGCCACGCAGCACCTCGAAGCGCTCCACCCCAATCAGTTTGCCGGTAAGTGCCGCCGGCCGCGCAATATATACGCCGTCTATGAAAAAGCCGACGCTGGGGTCGATGCCCGGATTGCTTGTGCCCGACGTCAGCCCGCGAACGTTGATGGCGACTTCGGACCGGTCGAAGCCTTCGTAGATATTGAAGTTGGGCACCAGATTGGAAACCGACGCGACGTCGTTTGCCCCTGCCGCCTCCAGCGTTTCCTCCCCAAGAGACGCGATCGAAATTGGGACTTCGGCCAAGCCTTGCGCTCGCTTTTGCGCCTGAACAACGATCACAGGAGCAGCCGAATTCCCGGCCTCTTCGTCCGGGGCCGCAGAGAGCAACGTATCTTTGTCAGGATCCGATTGCCCATAGGCGGCAGAAGAAAGGCAAGAGATAGCGGCAGTTGTCAGCAGCAAGCGGCGGCGGGGCCAGCGGGTCGGTTTCATAGGTCGTCTCCCAAAGAACGAACGCTTCTCGGCGTTTCCTTGGGGCTAGCGCTGCCGCTGCCATACCCTCCAATACTTTATTCCGGCGTCATCGATACCTTATTGGAATTACGGTTCTCGCCCGACGATGTCTGGATGAAGTTTGAATTCGCGCATTGCGCGCACGAACCGGCGCAGAAGCGGACTGGTGTCCGACTTGCGGTAGATGATGCTGACCGGACATTCGGCCTCCAGCGCTTGCGGACGAAAAAATCGCACGCCGTACCAGTTCAGTTCGACCATGGAGTTGGGCACGACGCAGGCACCCGCCCCAATTGCCACTTGCATCAAGGCCGCGCGGCCGTCTTCTGCGACGATCGTTTCGGGCGTATTGGCTCGCTCGCGCTTGAGCAGCGCGAGCGTTTCGTCGGCAAAATTGGGCCGGCCGGCTGCAGGAAAGAGTATCAGCGGCAAGTTGGCGAAAACCGAGCGCCAGTTGCTTTCGTCGATGTCGGTGCCGAGCCGGTGCGGCATGCAAAGGGCGACCCCTTCCCGAATAACCTCCTCCACCGCCAGGTCAGGCTCGACCGGATAGTAGCGTCCGAACCCCACGTGGAGTTGCCCCTGCTTGAGAGCGGAAATCTGATCGGTCTTGCTAAGCCGGCGCAACGACAACTCAACTTCGGGATTGGCGCGCTTGAAGATCTCCAGAACGTGCGGCACCACTCGATAGGAAACGGAACCGAAGTATCCGATTTCAATTTTGCCCAGCTCCCCGCGTTGGGCCGCCCGACTGCGCTCGGCCCCCCGCTCCATATGTGCGAGAACGGCCCTGGCGTCCTCCAGAAAGGCATGGCCGGCCTCGGTAAGATCGGTTCCCTTGCTCGTTCGGCGCAGGAGCAGAACGCCCAGTTCTTCCTCCAGCTTCTGGATCTGCCGTGTGATCGGCGGCTGCGATACGTTGAGCCGCCGTGCAGCGAGGCCGAAGTTCTTTTCTTCCGCCACGGCAATGAAATAGCGAAGCTGGCGTAGTTCCATCGAGACCTCCCCGTCTTCGATATAGGTAGCGTATCCTCAATTCCGCATGCGATACCTAAACCGTATGCCATTTCCAAGCCGACGGTATTTTACCATGATGCGGTCGCCCCCTTATCCACGGTCCGTTCCCGCAGCAGCAATGGACACAGGATGAGCCGGATCACCATCGAATCTATCGAAGCGATTATCGTGGACCTACCGCTGAAACGGACGCAGCGTTTCGCGGCAATCGGGGCCGACTCGACCGCGGTTGTCCTCGTCCGCGTAAGAACCAGTGACGGGGTCGAGGGTATCGGCGAATGCTGCACACCCTCAGGCCCCTGGTGGGCTGGCGAAAGTGTCGAATCGATCAAGTTGATGATCGACGATCATATCGCGCCTCATGCGATCGGGCATGACGTCTTCGACATTCGCGGCTTCTATCGGATTGTCGACCGCAAGCTATTTGGCAACGCATTTGCCAAGGCCGGGGTCGAAATGGCCCTGCTCGATATTCAGGGAAAGATCGCCGGTGTGGCCGTGTGCGACCTTCTGGGCGGACGCCAACGAAACGCGCTGCCGTGTTCCTGGCCGCTCGCCACCGGTTCGGCAGAAGCCGAAATAGACGAAGCGGAGCGCTGCATTTCTGCGGGGACGTTTAATATCTTCAAGCTCAAGATGGGGTTCCTTTCGCCAGAGGAAGACGTTGCCCGAGCGTGTGCCGTAGCGCGTGGCCTGGAGGGGCGCGGCAGTGTGCGTGCAGACCCCAACGAGAGCTGGGACGAGGCAACCTGTAAGTGGGCTCTGCCCCGCATGGTCGACGCAGGGATTCAGCTGATTGAGCAACCCTTGCCGCGATGGAATCTTGAGGGATCGGCCCGCCTTTCCAGCTCATGCAGGGCCCCCATCATGGCCGACGAAAGCATTTCGACCCCCAGGGACGCTCTCGATCTGGGCCGCATCCACGCGGCAGACGTCGTTTCGATCAAAGTGATGAAACACGGCGGGTTGGGTAGAGCCCGCCAGATTGCCGATCTCTCACTCGCAATGGGGATGTCGCTCTACATGGGCACATTCCTCGAATGCTCGATCGGCACCGCCGCGAGCATGCAACTCTGCGCCACGTTCGACCATCTTCCCTACGGCGGGGAACTGTCGGGTGCGCACCTGGTGGCAGAAGACATCGCCATCAGGCCGGCCCGATATGAGGATTTCGAACTGAAGCTGGAAGACGGCGTCGGCCTCGCGGTTGAAGTCGACGAGGACAGGCTGCGCTCGCTGCGTCGAGATCGCACCCATTCAACCCACACTCTGGGAACAGCCGTCGGATAGCCGCCGACGCGGCCGGACGATTTTCGCAAACTTTGGATTCTTGCGCCGGACAGGAAGCCGCGCTCCGGGCACACTCGCCCGCACAACTGAAACAAGGATATTGGACATGGCAAGCACCCCAGCCGACAAACGCAACTCGCATTCGGTATTCGACGCGGTCGCCCCTACCAATTCATACTGGGACAGACTTCGCGAGGGCGCGGGTGTCGCGTTCAGGCGCTGGCGCCGGAAAGTCGCCGATCGGGCCGGCTTGACCGATCGGGAAGCGATAGGCGAACCGGCCCTGCAGTTCTTTTCCTCCGAAGCTGCCCAGATGGCGGAATTCTATTTCCGGGACTATGGTTCAGCCGACAAACCTGCATCGCTTGCCGAAGTCCCGTGGGATTACGTCGAGGAATATCAGGAAGAAATTCCGTTCTTTGGGCTCCGCGAGTACTGGTATCCCGCCCTCTTCAGCCACGAACTGAAGCACAATGAGCACCAGGCCGTGGAGATGCTGGGCGATAATATCGTCCTTTTCCGCGATAAAGACGGCAGCCCATGTGCGCTCGAAAACCGCTGCCCCCACCGGGGGCCCCTGCTCTCGCTGGGTCAGGTGAACGCAGTAGACGTCGGGACGATCACCTGCCGTTATCACGGGATGACGTTCGACAAGCACGGCGAGTGCGTTGCATTTCTGGCCGATGGGCCGGACAGCCCGGCCTGCGGGAAGGTAAAGGCAAAGTCCTATCCGGCAGAAGAAGTGAACGGCATCATTTTCGTCTACATGGGGATCGAGGAACCCAAACCATTCCTCGACAGTATGCCGCATGCGCGCGAGGTGATGAGCGATGGCCGGCTGATCCGCAGCCGCATGCAGGTGCCCTACAGCTATCTCAATCAGCTCGACAATACGGTCGACATGACCCACGTCGGCTGCCTGCACAGAACATGTTATCTGTTCGGCGATCAGAAGATGGGCGGCGGGGTGCAGTATGAATTGCTGCCCGGAAACGGCGTCTACGCCAGCTTGCGGGAAACCGGCGGCCACGGCGGCACCAAGGCGATCGACGATATTCGCTGGTTCATGCCCAACCTCGTCCACCATGGAGAGGAGTTCATGGATGGCGGGGTGCACGGGATCTATTTCTGGTTCGTGCCCGACAATGCCGGATCGTTCACCGCCTGGCTGATCGGCTCTATCAACGAAGACAAGGTGGGCAAGACAAAAGCCAAGTTCATGGCCGCTACTCTGAAGCGCGCGCTTCAGTCCGATGCTCTTCCCGGAATGGCCTGCTTTATCGGCGGAGATGCACCCATGCAGATGTCACAAGGGCGTATCGCTCGCTGGGACAAGGACCATTTGGCACGCACCGACCGGGCCGTGATCAAGGTCCGCCAGATGATGAAAGATGCACACAAGGCGGAGCAGGAACTGCGGCAAGCCGCTGGCTTGGATCCTCTTGCGCACCGTGTTTCGAAAAAGCGCGAGACGACTGAAGCGTGATGGATCGCCGCCGCTATGTGCCAAAAGGAAACTCGGCCGGCGGCACGACGTCCTTTTGGCGTATGTCATGGCAACGACGCGGCCGCAGCCTTCCCGTAACCGGAATTGGTGCCGGGCCGCGTCGTCGCGCAGGTTCAGAACCGGACTCCCACGTTGGCCTTTAGCCCATGGTCGGAAAGGCCGGAGCCCAGTTGGCCGGAGTAGGACAGGCCGAAAGAGGCGTTCTTCGTCAGGTTCATTTCGACCCCGGCACCGATCACCAGAGCATCGCGAGCGAACGGCACGCCTGCGACGGTGAAGGCATCGCCGCCGACATCGAAGCGGTGCGTTGACGTCGGTCCGTCACCGAAGCCGTGACGCCAGCTGAGGAGACCCGACAGCGTGGTACCCATGTCGCCGCGATCGATCTGCGCCTCGCCGCGCACGCCGAGCGTGGTGAAGGTGGCATCCGACGACTGATTGGCCGCGATCAGTGATGCCGGCCCGCCGTCTTCGGTGAATCCGTCTGTGCCAAGGTCCACGTAAGCGAGGTTGGCAAAAGGCTCGAAGCGGGCGTTCCCGTATTCGATGCCATAAGCCGCCTCGGTATAAATCTGGAATGTGTGGGCATCGTAGGACGCGTTGAGACTGTCGGAAAATCCGGTGAACCCTACGGATCTCGACGTATCGATACTGTGCCAGCTATAGGCGAGCCCGCCCCTCAACGAAACAGCATCCCAGGCGCCACCCGCGTAGGCGCCGAGCGTATAGCTGTCGATGGAGGCCGTGGATTTGCGGTCATCGAGTTCAACACCCGAGCTGTTATAGCCGCCCATCAGACCGACGCGGACATTGTCCGCAATCTGATGGTCTCCGCCGATAAACAGCCCGCCAATGTCGCGCTCCATCCTCGCGGCATTGCCGTCGCCACTCCACCGGCTCCAGGAACCAAAGCCCTGCGCCCAAAGGTTAGTGGTCTGGCCAGTTTCGTCGGCGCCTCCGCGCGTCGCCCCGCGGAGGCGCTCCAGTACAGCTTCGCGGGCAAAGCGGCTGTCTTCGAGCAGGGCGGTCTTTGCCGAACCATGGACCTCACCGGAAATGGCATCGAATGCGCCTTGAGCCTCAGCTTCATCGTCGAGAAGGACAATGGCGTTGAACAGGGGGCCTGCACCGAGGGACTGCGCACCGTCAGCCGCGGCGGTCTGGTTCGCCGTCAGCGCAACGCTGTTAAAATCGGTCAGCGCGAGGGTCACCGTCACCGCATTGAGCCCGTAGGCAAGAGTTGGGGTAATGAACAGGGAAGCCGTGCCGAAGCTGACGCTGTCGAAAGCGCCCGATCCTCCATTCGCAGTGATGATGCTGTACGGTGTGTCGACGGCAAAATCCGGGAAGGGAATGATTCGGACTTCCCCACCATTGATGGTCACCGTTCCGGCAACGACGATAAGATCGCTTTCGCCGAGGGCGTTGACCTCGACCTCATAGACGGAGCCGGGTTCGATCGTCAGATCGCCCGCCACATTCAGTGTACCGATGGAATTGCCGGGGGCGATCGTGCCGCCGGAGTTAAGGGTTGTCGTGCCGACCTGACCGGTTCCGCCGAGCACGCCCCCTGTCACATTCACCGTCCCGCCGAGTGCGTTATTCACATAGAGTGAACCGCCGAGGATGTTGGTGGTGCCGGTAAAGAAAGCGGAATCGGCGGTCAGCCTGGTGACACCGGCGAGCTGGTTGATGGTGCCCACGCCGGTGATGATCGGGTCGAAATCATAACTTTCCTCGGTATGGTCGAAATTGAGGGTCCCAGCACCTGTGCCGAAGATCACCGATTCAGCACTGAGGATGCCCGCTGCCCCGCCAGTGCCGATGTTGAGGGTGCCGGTGGAAGTGGCTTGCGCGGCAATGATTACGGCGCCGAAGCCGGAATCCACGGTGACGACACCTTTCTCGGCAATGCTCAGCGCGCCGTTGCCGAAGGTGCCAACGGTAAGAATGCCATCATTCGTCCAGTTTGAGCCTGCTCCGGTCACGATCACCGTGCCTGATGAGTCTCCATCGCTGCCGATGGCGGCATTGTTGTTACTCACCGCCCCGCCATTCGCGATAGTCATTGTGGCTTCGCCCGCGTCGCCGATGAGCAAATTTCCGCCATTCGTCCAGCTTGACCCCACGCCTTGCACGTTCACCACGCTGGCCGAGCCGGCGTGGACACCGACCTCTCCGTCGCCCAGGTTGCTGACCGTGCCGCCATCCTCGATCCGCAAGGCGCCACTTCCAGTTGCTCCGACAACCAGAACCTCGTCATTCGTCCAGACAGAACCTGCGCCACGGACGGTTACTTCACCGGTGGCACCAGCGACAACGCCGACATAGGCTGCATGACTGCTGACCGCGCCGCCATCCTCGATCCGCACGACGCCACTTCCAGCTTCTCCGACGACCAGAACCGCATCATTCGTCCAGACAGAACCTGCGCCACGGACGGTTACTTCACCAGTGGCGCCAGCGACAACGCCGACATAGGCTGAAAGGTCGCTGACCTTGCCACCATTCTCGATCAGCAGCGTGCCATCTCCAAAAGCACCAACGAATAGTTCGAGTTCGTTGACCCAGATCGACGCCGGGCCGTCGACGGTCACAGTGCCGGCAGAACCGGCGAGACGCCCGATATACCCATCGATATTGGTTACTGCGCCCTGATCTTCGATCCGAAGCGTTCCGCTTCCGGCATCCCCGATGGTGAGATCGCCGGCATTATTTGCCCAGAACGATCCCTCGCCGCGCACAGTCACCGCGCCAGAGCCGGTGGCAGTGACACCGATGCTTCCGCCGTCGCTATCGACCAGGCCGCTGTTCGCGATCAACAGTTCGCCTTCGCCAGTGTCGCCAACGGAAATGGGTCCGGCAACGATCCAGGGGTCCGCGGCACCGGCCGGATCGACATCGCCTTTCGCCCCCACAGTTTGCGCCGATGCCGGGCTGGATGTCAGCACGCCCGCCAGCGCGGTGGTCGCGACAAGCGCGATGTACAACCTGCCACAATGCCTGGGTTCTGCAGTCACGATACTCAATCTCCTGATGGTTTTCACCGCGCGCGCAGAAGGGCCACGAACCGGCGACGTCAGGGACAATCTATCGTCCGCCCGGCAGATATCTTGGAGAGAGAGACAGGATTCTGGGACAGTGGCCCGGCGCCAAAGTGTTCAGCGTTGCGCGGCAACCTCTCGCGCGGTGGCGCGCAGATCGGACGGCGTCTGCCGGAAACGACGCTGAAACATTCGGTTGAACCCGGAAAGGTCGCCAAAGCCGACATCGTAGGCAATCGTTGCGATGTTGTAGTGGCTGAACCGTGAATCAGCGAGCATGTCCCGTGCCTTGTCCAGGCGCTTGTTGCGCACGAAGTCGGAAAAGCTGGTCTGCTCGCCGTAAAACAAGTCCCGCAGATAGCGCGGCGATATCGAATGGCGCGCTGCGAGCCAGTCGAGCGACAACTCGGGGCTGGTCAGATTGGTCAGAAGGTCGGCGACCACCGCCTTGTACCGCGCCGCGCGCAGGCCGCGCCCTTGCGCACGATGCGCGGCATCGCGCTTGGCCCCCAGCGCCAGCGCGGTGAGATCATGCAGGTGAATGGCGGCCTGACGCGCCAGATCAGGACCAAGGGGGGTAGAGCCAGGCGGCCCCATAACGCCTGCTGCATAGTGCATCAGCAATTGTAGCTCCGGCGTCGATCGCAGCTTCCGTGTCCGCCCGAAATCGCTTTCCGCCAGATGCGGCGTCAAGCCGGCGCGGGGGATGGCGATGCTTCGTGCATAGGTGCCCCGCTCAAAAGCGCACTGGAATATGCTGTCGTTGCTTGATAGCCAGACGTCACCGGCTCGCAGGTGCTGGTCCTCCTGGCCCACCTGGCTGATGGTCGCACACCCGCCCGTCAACATCTGAACGTGCAGGTCGTCGTTGCTGTTGGCGAGAAGCGTGGGCGTGCGCCGCACGGTATTCGCGGAGGCGGCAACCTGGGCCAGCGCCAAATCGGGCAGGAGCAGAACCGAAACATCGGCGACATAGTGCTCGTCCAGCGGATCGATCTCTATGTGCCCCAGCGACGCATAAAACTCGCGCGCCACCTCTGCAGCGTCTCTTTCCGGAAAGTTCCTCGACGAGAAGTCACAGCGCTGCATAGAGCCCCCTCGGGAAGCACTATCCATTTCGTATGAAAGAATCAAATCTAAAGATATGTCCTCGCTGCCATCTCCCAAGTATCGAATCGAGCGAATGAGCGGTGGAGGATCAGTTGGTTAGAAAAAATTCCCTAAACTATTGAATACATCGGAACAACGGCCACCCCTTTCCACGTCCGCGGGGATAGATGCGAGCGCTAAAAAGGGTGGCCGATGCGCGACGAAATTGCGTTCGGCGCGCTATTGTTCGGGCAGGACCACGATGGGATAGGCCGCTTCGACTCTAAAGATCCGCGCCGCAAGCGCACCAAGATCTTCTGGTGTCATTGTTCTGTAAGCTTTGCCCCGCGCCCGGAACCGGGCCAAGCCCATCTGATCCGATTGAGCATCTGCAAGCGCATTTACCCAGTAACCGTTGTTTTGCAGAGAACTGGCGACGTCTTCGATCAACGGCTGAATAGCGCGCTGAAACTCGTCCTGCTCGACGCCTTCTGCAGCGAGCTTCGCGCCCACCTTCTCGGTTTCCTCAACCACGTCAAACGCTGCGTCCGGCGCGGTCGTAACGTGAGCGAAGACATAGCCGAAGTCTTCGGACTCGTCACTTGCCTCCAAGCCCACGCCAGGCGAGTATGTGCTGCCCAGTTCCTCTCGCAGAACATCGGTCAGGCGATTGCGCAGGATGCTACGCAGGGCCTGAAGGCGATAGACTGTCACGGGGTCTGAGCCATCGGGTGCAGGCCAATAGATGCGAGCAAGCGCCTGGTCGGCAACGCCCGCATGGTGGAGCACCACCGGCTCTGCCGGGCGTTGTGGAAAAACGAGATCGCGCGAACCGGGATACAAACCGGGACGGTCGGCCCGCAGAGGAAGTGCGCCAAACGTGCGGGCGACCTGATCGACCACTGTTTGCTTGTCCACATCTCCCACAACAGTAATTTCGATGAGGCCGCTCTTGAGCTGCGGATCCAGCCACTGACGAACTTCGTCGAGGGTTGGCGTCATGAACGATTCTAGGTCGCCAAAGCCGTACCGTTCGTCGCCGGAGCGGATCAGTCGTGGAACCTCCTTGTTTACGACCGAGATCGGCGTGGCATCGTGCGTCGGATACCAGGCTCTGATCTGATCGCGATATTGGCTCGCGATCGTTTCACGGTAAGACGGCGCGGAGGCATAGGCAGCCATAAGGTTCATCTGGTCGCCCAGATCCTTGGCATCGGTTGCCCCCAGGATCTGGATCGCGTCCTCGCCAATTCGCAACATCGGTCGCGCAGCAACACGACGACCGGCAAAGATGGAACGCAGATCGTCGCTGGTATGCGGGCCCACGCCACTGCGGCTCAGCAGGTTGGCGGCGAGCCTGCGAAGCCCTTCGTCGTTGCCAGGAGGCATCGAGAAGAAACCATCCCCGATCTTGGCCTGAACATAAATCGTTCCTGCGTCGAAGTCGGTCTGCTTGAAGTTCAGGCGCACATTGTTCGCGAACTTCACGAGATGTGCGTCCGCATCCTCGACATAGGTATCCTGAACGATCGCGCCCGGCTCCCCGAAATCGGTGAAGGCGAAATCCTGAACAGCGCGTTCGATCGGGGCGGTGACCGGAAGCGTGCGTGCCTCTGCCAAGGCTTCGGCTACCTGCGTTTCCACATCTTCCAGCTCCAAGGCGGTCGACAGGTAGATTGCCGGCTTTTCGTACCCGCGCCATGCCTTCTGGAATGCTGCTTCCACATCGTCGATGGTCAGACCATCAATGTGCTGCTCAAACGCGGCAAGGTTCGCCTGGGGCGACGTAAACACACGCTCGCTGTCGAATGCATCGACCAGTGCCTTGGCATAATTGTATTCGCGCGACGCATACGTCTTGCGAGTATTCGCCCGTTCGACTGCCGTTTCCAGAGTGCGTCGCGTGCGGGCGATTTCTTCGTCCAGCTCCGCCTGGGTGAAGCCGAACTGCAACGCGCGACGCACTTCGACATCGGCAGCCGCCAGGCTTTCCTGCCACTTGCCCTCCTCGCTCCTCACACGTACCGCCGCACCGTCCACGATGTCCCGCTGCGAATAGTTGGCGAGACTCCCTGAAAGGAAGGGCGCCCTGCCCTCATCAACCATGCGGCTGAGCCGGCGCGTGACGATGCTGTTCCCAAGATTGCGCAGGAACTTTGCCTTGCGCCGAGCCAGCGTATCGGGGCCTTGTTCGTAAGGGTAGAGAGCAGCGAGCGTGACATAGGTCAGCACTTCCGGATCTTGATAGTACCCGATCGTCCCTGGCTCGATTGCAGCAGGAACCAGCGGTCGCTTGATGCCGGCCGGGGAAGCGGGCTGCCAGTCTCCAAAATAGCTTTCGATCTTATCCAGAGCTTTCTTGGGATCGACATCGCCAACGAACACGATGAACGTGTTCTCCGGCCGGTAATAATCCTGGTAGAAGCGTACGAATTCGTCTCGCGGCATCGACGCAATCGTCTCATCGACCCCGATCGGGAGACGATCGATCCGGCCGCTGCCTTGCGTGAAGAACGCCAAATTGTCGACGGCGGAACGAAACGCAACCGAATCCCGGGCACTCTTTTCCGATGCGATCACACCACGTTCGCGGTCTATAGCCTCAGCATCAAGCAGCAGATTGCTGGCAGTTTCCCGCATCAGGAAGAACGCTTCGTCGATCACCTCTTCGCTGACAGTAGGCAGGTTAAGCTTGTATACGGTTTGATCGAAACCCGTGCTGGCGTTCGTGTCGGCACCGAATGCCAGCCCGTGGCGCTCTAGCCGCTTGACCATTTCCCCTTCGGGTACGTTGATCGAACCGTTGAAAGCCATGTGCTCCAGGAAGTGTGCGATACCGCGCTGCGCATCGGTCTCGTTCCACGAACCCGTGTCTATCCGCATCCGTAGCGCGGCCACGCCTTTGGGCGTCTGGTTGCGCATGATGGCATAACGCAGCCCATTATCCAGGACCCCGTACGTGACACGCGGATCGGCCTCGAGATCGCTTGCATCCTGCGGGAAGGCAGTCGCCGAAACCTCCGCCCCGGAGGTCTGCGGCCGAGCGACCGCCGGGGTACTAAAGGTTGCGAACGCCGCGGCGGCAATCGCGAGTGTCGAAACATGCTTCTTGAGCTGGCTATTCACGGATCGTTTTCCTCAATAGTGTTGCACACCCGCGCAGCCTGCCTGACCGCGGCAGAGCCTGGGCAGAGGCCGCGGTCAGGATTGAGCAGCGCGCCAGACGCTTAGAAGCGCGCCCGTATGCCTGCCGTGACGGTTCTGCCGCCGGTGAACTGGAAGTTTCCGGGATAGAAAAAGTCGGCAGGGCCGTCATTGAACTGCGAGCTTACTGCAGAGCGCAGGCTGGGTTCATCGGAATCCCGCAGCAAATCATCGCCTTGCAGATAGACCGTAAGATCACCGAATGAGATCGGAAGATCGTAGCTGAGCCTGAGATCGAGCGTCGCATAATCAGGCTCGATCGTGTCGAGACCATGCACTTCAAACGTCTTCACCGAAGCGTCCTGATACGTGTAGATCAGGCGTCCTTCGAACCCCCCGCGCTGATAATTGAGCGAGGCGTTGTAAACCCAGGCCGCCTGATCGGCGAGCGCGCGGTCGATAGAGAATGTTTCCGGATCGCCGGCATCATTCCGGCCCAGAACCAGGGTCGGAAAATCGCCTTTGGTGTAAGTCAGATTGCCCAGGACGCCAAAATCTCCGAGGAAGCCCGGCAGGAAGTCGAGCTGCCTTATCAGTTCCAGTTCAAACCCGTAGATCTTTCCACCCTCGCCGTTCTCCGGCCGGTTGCGGAGGAACTGCGTGCCATCGTCGAACGCCACCAGTTCCGGCCGCGCCGTGGCCAGATCGCCGAAATAATCCAGCACTTCCTGCCGCACGCTGCCATCGTCTGCATCGTTGAAGAAGACGTTCGTGAAGTTGTTGGATGTGGTTTTGTAGAAAACCCCGGCTCTGACGAGGCCCGGCGTGTCGCGGAAATAATAGGCGACATCGAACTCGTAATTGTCGGTAGTGGTCGGCTTCAGGTCCGGATTAGCTTCGCGCAGAATTACGCGATTCTGCGTGGGCCGCAGATCGATATGAATCGCGCGTGGCCGCCTTATCAGTCGCAGGCTGGGGTTCACGGTCGTTCTGTTGTAGCTGAGCCTGGCAACCACATTGTCAACCGGTCGGTAATTAAGCAGCGCGCTCGGCGTCCACGTGGTCTGCGTTCCGGCGAGTTCGCTGAATTCCACCAGCCCAGCGCCTACGAACGTCTCTCTCGGCTCTACTACGTTGTCAGCCGTGCGTACCGACGGGGTACTCAGCGTCGTCCCAGAGCGTGTGGTGCGTTCCATGCGCACGCCACCGACAAGGTCGAACCGTCCGAACTCAACTTTCCCTTCTATATAAGCGGCGAGGCGCTCCTCCTTCGTCCGGGCGGGAGTAAGCGCCCCCGGATCGTTGATAGGATCTAGCCCGCGCGTATCAGTGTAGTTGAAGCGCTGTTCGTCGAACGGGGTCGAGGGGTCATCTTGAGTGAGGCTGGGGAGAATTTCGAATATCCGATCAACCGAACTCTCCAGCAGGAACGGCAGGGTCAGTCCCCCGGCACCGATATCACCCAATGCGAGGCTGCTCGCCAGGCCCTCGCCGAAATAATCCAATCCGGTCTCTTTTCCGAAAACCCGCAAATAGCTCTCGATAGATGCAAGGCTGCCAACAGACGTACTTGCAAACAGATCATCCGCGCTCTTGCGCGAGCTTCTGTCGTACTTCGCGCCGAACTCGACATAATCGAGCAAGCCCGACTGCGACAGGTAGCGGGCACTGCCTTCCAGAATATAAGATTCGGTGGGGCTGTTGGTGATCGTCCGGTTTGCGGATGTCAGATTATACTCGCTCGTCGCGTTGAGCAGATCGAACCCGAACGCGGTCAACGACGGAATGGGCAGTCCATTCGGTGCCAACACGAACGCCCCGTCGACAAACCGCGACGCGCCGTCCCCATCCGGATGAACTACGCCCGTATCGGGGTCGATTATAGCTCCGAGAGAGGTCTGGGTGTTGCCCAGCGCACTGAGATTGGCGTTGTTCGACTTCGATCGTGCGAAGCTGTATCCGGCCTTGTACTTGAAATCCCAACGATCAAGCTGGGTCGTGCCCCGCAAGCTCAGGGTATTCTGCGTGGTGCGAATATCCTTGACGTTCAGCGCCAGATTGGGTCGCAGCGACGCGAGAACCTGGCGCCTGCGCACTTCGCCATCCAGTTCGGGAATGGGCATATCGATCGCGGATGTCAGGAACGACGCCGTCGTCCGCGCCGTGTTCGTAAGCTGGTCAACCTGTATCCGCTGCGCATCGAACCTCAGCGTCGTGGTGTCGCTGATTTCCCAGGCCGCATTGAAAGACGCGGTGAAGTTCTCTTCTTCACGGGTCCGCCGGGAATAGTTGGCACCATTGATCAGCCGTCCCGACATCGCATCGTCGAAGGGGAACTGCATACTCGCAGGTACGTAGAAGATGTAATTGTAACCGTCCGGCAAGACCGGGGGCAGATAATCGCTTATGCCGGCATCGTAGTTGAGCCGATCGGTCTTGCGATACTGCACTGTTGCTGCAACGCCGAAGCTGGGCGTCAGCTTTTTGGCGAGCACGGCATTGACCTGGTATTCTTCGCCAAAATCGCGATCGAACCCGAGTTCACCCTCCAGGCCAAGCGAGAACTGGAAATCGCCGTAATCGAGACCCGACTTGGTTTCGATCTCGACCAGCCCGCCAGAGCCGTTGGCCTCGTGACTCGGGAGCAGCGATTTGTGAATCGTGATCTGCGAAATATTGTCGGCGAGGAATCCGCTGAGGTCGATTGTCCGTTCGAATCCGGTTCCCTGAAGCTCCAGGCCGTTAAGCTGAATATTGATCGCTTCCGAACTGAACCCACGAACCGTGATGCGCGAGCCCTCCCCGGTATCGTCGCCGCGACCGAACGCGACACCCGGCACTCTGCGCAATGCCTCCGATACGGTTTCCGCCGGGAAGCTGCCAAGAAGGTCGGAAGACACGACCGTGGTGTTGTTGGCGGCATTCAGCTGCTGGTTCAGTGCCCGCGCCAGACTACCCCGAAAACCGCGCACCACGATCTGGTCGGCCGTCTGCCCCACCGTGATCGCAAAATCCCGGCGTTCCTGAGAATCGCTGGGTGCAACCACCGTTTGCGGAGGCTGACCGAGGTATTCTACCCAGATTTCAGGCTCGCCCGCAGGGACGGAAGGGAAATGAAATCGCCCGTCCTGGTCGGTTATCGTCTCCAGCGGGGTTCCCGCCACTTTCAGCCGTGCGCCGGGCAGCCCCGCTCCCGACGATGCATTGACGACACGGCCGCTGAGAGCCGCCGCTGCACCATCTACTGACTGCTCAGCGTTGGCTGCGGCAGGTACGCGCAATGCAAAGACATTGTGCGAAACTTCGCGATACACCAGGCCAGTGCCCCGCAGCAGTCGCGTCAAAGCGTGCGCGACCCGATAGCTGCCGCTGACCCCATCCGTTTTCCGCCCCCGAACGAGATCTGGGGCATAAAGAATATCTGCACCGGACTGTCGCGCGAACAGCTTCAGTGCCGTATCCAGCTCCTGCGCCTCAACATCGACATTTACCAATGCCCTGGCTGAAGCTTCCGCGGGCTGTGATGTCTGCTGCGCCGCCGCCGGTGACGCGATCGCTATCGCAAGACCTGCCGCACTGCCGAGCAGAATGCCCTGAATGATCCCCTGTTGCATTATTCTATCAAACCCCCGCAATCTTCACCAGATTGCCGGCCGCTGAAGCCGGCGAAAGGTTAAGACGCGCGGCACCAAACTTACCTCAAAAAAATGTCACAAAGCAATGCTACACGTAGAAAATTGCGCGATCCGTAGTCCCGCCCCCATCATCCTCACGGGTTTCCCGGTGCAGCCTGCAGAACAATAGAACCGTTCGCGGGATCGACCGAGGTCGTGACGGGAAGAACGACGACCAAAGCCTTGGCAAAGACTTCGGCCGAACCCGTGCGAAAGGTTCCGCTGACGCGCATATCCGCCAGCGCCGGGTCGCCTATGGAAAGCTTGCGCACGGTGTATCGATTGAGATCTTCTACTACGTCGCCCAGACGATCACCATCGAACACCAGCCGCCCCGTCCGCCAACCAAGCGCCCTGTCCCTGTCGAGCGCGGAAACCTGGAAACCTTCCCGATCGTTGGTGGATACGAGTTGCTGGCCGGCTTCGAGCCTCGCGGAACGGACGGGTCGGCCTGCGTTTCTGTCTGCATCCGCCATGCGATCGACCTGGATCTCACCTTCGATCAGCGAAACCACCACTTCGCCTGAGCGTTTGAGTACCGAAAACACTGTCCCCAAAGCGATCACGCGATCATCGTCGGCGTTGACGACGAACGGCCGGCTCGGATCGCGCTCGACATCGAACAGCGCCTCGCCGCGAAGCAGCCGAAATTCGCGTCGCTGCGGCGTATATGCAACTTCCACGACGGTATCGGTATTCAGTTCGATTGTAGAACCATCGGGCAGGTCAATTTTCGAACGTTGTCCGATTGCGCTGCGATAGCTTTGAACAAATCTATCGGGCCCCAACTCGCGCTGAACCGATTGTCCGTTAGCGATATCGACGCCGGTCTGGTCGGCGACGGCAATCTGGGGTTCGCCGGGCTCAGCATTCCATTCAGGCCAGAATGACAGTGCCGCCAATCCTACTGCGAGGAACAGGACGATGCCGGCGGCTGCCGACATCAGCCACGGCCGGCTCGCCGTATCACGCTCCAGCGCCAGGGCTTCGAGACGCATCTTCACGATCTCTGAATCCTCGCCGAGTTCGCTCAACGCTGACCATTCCTGGGCATAGCGCGCGAAGACGGCTTCATTGCCGCTATCGGCGTCGCGCCAGTCGCAGAACCGCCGCCAATCCTCGCTTGAGCAGTCTTCCGCCTGCAGCCGCGCCAGCCACTCGGCTGCGCGATCTTCTGCCGCAGCTGTTCCCGCGGCGGCTGTTGGGTCAGTTCTGGTCATCGGACTTTCCCATACGCGCGAACACGTGCTTGATTGCAGACATCATATGCTTTTCCACCGAACTGGTCGAAATGCCGAGACGCCTGGCAATCTCGCGATACTTGTACCCTTCAAATCGATGCAGGAGGAAAATTGCGCGCGTGCGCGGTGGCAATTCCCCCAGCGCGGCGCGCAATGCTTTGACCGCCTGCTTCCCCTGTAAGACGCGTTCAGGCGAAAGTTCCTCAAACTTATTGGCATTTTCTAACGCGTGTTGGCGGGTGAAGGCATCGCGCGTTGCACTCCGCCGCGCGCGATCGCGCAACAGGTTGGCGGCGACCTGAAAAACATACGCCTGAGGATTTTCGGGTCGCTTCGAATTATCGAGCGCGTATAGCCGACAGAAAACCTCCTGCACATGGTCATCGACTTCTTCTAGCGATCGAAGTCGGCGCGCGAAGAAGGCGCGCAAGGGAAGGCGATAACTGCGAAACAACTCATCGTCGTCTTGCGGTAGCTCGCCTTTCGCGCCCGATCCGGAATTCAAGGCCAGTCCCCCATCTTCGGCCCTACTCCCGTGGCCTATGTCGACAATTCGGAAGGCCTGAGAACGTCACATCCGACCGCAATCGACAAATTGCATGGCGCTGATAACGGCAAAGGCGATTGCAAGGCAAGGTTCGGCCGGCCGTTTCACCTCGTGCACTCGCCCGGCTGACTCTCAGAAAGCCTGCCTGTCCACCGGGCGCCGGGCTCCTGAATAGCGCCTTCTCGTGGCCTTACGATGCTGCAACAGACAGTCTTCCCGCAGCCCGCCGGTGCGATCGGCGTCGCTGTGGTCGCGTTCGCCCTGGGGGTCGTCGCCGATTTCGTACTCCATCGCGCCTCTCCTTTTCGGGAGAGAAACGTCCGCCGCGTTGAAACGGTCTGTCCGATGCGCCCGATTGCCCGTAATTTCCGGTGAGGCGCAGGTGTGGGCGGGCGTCCAGTCTGCGGGGATCAATGGCCCATAGCGATAATGTCATCCATCATCTCGCGCAGCTTGGGGTCCCATTCGGCGCGCAGTTCCCTGACTTTTGCCAGCAACGGTTCGTTGTCCCAGGCCGGCACGTCTTCGCGGTACAGCTCTGCAACCTCGCGCATGGACGTGCGATCCATATCCTCGAACGCGTCGCGCATGGCATTGGCTGCCTGCCTGTCGGCGCCCAGCGCCTCGTAAGCGGAGCGGCCGATGCGCAGGGCAGCGTCGTATGTCTCGCGAACGACATCGCGGCATCCGATCGCCCAGAGTTGATAGACGTGATCGCGGTCGATCGCGCGTGCGACGACATGGACATGCGGGAAGTTCTTGATGGTATAGCGCACCAGCTTGTCGATCTGCTCCCGCTCGTCGAGGGCGACGATCAGCAGGCTCGCCCGCGCTATCCCGGCGGACGCGAGCAGATCGGGCCGCGTGGCATCGCCGAAATAGCTTTTCACCCCGAACTTCTTGAGATGTTCGAGATGGGTGGAATCGTAATCGATCACAGTGGCGCGATAGCCGGCGGCATCGAGCATACGGTCGACGATGCCGCCGACCCGGCCGCGGCCGGCGATGATGATCTGGTTGTCCTCGTCGATCGTATCCGCATCGCGCCCCTCGCCCCGGCAATAGGCCGCCGCGATCAGCTTGTCGTATGCGATAAACAGCAAAGGCGTCACCAGCATCGTGAGCGCCACGATCAACAGCAGCATGTCGGCCGTTTCGCGGTCGAGCACGAAGTTGGCCACGGCAAAGGCGATCAGGACGAACGCGAACTCGCCCGCCTGTGCCAGGCTGAGCGAGAACAGCCAGGCGGCCTGCCGCCGAATGCCCGCGATGCGCGCAATAATCGCGAGAACGGCAATCTTGACCGCGATCACCACCGCCGCGCCGACCAGGACCGTGCCCCAGTTCGCAATCGCCAGCGCAAAATCAATTCCGGCCCCGACCGTTATGAAGAACAGGCCCAGCAAGAGGCCCTTGAACGGTTCGATGTCGCTTTCCAGCTCGTGCCGGTACTCGCTGTTAGCCAGAACCACCCCGGCGAGGAACGTGCCCAGCGCCGGCGACAGCCCCACCAGGGTCATCAGCAGGGCGATCCCGATCACGAACACCAGCGCGGCGGCAGTGAACAACTCGCGCAATTGCGCTGCGGCGATGAACCGGAAGACCGGCCGTGTCAGATAGGTGCCGATAAACACGACCGCGCCGACCGCCGCCAGCGTGACCAGACCCGACAGCCAGACGGGCATTCCTTCGGTCAGATCGATTCCGCCATGCCCGTGCCCTGCCTCCGACACGGCGGCGCTGGCAGCCGTTGCCAGCTCGGGCAGCGCGAGGAACGGCAGGATCGCAAGAATCGGGATAACCGCCACGTCCTGGAACAGCAGGACGGAAAAGCTCGCTTCGCCCCCTTCGCTCTTCAACAGTCCCTTTTCAGTCAGGGTCTGAATGATGATCGCGGTGGACGAAAGCGCCAGGATCATGCCGATGGCAAGCGCCGTGCGCCATTGTTCGCCGACGAGATACATGGCGCCCGCCAGCACCAGCGAGGTGACGATCACCTGCCCCCCGCCCAGCCCGAGCAGCCGCCGGCGCATTTCCCACAGCTTCCTGGGTTCGAGTTCGAGGCCGACGATGAACAGCATCATGACGACGCCGAATTCGGCGAAGACCTGCAAGGCTTCGACATCGACGCGCAGCGTCGACAGCACCGGCGCGAGCGCCATGCCGGCAAGGAGATAACCCAGCACCGAACCCAGCCCGAACCGGGTGGCCAGGGGCACTGCAATAACGCCTGCGGCCATGATGACGAAAGCGAGGATCAGAAAACCGGTCATATCGTCTCACTCTCGCCCGTTGCTGCCGCCGCCGCGAGTCCCAGCGAGGCCGGGATCTCAAACCGCATTTACGAGGTCTTTCGCCTTCACCCTAGTCTCAGCCATCGCCGGGACTCGGGATAGGGGCCTGTGAAGACCTAGATATGCAGCGCCCGACCATAAGCGCCCAGAACGCTTTCGTGCATCATTTCCGACAGGGTCGGATGGGGGAAGACCGTCTGCATCAGTTCGGCCTCGGTCGTCTCCAGCGTCTTGCCGACGGTGTAGCCCTGGATCAGCTCGGTCACTTCTGCGCCGATCATGTGTGCGCCCAGCAGTTCCCCGGTTCCGGCGTCGAACACGGTCTTGATGAAGCCATCGGCCTCGCCCAGCGCAATCGCCTTTCCGTTGCCGATGAATGGGAATGTGCCGACCTTGACCTTGTGCCCGGCCTCTTTGGCCTTCGCCTCGGTCATGCCGACGCTGGCAATCTGCGGATGGCAATACGTGCAGCCGGGGATGTTGTTGCGATCCAGCGGATGCGGATGGATATCCTTGTTGCCCAGTTCCTGCGCGATCGCTTCGGCGGCGGCGACGCCTTCGTGACTGGCCTTGTGCGCCAGCCACGGGCCTGGGGTGCAATCGCCGATCGCCCACAGCCCCTTGGTCTTCGTGCGGCCATAAGGATCGATCTGAATGAAACCGCGATCCAGTTCGGCATGCTTCTCGACCCCGATATTCTCGGTATTGGGCACGATGCCGACGGCGACGATGCAATGGGTGAAGTCGGTTTCGGTGACCTTGCCGTCTTTCGCCTTGATCTTGGCCTTCACGCCGCTGCCGGACACCTTGATGTCTTCCACGCCCGCGCCGGTCATGATCGTCATGCCCTGCTTGGTCAGCGACTTTTCGAGGAAGGCGGAAACGTCCTTGTCCTCGACCGGAACGACGCGGTCGAGCATTTCGACGACCGTAACATCGGCGCCCATATCATTGTAAAAGCTTGCGAACTCGATACCGATCGCGCCGCTACCGATAACCAGCAGCTTCTTCGGCATTTCGGGCGGCGTCATCGCGTGGCGATAAGTCCAGATGCGCTTGCCATCGGCCTCGGCAAAAGGCAGGTCGCGCGCCCGTGCACCAGTCGCCACGATGACGTGCTTCGCGCTCAGCTTCTCCTCGCCCTTTTCGCCCTTTACGGTCAGGCTGGTGGGACCGGTCAGCGTGCCTTCCCCCATGTGCACGGCGATCTTGTTCTTCTTCATCAGGTGCGTGACGCCCTGATTGAGCTGCTTCGCAACGCCCCGGCTGCGCTTCACCACGGCTTCCAGGTCGGCTTCGATCTCCTTCGCCTTCAGCCCGTAGTCGCCGGCATTCTGCATGTAGTGGAAGATTTCCGCCGACCGCAGCAGGGCCTTGGTCGGGATGCAGCCCCAGTTGAGACAGATCCCGCCCAGCAGCTCGCGCTCCACGATCGCGGTCTTGAGGCCAAGCTGCGCCGCGCGAATCGCCGCGACATAGCCGCCGGGGCCGGAACCGAGCACGATAACGTCGTAATTCTTGTCAGCCATTGGTCGAATTGCCTCACGAATTTCTTGGCGCGTCCGGTCACTTTCACAAGCATGGCGGTGTAGGAAAGTGAAAAATCGGGCGCTGTAGGACTACCTCAGGTGGAAACTTTTTCGGATTGCGCGGCGGCACGCGGACGGTCGTTTTCATCGAGCAGGACGAACTTGAAAGTGCCCTGCGCTACTCGCCTGACCGATTCGCCGTTGCGTTCGCGCGCAATCGCCTCGGCCATGATGGTCAGCGAGGTGTTGCCCCTCGCTGCAATCTCGCAATAGACCGACAGTTCGTCGCCCACTGCCATTGCGCCGGGGAAGGCGAAGTCGGTGGCGGATACGACCACGGCCTTGCCCTGCCCCTCACGGCTGGCCAGCGACCCTGCGGCCAGAGCCATCTGGCTCATCAGCCAGCCGCCGAACACCCCGCCATAGGGGTTGGTATCGGCGGGCATGGCCGTGACGCGGATCATCGGTTCGCGTTCGCTGGCCATCGTCTATCCCGCCACCAGCTGGAGGTTCGCCGCCATGACCCATCCGTGGCGGCAGGGTCCGTCGTAGGGGCGGCTTTCCGCAATCGGGCTGCTCACCCGGCAATCGCCGAGGTCCTGAAATTCGCCGGAAGGATAGACGATCCCCTGCCACTCCCCTTCCGCATCGCATAGCCACACGAGCGCGCGGTGCGGCAGGGTATCGCTTTCCAGGGCGCCGGCCTCGGGCCTCTCGCGCACCGGTTCCTCGCCATCGTAGGTGGCGATGCGGGCAATTCCGCCACAGGCGTCGAGCGCGGGACCTTCCAGCCCGATCATCGGCACGCGCACGTCACTGACCGGGGCGGCGTCCGGCGCGGGAGGGCCGACCGTCTGAAGCGCGAGGGCTATGGCAGGCAGCAGGCCCACGTCAGACCAGCAATCCCATCGGGTTTTCCACCAGTTGACGGAAAGCGTCCATCAGTTTCGCGCCGTCGACGCCGTCGATTGCGCGGTGATCGAAGCTGCCGGTGGCGGTCATCATCGTGGCGACGCCCAGCGCACCGTCGATCACATGCGGGCGCTTCTCCCCCGCCCCGACGGCCAGGATCATCGCCTGCGGCGGGTTGATCACGGCATCGAACTGCTTGGTTCCGAACATGCCGAGGTTCGACAGGCTGGCCGTGCCGCCCTGGTATTCATGCGGCTGCAACTTGCCGTCGCGCGCCTTGCCGGCCAGTTCCTTCATCTCCGTGGAAATCTGCGCCAGCCCCTTGCGCCCGGCGTCGGTGACGATCGGGGTGATAAGCCCGCTCGGCGCAGCGACCGCGACGGAGATATCCTGCCGCTGGTACTGATGCAGCGTGTCGCCCTGGAAGCTGACATTGCACTGCGGCACCCGCGCCAGCGCGCGCGCCAGCGCCTTGATCAGCAGATCGTTGACCGACAGCTTGATCTCATCGGCTTCGAGGCTGGCGTTGAGTTCGCCGCGCAGTTTCAGCAGCGCATCGAGCCGCACGTCCACCGTCAGGTAGATATGCGGGATGGATTGCTTCGCTTCCGTCAGGCGGCGAGCGATGACCTTGCGCACGTTGTTGAGCTTGAGTTCTTCGAACGGCGCACCGGAGTCGCTCTGCTGCGTGGCGGAAGGGGCCTTCTTCTCGGCGGCAGGCGCTGCGCTTCCGGTTTTTGCAGGGGCGTCGGCCTGTTCGACATCCGCCTTGACGATGCGGCCGTTCGGGCCGCTGCCGCTTATCGCGGCGAGATCGACGCCCTTCTGTTCGGCAATGCGGCGCGCCAGCGGTGAAGCGATCACCCGGTCTCCGTCCGGCTTCGGGGCAGTGGGGGTCCTGGTCTGCTTCTCGGGACCCTTGTCGCCGCTATCCGCAGTCTTCGCCGGGGCCGGTTCCTGCTTTTCGCTTTCGGCCGGTTTCGCGCTCGTTTCCGAAGCAGCGGCAGCCTTGGCTTCTTCCGGGTCCTCGTCTTCGCCGGCCAGTGTCGCGATAACGGTGCCGACCTTCACGCCTTCGGTTCCTTCGGGAACTTCGATGGCGACGATCGTTCCTTCGTCGACCGCTTCGAATTCCATCGTGGCCTTGTCGGTTTCGATTTCGGCCATGATGTCACCGGCGCTGACTTCGTCCCCTTCCTTCACGAGCCACTTGGCGAGCGTGCCTTCTTCCATCGTCGGCGAAAGGGCGGGCATCTTGATCGGTGTGGGCATGGTTTACGTCGGGTCCTCGCGAGATTACGCGCCCGCTCTGGCCAATTTGGCGCGCGCGGGCAAGGTCCTTGCGTGGAATACGATTTCATCGGATACCCGCAAGGGTCGGAGGAGAGCACATGCGGGTCTATCTCGTGATCATGGACGAGACCGAAGAAGCACGCAAAGCGCTGCGGTACGCCGCGCGGCGTGCGCAGGCGACTGGCGGCGCAGTGCATATTCTGGCGCTGGTTCAGCCGCAGAGCTTCAACGCATTCGGCGGCGTCCAGGCGACGATCGAACAGGAAGCGCGCGACCGGGCGGAGGTGATGGCCAGCAGCGCGGCGGGCAACCTCTATTCCGAAAGCGGCAGAATGCCCACGATCGCCGTCCGGGTCGGCGAAGGCCAGGCCGTGATCAAGGACTATCTGGCCGATCACGAGGAAGTGGCCGCCTTGGTGCTCGGCTCCGCGCCAGAGGGCGGGCCCGGCCCGCTGGTCACGCATTTCTCTGCGCATTCCGGGTCGCTGCCCTGCCCTCTTTTCGTGATACCCGGCGGCCTGAGTATCGAAGCGATCGACGAACTCAGCTAGCTGTCGCGGATTGCCCGCCGAGCTGCTTCCAGCCTCGCCATTCGAGTATCACGAACAGCTCCACCGCAATCGCCTGAGCCAGGATCACGACGTGTCCGGCAACCGTCAGATCGCCGAAATGCGTCAGCCATACGGCAAGGCTGGCCAGCACCCAGCCCGCGTTCCCAATCGCGGCCAGCAACAGCAGCGGCCGGACCGGTCGAATCGCCAGGAAGGCCAGCAAGATCGCGACGGGAAGGCATATCCAGCCTGCAGCGGCGACGATCATGGCGGGAAGCCCCAGTATCCCGGCGACGGCCGCAGTGGCCCCGGCGCAAAGCGCGAAGAACAACGCACAGCTCGCCGCATCGAGAACGAGCGCATTTCTAAGTGAGATATTTCGCATCAGCCTGACTCCGTTGGTTGGCGGCGCCTTCGTCGCAGTCGGCGTGCGGCAAGTCGATTACCCCACAGGTAATGGCTTTCGCACGGCAGTGGGGATAGGTCTTGCGACATGGAACAGGCCCCCCTCGGCGCAATGCTGCGCGAATGGCGAACGCGGCGAAAAATCAGCCAGCTCGATCTCGCGCTGGCGAGCGAGATATCGCAGCGCCACCTCAGTTTCATCGAAACCGGGCGCAGCGCCCCCAGCACGACCGTGGTCGATCGCCTGGCGCAGGAACTGGCGATGCCCATGCGCGCCCACAACGCCATGCGCATCGCCGCCGGTTACGCCCCGGCCCATCAGGAAAGGCCACTGGACGATCCGCAACTGGGTGAAGCGCGGGAGATCGTGCAGCGTCTGCTCGCGGGACACGAACCTTATCCGGCGATCGCCGTCGACCGGGCATGGAACCTGGTCGACGCCAATGCGGCGATGGCGCCCCTGTTGGCGGACACGGCGGCGGATTTGCTGGAACCGCCGGTAAATGTCCTGCGGCTGGCGCTCGATCCCCGGGGCATCGCCCCCAGGATCACAAACTTCCCCGAATGGCGCGCGCACCTGCTGGCCCGGCTGGGCGCACAGATCGATGCCAGCGGCGATCCCGTTCTGATCGCGCTGGAAGCCGAATTGCGCGCCTTGCCCTATCCGCGCACGCCCGGCCCGCCGCCACGGGCCAGCGGGCAGGCGATTGCCGTTCCGCTGGTGCTGGATCTGCCGCAGGGACGCCTGTCGCTGATATCGACCACTACCGTGTTTGGCAGCCCGGTCGATCTCACCCTGTCGGAACTGGCGATAGAGGCGTTCTTTCCAGCGGACAGCCAGTCGCGCGCCATCCTCAACGCCATGCGCGCGCAGTAAGCCTCAGCGCTTCTTCTTGCCGCGTCCCTGGTGCCGGATATTGCCGGGCCTGCCGCGCTTGCCCTGCCCTTTTGGGCCGCCTTGCCGACTGCGCGGTGCCTGTCGTTCGCCGCGAGGTTCGATCCGGCTATCCCCATCGGGAATTTCGAACTTCAGCGCGCCCGTCAGCGCATTGGCCTCGCCCAGACGCAACTTCAGCCGGTCACCGGGCGCATAGCGCGTGCCGCTGTCCGATCCGACCAGCGTTTGCGCGGCCTCGTCGTACCCGAAATACTCGGACCCAAGCGTGGAGACAGGGACCAGACCGTCACCGCCCATCCCCTCGATCGTGGCGAAGAATCCGAACGGTTGGACGCCGGTGATGCGCGTGTCGAACGTTTCGCCGACACGGCCCGAAAGCCAGGCGGCGACATAGCGGTCGATTGTGTCCCGCTCCGCTTCCATCGCGCGGCGTTCGGCCTGGCTGATGGCATCGGACACTTTCGCCAGATCTTCCCGGTCGCGGTCGGAAAGGCCGCTGCCCGGCGGAAGGTCGCCGGCAGGCCGGGGCTGTTCGAGCCCGAATGCATCCACCAGCGCGCGGTGCACCAGCAAGTCGGCATAGCGCCGGATCGGCGAAGTAAAGTGAGCATAAGAACCGAGCGCCAGCCCGAAATGCCCCGCATTCTGCGGGCCGTAATAGGCTTGCGTCTGCGTGCGCAGCACAGCTTCCATGACCTGCGCTTTCTCGCTTTCGTCGGTCACGTCCTTGAGCATTCGGTTGAACAGCCCCGGCGTGATGACCTGCCCCAACGCCATCGAACGACCGAATGTGGCGAGATATTCCTTCAGCGCGACCAGCTTCTCGCGGCTCGGCGGTTCATGGACGCGATAGACGACCGGGGCCGTTTTGCTCTCCAGCGCCTTCGCCGCCGCGACGTTGGCGGCGATCATGAAATCTTCGACCACGCGATGCGCGTCGAGCCGTTCGCGGACCGCGATTTCGGCAATCTTTCCTTCGTCGTCGAGCCGGACCTGCCGCTCCGGCAATTCCAGTTCCAGCGGATCGCGCTGGTTGCGCGCATCGAACAGCTGCTTCCAGGCGTTCCAGAGGTGCTGCAGGTGTTCGGGCGCATCCCCGCCATCAATCGCAGCCTGCGCATCTTCGTAAGCGATATTGTGGGCGATGCGCACGGTCGCGCGGGTAAAGCGCCACTTCGTCACCTTGCCTTCCGGCGATATGCGCAAGTGACAGGCCATCGCCGCCCGATCTTCGTCCTGCCGTAAAGAACATACGTCGGCGCTCAGCACTTCGGGCAGCATCGGCACCACGCGATCGGGGAAATAGACCGAGTTGCCGCGCTTGCGCGCCTCCCGGTCCAGTTCCCCGCCCGGACGGACGTAGAAACTGACATCGGCAATCGCCACCAGCGCGCGATAGCCGCCCTCCCCGTCGGGTTCGGCCCAGATCGCGTCATCGTGATCGCGAGCGTCGGCGGGGTCGATCGCGACGATCGGCAGGTGGCGCAGATCCTCGCGCTTGTCTTCGCTGAGCGGAAGCTTCGCCGCACGCTTCGCTTCCTCGATCGCCGAATCCGGGAAAACGTGCGGTATGCCGTGTTTCGCAATGGCGATGAGAGAAAAGCTCTTCGGCGCGAGCGGATCGCCCAGCACTTCGACCACTTTCACGCCGGCACGGGGGCTGCGCCCGTTCGGTTCGGCCAGCACGAGCTGGCCTTCCTCCGCCCCGCCAAGGTCGGAAATGGGGGAGGAATTGCGCACCCGCTTGTCGACCGGCGCCAGCCAGCCCTTCCCGCTGCGGTCGATTTCGACAACGCCCATCAACCCTTCGGTGCGGGCGGGCAGCTTCTTCATGACGTGGGCCTTCCACCCACGCCCTGCCTCTTCGGTGCGGGCAAGAATGCGATCGCCGACTTTCAGGGCGGGATGGCGGCCCTTGCCCTTCTTGCCTTCGATCACCCGCAGCCGGGGCGGCGGGGTTGCATCGTCGGGCTGCCAGCTATCGGGGATGGCGAACGGTTCGCCATCTTCGATCTCCATCACGCGGAGCACCGTTACCTTGGGCACGCCGCCCATGCGGTGATAGGCTGTCTTCTTGCCGTCGATCAGGCCTTCTTCGGCCATGTCCTTCAGGCGCTTCTTGAGCGCGATCTTCTCCTGCCCCTTGAGGCCGAAGGCTTTGGCGATTTCGCGCTTGCCGACAACTTTGTCGGACGTCTGAATGAATTCGAGGATCTGCTCTCGCGTGGGCAGACCATGTGTGTTTCGTTGCATGTCTGCCATATGGGGGCGCGATCAGTCGCTGTCATCCTCTGCCGCAGGAATGGGGGCGAAGGCGCCGGCGGGAACGGCGCTGGCCACCGGGCTCATCGAACCGTCCGCGGCCCGTGCGCTGACCCCGAATATCCAGTCGTCGCCCCGCACACCCTCCAGCCTGGCACTGGTGGCGACGACGTTCGCGATCAGGGGCTCGTCGCGCCAATAGGGTTCATCGGTGCGGCGATGCCAGATGGTGTAGCCGGTGGCGCCCGGCACCTCGTCCCAGGATAGCGCGGTGAACGTCTGCACTGCCGCTTCCGCACTCGGTGCCGGCGGCAGCGGCGCATGGGCCAGTTTGTCGAGCGCGCGAACGTTCAGCCGCGTGACTTTGGCGAGGTAGGGGAAATTCATCTCGTCCACGGTGTCGCCATAAACAACGCCGTCTTCGGTCCGCAGATCCTGGTGCTGGTGATCGTAATCCTCGACCGCGACGGAAAAACGGATGGCGGGATATCCCTGCTCCAGAAAGGGGATCTGATCCCCGCCGCGCCCCATCCGGTCGGTCCGCCAGATCTGGCGAACATCGAGCCCTTCGGGCGTTTGTTCCGCCAATGTATCCAGCCAGCGTGAAAGGTTGCGCGCCGGGCTGTCGTTTTCCCCGCCATTGCGCCGCTGATCGGCCCGGATCGAAGCGGTCAGATCGGCCCGCGGGCCTTCGGAAAAGACACGGACATGGCCATCGTCGCAATAGCCGTCCGACCCGCAGGTTCCGCCGACGATGTCGTTGTTGAGCACGGCCTTGACCGTCCAGCCCTGCTCTTTCGCATAGTCTGCAAGCAGGCGGCCGCCGTAGAGGCCCTGCTCCTCACCCGAGAGCAGGGCGTAAACGATGGTCGTCGGATACTGGCGTTGCGAGAGCACCCTTGCCGCTTCGATGACCAGGGCAGTGCCCGAAGCATCGTCGTTCGCACCGGGGGCGTCGCTGGTGAAATCCATCACGTCGCTGACCCGGCTGTCGATATGGCCCTGAACGATTACCACCTCGTCCGGCCGCTCCGTCCCGCGCTGTATCGCCACGGCGTTGCGCAGGCGGGTCGGGCGCGGGATGCGATTGCCTTCCACCATGCGTTCGGGCGCGACCACCGTCAGGCAGCCGCCGCAGCGGGCCGAAATCCGTTCGAATTCCGCGAGCCCCCAATCGACCGCAGCACCGATGCCGCGTTCGGGATCGTCCTGCGCCGACATCGTATGCCGCGTGCCGAAGCTCACCAGCTTTTCCACATCGCTGCGCAGGCGCTCTTCCGAAACGCTGTCGGCGGGATGGTCCTGCGCGCTCAGCGGGGCGGCGAGCAGGAGGGCGACGAACGGGACGAGTTTGCGCATGGCGCGCAGTTATGCGGGCAATCCGATCTATTGCAAGGGGAAGCGCCCTTCCCCCAATGGGCGATCAGTAAGCTTTGCCGATCAACACCCGCTCAACCGCCGGGTCGCCAGTGAACGCGCAAGCGCCGTCAACCTCTTCCGCGCCGATCGGGACATTGCGAACCGTCAGCTTGAGAGCCTTCAGATCCTCGACGACCTTGTCCAGCGCAGCGCCCGTCGGCCGCGACCATTGCACTTCGACCCACCCGGGGTAGCGATCGTTCGTCGCGAAGAAATCTTCGATCTCGGCCATCGTCGAGACCCCGCGCTTCACGTTCGCATCACGCCGCTGGGCCGCTTCGGCAAACAGCGCCTGCTGAATTTCCTCCAGCATCGCAGGGATCGCCTGGCCTGCGTCCTCGATCGTCGGGGTCTGGAAGGCCGGCTTGCCGTTTTCGCCCCACAGATTGTCGCGACGCAGCAGGCTGACGACGCCCCCGTCCATATCGCGCCCACCGACTTCGACGATGACCGGAGCACCCTTGCGCACCCAGTCCCACCGCTTGGCGGCGGCTTTGCCCGGCTTGTCGTCGAGCAGAATGCGCAGCGGCTCGCCGCATGCCCATTGCGCGCCCAGCGAAGAACGCAGCCGCTCGCAATATTCCAGCAGCGCAGCGTCGCCATCATCCTCGCGCAGCATTGGCAGGATCACGACCTGCCAAGGCGCCAGCCTGGGGGGAACCCGCAGCCCATCGTCGTCGCCATGCGTCATGATCATGCCGCCGACGAGCCGCGTCGATACGCCCCAGCTGGTCGTGTGGCATAGCTCCTGCGCGCCTTCGCGGCTCTGGTAGCGGATACCGGCGGCCTGCGCGAAATTGGTGCCGAGGTAATGGCTGGTGCCGGCCTGCAGCGCCTTGCCATCCTGCATCATCGCCTCGATCGACCATGTCTCCACCGCCCCGGGGAAACGCTCGTGCTCCGGCTTTTCGCCAGCAACCACGGGCATCGCCAGATCTTCTTCGGCATGGGCGCGATAGACTTCGAGCATCCGCAGCGTGTGCGCCTTCGCATCATCGGCGTTCTCGTGCGCCGTGTGCCCTTCCTGCCAGAGGAATTCGCTGGTGCGCAGGAACATCCGCGTCCGCATTTCCCAGCGCACGACATTGGCCCACTGGTTCAGCTTGAGCGGGAGATCGCGCCACGATTGCACCCAGCGGGCCATCGCGTCGCCAATGATCGTTTCCGACGTGGGGCGGACGACCAGCGGCTCTTCCAGCTTCGCCTCGGGGTCGGGGATCAGGCCACCTTCGCCATCCGCGATCAGGCGGTGATGGGTGACCACCGCCATTTCCTTGGCGAAACCTTCGACATGCTCGGCCTCACGCTCGAAGTTCGAAAGCGGGATGAAAATCGGGAAATAGCAATTGTCGTGGCCGGTGGCCTTGATCCTCGCATCCAGCAGCCGCTGAATCCGTTCCCAGATGCCGTAGCCCCACGGCTTGATCACCATGCACCCACGCACGCCCGATTCCTCGGCCATGTCGGCGGCGGAGATCACTTCCTGATACCACTGGGCGAAATCGTCTGCGCGCCGGGTGTTCAGCGCATGGCGGATCTTGGACACATCGTTTCCCGTTATTGTCTTGCCTGGAGGCGGTGCGGTGCGCCCGTTCGCGCTACTTGCCCAACTCGTCCAGCTTTTTCTGCATTGCCGCCATCTGTTCGCGAAGGGCGGCGATTTCCGATTCCTGCCTGGGCGGTGCCGGGGTTTCCTCCGCCTCCGCCGCGCCGGGCATGAAGGCTTCGGTCGCCGCGCGCATCATGGCCATGTTCGTTTCCGCGATCTTGGCGAAGGGGCTGCTGCCCATTCCGTCGCGAAACGCCTCCTGCAGCTTGGTCTGGTTCTTGCGGAAATTCGCCATGCTCGCTTCGAGGTAGCCGGGCATCATCGCCTGCATCGAATTGCCGTACATCGAAATCAGATCGCGCAGGAAGCTGACCGGCAACATCTGTTCCCCGCCGCTCGATTCCTCTTCCATGATGATCTGCGTCAGGATCGAGTGCGTGATATCGTCGCCCGTCTTCGCATCGACGACCTTGAACTGCACATCCTCCCGCGTCATCCGCGCGAGATCGTCCAGCGTGATGTAGCTGGACGTTCCCGTGTTGTAGAGACGCCGGTTCGCGTACTTCTTGATAGTGATCGGATCGTCGGGATTACCCTGGGTTCTGGCCATGGAAAAGTTCCTGAAAATGCTGCGCTAATGTTGCATTAGCAGGTGCAGCATGTGCAGCGCAACATGATCGCGCCACTAGCGGCGGAAACGGCGCCCCAGGGTGGTAAGCAGTTCGTACTGCGACAGCCCGCGGGCCCGCGCAGTCTCCGGCAAGGCGAACGGTACGTCCAGCCAGTCGCCTTCCTTCACCTGCGGCGCGGCGGTGAGATCGACGACCACCATATCCATCGAAACCTTGCCCAGCAGCGGCAGCTCCGCCCCTTCGAACCGGAGAGCGCCCGCCGGACCGCGGCAACGCAAAAATCCGTCGGCGTAGCCCAGCGAGACGATGCCCGTCCGCATCTCCGCTCGTGCAGTGAATGTCGCGTTGTAACCGACACTGTCGCCGGGTGAGAGCGTGCGCACCTGTATTACCGCGGCCTGCGGGAAAGCCACCTGCAGCACGTGGTCCGCCAGTTCCCCGCGGGGCACCCCGCCGTAGAGCGAGAGACCGGGGCGAGTGAGGTCGAACGCATAGTCCCGGCCAAGTCCGATACCCGCGCTGTTGGCAAGGCTTCTCCGCCGCGCCGGCAGGGCGGCACAAGCTGCCTGAAAGCGTTCGAGCTGCAACGGGTTCAAGGCGCTGTTTTCGTCTGCCGAAGCGAGGTGCGACATCAGGATGTCGACATCCAGCGCAGCGATTGCGCCGTCGCCAAGATCGCGGAGCGACACACCGAGACGGTTGATCCCCGTATCCACCATGAGATCGCAGGGCCCGCCGCCGCCCTCGCGCCAGCGCTGGGCCTGTTCGACGCTGTTGATCACCGGCTTGACGCCGATCGCCCTTGCATAATGCACATCCTGGGGCCGAACCGGTCCATGCAGCACGGCGATCTGCGCCGGATCGACATGGTGCACCACATCCGCAACTTCGGACCAGTGGGCGACGAAAAAGTCGTGCGCACCCGCATCTTTCAAAGTCTTCGCGACGGCTCCGGCGCCCAGGCCGTAACCGTCGGCCTTGACCGCCGCCCCGGCCCTCGCCGTGCCCGACAGCCCGTCGAGAGCACGCCAGTTCGCGGCAAGCGCCTGGGTATCGAGTTCAAGCCGCAGGCTGGGCGGCGGAAGGTCAGGCATTGTCTTCGAAATCTTTCGGTGGGCCGCCGGGGAGACCCCACCAGGCAACAACGACACCGAAGGCGACCACAGCCCAGGTGTACCAAAGCCCCGCATAGACATCGCCCGTTCGCGCAACAATGATCCCGGCGATCAGCGGCAGGAAACCGCCGAGATAGCCGGCACCGATGTGATAGGGGATCGACATCGAAGAATAGCGGATCTGGGGCGGAAACATCTCCGTCAACAACGCGGCGACGGAGCCGTACGTCAAGGCCGACAGCCCGCCGAGGACGAGCAGCAACGCGAGAATGCCGATAATGTTCACCAACGGCGGCGATTGCCGGGCGAAAGCGAAACCGTGCCGTTCCAGCGCAGCGATCATCCCGTCGCGCCGCGCCCCGCTGTCGTCGAGCCATTCGTCCGCGATCGCGATCGGGTCGCCCGCGACCGTGACCGACAGCGCGCTCGCCGGTTCGACCGAGTAGCGGACACCGCTGGCGGTCAAAGTCTCCAGCACTTTGCCGCACGCAGTCTGCTCCCGGTCGAACAATTCGGCGAAGGGGTCGGTCGTACATTGCGAGCCGGCCACGACCACCGGGTTTTCGCGCGCAGCCGCGGCCAGGCCGGGGTTCGCAAACTGCCCCAGGCCCCAGAAGATCGGGAACAGCAGCAGCAGGGTCAGCAGCGCGCCAACCACGATCGGCTTCTTGCGGCCCACCCGATCAGACCAGCGGCCGACCACGATGTAGAACGACATTGCGATCAGGCCGGCGGCGAACAGGATCAGTTCGACCAGTTGTTCTTCCATCCGCATCGGCCCGCGCAGGAACGACAGGCCGGAGAAAAACGCGGTGTACCAGATCGTGGTCAGAACCCCCGTTATCCCGAACAGGGCGACGAATATCCGCTTCTTGTTGCCGGGATAGCTGAAACTTTCGGTAAAGGGGTTCGCCGCGGTCTTGCCCTGCGCCTTCATCAACTGGAAAACCGGGCTTTCGTTCAGTTTCAGCCGCATCCACAGCGAGATGCCGAGCAGCACGATCGACAGCAGGAATGGCACGCGCCAGCCCCATTCGGCGAAATCGTCTTCCGGAATGACGAAGCGGCAGGCCAGGACCACCGCGATCGACAGCACGAAACCGCCGACGACGCTGGCCTGGATGAAACTGGTATAGAACCCGCGCCGTTCGGGCGGCGCATGTTCCGCGACATAGATTGCCGCACCGCCGTATTCACCACCAAGCGCGAGCCCCTGCAGAATGCGGAAGCCGATCACGATGATCGGCGCGGCGATGCCGATGCTTGCCGCACTGGGGATCATGCCGACCCCTGCGGTGGCAATGCCCATCAGGGTCACGGTTATCAGAAAAGTGTACTTGCGCCCCCAGCGATCGCCGAGAAACCCGAACAGGATCGCGCCGAGCGGTCGGAAACCGAAGCCGACCGCAAAACCGGCCCAAACCAGCAGCAGTTGCAAGGTTTCATTTCCGCTGGGGAAAAACGCCGCACCGATGAGCCCGGCGAGCGTCCCGTAGATAAAGAAATCGTACCATTCGAACACTGTGCCCGCCGACGATGCGGCAATGACGAGGCGGATTTCCTTCTCGGTCGGCTCTCTCAGCGCCGGTGCTGCGCTTTCGTTCATCTGATTTCCTTCTCCCCCAAAGGCTTCCCTGCCTTATTCCGCCGCAGCCGCGTTGGAAAGTGCGGCATGCGCAGCTCTCCACGGCAGCAGGATCGCGCCATGCCGGCCCGGATGCTCGCGGGCTGCGGCGATCGCGCCGATCCCTGGCCAGTCCGCTTCCGGCCCACCGGCAAGCCAACCCTCGATGGCTTGCCCTGCTGCTGCGACCTTCCGGCGATCCATACCCATCGCGCCGGCAGCGAAGACCGCAGCGGCTGCCTGCCCCACGGCGCATGCGGATACCTGCATTCCGACGCCTTCGATCACGCCGTCCGCATCACTCGCCAGCCCCAGTGCCAGTTTGCTGCCGCAGGTGCGGGACACCGCCTCCCCGCGATGAGGCAGGGAATCCTCCAGCGGATAATCCGCCAGATTGACGGCTAGGGACAGCAGTTCGGGCGTATACAGCCGACCGGCGCCATTCCCGTTCATTGCGGGGCAGCGGCGTCGTCACGCAGCATCTCTCGCCGCTCGTGCACGATTTCGACCAGGGCATCGCTGCCGGCATTGACCAGGGGATAGGTCCGGGCGGTGCTGATCCAGTCGGGCCGTCCCCCGATGCCCCAGATCGTATCGTAACCCAGCACTAGAAGCGAAAACGCCAGAACCACGATGATCGCCCCCTTGATCGCGCCGAATCCGAACCCGAGCACGCGATCGATCGGGCCGAGCAGGGAATTGCGCGAAATTCGCCCGGCACGGCCCGCAATCAGCTTCATCGCGGCGTAGGGGATCAACAGCAGCAGCGTGAACGCCAGCACCGCAGCGCCCGTTTCGCTACCCACGTAAGGTTCGATCGCCTGATAGAGCGGCGTATGCAGCGCGCGGATCGCGAACAGCGCTAGGATCCATGCGGCGAGCGACAGGATCTCCTGCACGAACCCGCGCAGGAACCCGCCCACCGCGGCAACGCCGACGATAATCAGAACGATGATGTCGAAGACGGTCATAGAACCCCTAAAATTAGGTGCTTCCCACGATCCGGTCAACGAGATTGGCAAGCTGGCCGATCTCGCGATAGTCCAGCGCCGCCGTCTTGCCAGCCTTTGCCGTATCGTCGGCGGGCCCGAATCCGCGATCGAACCCCAGCTTGGCCGCTTCGCGCAGCCGCAGCGAACAATGCGCCACCGGGCGGATTTCGCCGGCAAGCGACACTTCGCCAAACCACACGCTCTTGCCCGGCAGCGGCCGGTCCGCCAGCGCCGAAACGAGCGCGGCGGCGACCGCCAGATCGGCTGCGGGATCGGTCAGGCGATATCCCCCCGCAACATTGAGATAGACTTCCGCCGAACTGAAATTCAGCCCGCAACGCGCTTCCAGCACGGCGAGCAGCATGGCAAGCCGGCCATTGTCCCAGCCGACCACCGCGCGCCGCGGGGTCGCACCGCTCTGCAATCGCACGATCAGGGCCTGCACCTCGATCAGAACCGGCCGCGTGCCTTCCAGCGCGGGAAACACCGCGCTACCTGCCAGCGGCTCGTCCCGACCGGACAGAAACAGCATCGAAGGGTTGGCGACTTCTTCCAGGCCCTGTCCCGCCATCGCGAAAACCCCGATCTCGTCGACCGGGCCGAAGCGGTTCTTGAGGCTGCGCAGAATGCGGTACTGATGGCTGCGTTCGCCTTCGAAGCTCATCACCACGTCGACCATGTGTTCCAGCACGCGCGGTCCGGCGATATTGCCGTCTTTGGTCACATGGCCGACCAGGACCAGCGCGACGCCATTCTCCTTGGCATAGCGGATCAGTTCGAATGCGCAGCCGCGAACTTGGCTGACGGTGCCGGGCGCCCCCTCGATCGTGTCGGAAAACATCGTCTGAATCGAATCGATCACCAGCAGGGCCGGCGGGTCCATGCCGTTGAGCGTAGTCAGAATGTCCCGCACCGAAGTCGCCGCAGCAAGGCGGATCGGGGCGTCGGCCAGGCCCAGGCGTGCGGCGCGCAGACGCACCTGGCCAGCCGCCTCCTCCCCGCTTACGTAAACCGTATCCCCGCCCCCGCCGGCGATTTTCGCGGCCGCCTGAAGCAGCAGTGTCGACTTCCCGATACCGGGATCGCCGCCCATCAGGATTGCCGACCCGGGCACCAGCCCGCCGCCCAGCGCTCGGTCGAATTCCGCCAGACCGGTCGAGCGTCTCGACAACACCTCGCCCGGCGTGTCGAGCGGTTCGAACACCACCGCCCGGCCCCCGCGGGACAAATCGTGTTTCTGCGAAAACACCGTCGCCGGTGCATCTTCCACGAGCGTGTTCCATTCCGCGCAGTCGGGGCATTGCCCCTGCCAGCGGTGCGAAACCGACCCGCAGGCCTGACAGACGTAACGCTTCTTGGACTTTGCCATACACAGGCGATAAACGGAACATTTAAGGAACGCAATTGCCAAGCTGTCAAATGCTCGGCACAAGGCCCGCCATGCGGCAGAAGGAACTGAGGATCGCGCTCGTCTGCTACGGCGGGGTGAGTCTGGCCGTCTACATGCACGGTGTGACGAAAGAGCTGTGGAAGCTCGCCAGCGCCAGCCGCGCCTTTCATTCGAACGATGAACCGGCGGAGGGCGTTCAGGGTGTCTACCGCGAACTGCTGGAAACGATCGGCCGGGATCACGCGCTGAAGCTGCGCGTCCTGCCCGATATTCTGGCCGGGGCCAGTGCAGGCGGAATAAATGCGGTCTTCCTCGCCCAGGCGATCCATTCCGGCCAGTCGCTCGAACCGTTGACCGACCTGTGGCTTTCAACCGCCGATGTCGAGCGGCTGGTCGATCCCGATGCGGAGCCGGTGTGGCGTTTCGCGAAGTACTGGGCGCAGCCGATCGCCTGGTGGCTGCTTAAACGTCCGGGGAATGCCGTTTCGGAAAGCGTCGCGCCCGAAACGCAGGCCGAAGTGCGGCGCAAGGTGTCGCAGTTCATCCGCGGCAGGTGGTTCGAGCCGCCTTTTTCGGGGATCGGATTCTCGCGATTGCTGTTCGATGCGTTCTCCGCGATGGCCGATGGGCCATGCGGCAAGCCGCTGCTGCCCGCCAATCATCCGATCGATCTGATGGTCACCGCGACCGATTTTCGCGGCCATCTGGAGCTTCTGCGGCTCAACAGCCCGCCAGTGGTGGAAGAAAGCGAACACCGCCTGCCGGTCGCATTCTCCGCCCGCGCACCCGGCAGCGGCGGCCACGATCTTGCCGATCCGCTGGAACTCACATTCGCCGCGCGCGCCACGGCGAGTTTCCCCGGCGCCTTCCCGCCGCTGCGGTTGCAGGAAATCGACCGGTTGGCCGGCGAACGCGATGTCGAATGGACGGGGCGGCAACGTTTTCTGGAGCGGGTCATGCCGGTCAATACCAGGCAGGGTTCGGTCGAAGGCATTTCGCTGATCGACGGATCGGTTCTGGTCAACAAGCCATTCGAAGGCGCGATCGAGGCGCTGCGCGGCAGGCCGGCCCAGCGCGAAGTGGACCGCCGCTTCGTCTATATCGACCCGCGCCCTGACCGAACGCAGACCCTGCGCGAACGCGTCGACGAGCCGGTCGGATTTTTCGGCGTCATCCTGGGATCACTATCGACGATCCCGCGCGAACAGCCGATCCGCGACAATCTGGAAGTTCTTGAACGGCAATCGCACGAGGCGGAGCGGCATCAGGCGATGATCGCCGCCCTGCGCCCCGATGTCGAGGCGGCGGTGGAAAAGCTGTTCGGGCTGACGCTTTTCCTCGACCGTCCGACCCCGAAAAGGCTCCATGCCTGGCGGGCCAAGGCGCAACAGGCCGCGGCCGAACGCGCCGGATATGCCTTCCAATCCTATGCGCAGGCGAAATTCACCGCGATCGTGGAGGATCTGGCGCAGATCGTTTTCGATGCCGCGCGCGATCTCGACCTTCCCGACGCGAGGCCGATTGCGCAGCATCTGCGCACGGCCCTTGCCAGGCAGGGGCTGGATCGCCTTTCCGCACCGTCGGGCGGCGCGAGCCCGGCCGCGATTGCTTTCTTCCGGGCACACGATGTCGGCTTTCGCGTCCGCCGCCTGCGCCTGCTTACCCGGCGCCTCTCTCGCGAATGGGATGCCGACCCCGATATTCCCGATGCTGCGGTGGAGGAAGCGCGCGAAGCGATCTACGCCATTCTCGCGCTGTATTTCGACCGGGAGAATGTGGGGAATCTGGGGGACGATTTCGCGACCACCTCAGCCGGGGTGATGAAGGACCCGGTCGCGGTTATCGATGCATTGGCGGAACGAAGGCTGCTGCCGGAAGTGGACGAGAAGGCAGAACGGATGCTGGCAGAGGCATTGGAACGAATGCCAAAGAACCTCCGCAGACTGATGCTGCTGACGTATCTGGGGTTCCCCTTCTACGACACGGCAACCCTGCCGCTGGTGCGCGAGAATGCGCTGACCGAATTCGATCCGATCAAGGTCGACCGGATCAGCCCCGACGATGCCCGCACCATTCGCGAAGGCGGCACGCGCGCAACCTTGCGCGGGATCGAATTCTACAATTTCGGTGCGTTCTTCAGCCGCGCCTACCGCGAAAACGATTACCTCTGGGGCCGCCTCCACGGGGCGGAGCGCATGATCGACCTCGTATGCTCGACGGTGGAAGGCGATCTGAAACTCGACCCCGCCGCGTTCAAGCGCAAGGTGTTTCTGGCTATTCTGGAGGAAGAGCGCCCCCGGCTGCGCGCCGATCCTGGCCTGCTGGAACGGATTCGAAACGAAGTGCTGAGCCGTTAGGCCCCGAACGCGCTTTTCAGCTTCTCGAAGAAACCCCGGCATTCGGGGCATTCGTCGCCGGTTTCGGTTTCGCGGAACTGTTCCAGGATCGCTTTCTGTTCCTTGCTGAGCCTGGTCGGCGTTTCGACCGCGATCTCGACCACCAGATCACCGCGCCCCCGGCCCTGCAGCACGGGCATCCCGGCACCGCGCACGCGCAATTGCCGTCCGGACTGAATGCCCGAAGGAATGTCGACGACATTCGTTTCGCCCGCGAGGTCGGGAATCTCGACCTTGCCGCCAAGGGCAGCGGTCGTGAAGCTGATCGGCACCCGGCTGAGCAGGGTGGTGCCTTCGCGCTGGAAGACGACGTGAGGGCGCACGTGGACGAAAATATAGAGGTCGCCCGGCGGTGCGCCGCGTGGCCCCGCCTCGCCCTTGCCCGACAGCCGAATACGCGTGCCGGTATCGACGCCGGGGGGAATTTCCACATCGATCGTCTGCGGACGGTCGATCCGCCCTTCCCCGCCGCAATCGCGACAGGGGCTGACGAGGACTTCGCCCCGACCGTGGCAATTGGGGCACGGGCGCTCGACCACGAAGAACCCCTGCTTCGCCCGCACTTTGCCGTAACCGTTGCACAAGTTGCAGCCGCGCGTGCTGGTCCCCGGTGTGGCACCGGAGCCGTGGCAGGTGTCGCAATTCTGCGATACTTCGATTTCTATCTGGCTGGTCTTGCCGTGAAAGGCATCTTCCAGACCGATTTCCATATCGTAGCGCAGATCGGCACCGCGGCGCGCCTGCTGGCGCCCGGCGGCACCGCCGAATGCGCTGCCGAAGATGGTTTCGAAAATGTCGCCCAGATCGGCGAAATCCGCACCCGGATGCCCGCCTCCGCCGCCGCTCATGCCCTGCTGGAAAGCGGCATGACCATACCGATCGTAGGCCGCCCGCTTCTGCGGGTCCTTGAGGCAGTCGTAAGCGGCGCTGATCGCCTTGAACTTGGCCTCGTTCTCCTTGCACCCGGCATTGCGATCCGGGTGATACTTCATCGCCATCTTGCGATAGGCGGACTTGATCGTGGCGCCATCCGCATCGCGGCTTACGCCAAGCAGGTCATAGAAATCGATTTCAGTTGCCGACATGGTATCCCCGTCCCGTGAAAAACCAGCCGCCGCCGGGGCGGTGCGCTCCGGCGGCGGTCTGTTTGTTCATCGGACGTCTCAGCCCTTGTTGTCTTCGTCGACTTCGGAGAATTCGGCGTCGACCACGTCTTCATCAGAACTGTCGGTGCCGTCAGCACCGGCATCGCCATCCGGTGTCTCACCCGCAGCCTGCTGCTGGCTGTAGATCTCCTGACCCATCTTCATCGCCAGATCGGTCAGGGCCTGCGCCTTCGAACTGATCGCGTCGGTATCGTCGCCTTCCAGGGCCGTCCTGGTTTCCGCTAATGCGGCTTCGACCTGCCCCTTGAGATCGGCGCTGATCTTCTCGCCATGTTCATCGAGCTGCTTCTGCGTCGCGTGGACCAGACTGTCGGCCTGGTTGCGCGCTTCGGCACCTTCGCGGCGCTTCTTGTCTTCCTCGGCAAACTTCTCGGCATCCTGCACCATCTGGTCGATGTCGCTATCGCTGAGACCGCCGGAGGCCTGGATGCGGATCTGCTGCTCCTTGCCCGTGCCCTTGTCCTTGGCAGAAACGTTGACGATGCCGTTGGCGTCGATGTCGAATGTGACTTCGATCTGCGGGACGCCGCGCGGTGCCGGCGGAATGCCCACCAGATCGAACTGGCCCAGCATCTTGTTGTCGGCGGCCATTTCGCGCTCGCCCTGGAAGACCCGGATCGTCACCGCGTTCTGGTTGTCTTCCGCGGTCGAATAAGTCTGCGTCTTCTTGGTCGGGATCGTCGTGTTGCGGTCGATCATGCGGGTGAACACGCCGCCCAGCGTTTCGATACCGAGCGAAAGCGGGGTCACGTCGAGCAGCAGGACATCCTTGACGTCGCCCTGAAGCACGCCGGCCTGGATCGCCGCGCCCATGGCGACGACTTCGTCCGGGTTGACGCCCGTGTGCGGCTTCTTGCCGAAGAATTCCTCGACCACTTCGCGCACCTTGGGCATCCGCGTCATGCCGCCGACCAGGATCACTTCGTCAACGCCGCCCTTTTCCACGCCGGCATCGGTCAATGCCTTCTTGCACGGTTCAAGCGTCCGCTTGATCAGGTCACCCACGAGCTGTTCCAGCTTGCTGCGGGTGATCGTTTCGACGAGGTGCAGCGGCGTGCTGGACCCGCCTTCCATGCGGGCGGTGATGAACGGCAGGTTCACTTCGGTCTGCTGGCTGGAGGACAGCTCGATCTTGGCCTTTTCCGCGGCTTCTTTCAGCCGCTGGAGCGCAAGCTTGTCCTTGCGCAGGTCCATGTTCTCTTTCTTCTCGAACTGGTCCGCGAGGTATTCGACGATTGCGCTGTCGAAGTCTTCACCGCCCAGGAACGTGTCGCCGTTGGTCGATTTCACTTCGAACACGCCGTCGCCGATCTCGAGGATCGAGACGTCGAACGTGCCGCCGCCAAGGTCGTAAACGGCGATCGTCTTGCCGTCATCCTTGTCGAGACCATAGGCGAGCGCGGCCGCGGTCGGTTCGTTGATGATGCGCAGAACTTCGAGGCCCGCGATCTGGCCGGCGTCCTTGGTCGCCTGGCGCTGCGCGTCGTTGAAATAGGCCGGGACGGTGATGACCGCCTGCGACACGGTTTCGCCAAGATAGCTCTCGGCGGTTTCCTTCATCTTCTGCAGGATGAAGGCGGAAACCTGGCTGGGGGAATAATCCTCGCCGCCGGCTTCGACCCAGGCGTCGCCGTTCTTGCCCTTGACGATGTCGTAGGGGACGAGTTCCATGTCCTTCTTGGTCATCGGATCGTCGAAGCGGCGGCCAATCAGACGCTTGATCGCGAACAGCGTATTGTCGGGATTGGTTACGGCCTGCCGCTTGGCGGGCTGGCCGATCAACCGTTCGCTATCCTTGGTAAAGGCAACGATCGAAGGCGTCGTGCGCGCGCCTTCGGAATTTTCGATGACCTTGGGCTTGTCCCCGTCCATCACGGCAACGCAGCTGTTGGTCGTGCCGAGGTCGATACCGATTACTTTCGCCATGGTTTCCCTATTCCACTTTCTACACGTTGGACGCCGCGCAATGCGCTTCCCGAAAACCGGCAAAGCAACTCGGCGGCTCGATTACGAGGGCGATATAGGTGCGGTTTTGGTTGGCACAAGGGAACGGCCCGGCTAGCTTCCCGATATGTTCCGAGGGGAGAAACTGCCGTGAAATCATCCGTTCTTGCCGTTGCGCTTCTTTCCGCCGCCACGCTGGGCCTCAGCGCGTGCGGCGACAGCGCGACGGAACAGCCTGCCGAAGCGCCCGAGGGCGTACCCGGCCTGACCATCACCAATGCACGCATGGTTCTGGCACCGGTGGAAGGCAATCCGGCCGCGGTTTATTTCGATCTGGCTTATGATGGGGAACGCAACCTGGCGCTCAACCGCGCCCACGTCGAAGGCGCAGGCAGCGCCTCGCTGCATGAATACGGCGAATGGAACCGTCAGGTTCAGATGCAGGAAATGCTTCCGCTTGTCCTGACGCAAGGGACGGAAGTGGCGTTCGAGCCGGGCGGCAAGCACATCATGGCGAGCGAAGTCTCGCCCGATCTCAAGCCCGGCGGCAAGACCGAGGTGACCCTGATCGTATCGGGCGGGGACAAGACCACGTTCGAAGCGGACATCCGCGGCCCCGGGGAAGAGCGCTGAACGAGGCGAAGGCCGTTTCCGCCGCTGCGCCGGCCTGTCCGGCAGGCGGCGAACGGCCCCTGACGCAGGGCGAGATCGCCCTCGCCCGCAGTGTATTCGGCACTGCGATCGATTATGGCAGGGTGACGATCCGCCGCCGCAAGTTCTTCCCCTTCCAACCGCGCAAGATCACGATGGCCCCGCGCGGGCACCTGCACTTCCACCCGAGGGGCGACGCCTATTGCGACGATTTTTCGCAAGTCTCCGTGATCCGGCAGGGCCTGTTCATTCATGAAATGGTGCACGTCTGGCAGGCGCAGACCCACGGGAGCTGGTGGTTGGTGTTCCGCCGTATGCCCTGGGCACGATACGATTATTCCCTGAAACCGGGTTGGCCGCTCCAACGATACGGCATCGAACAGCAGGCCGAGATCGTGAAGCATGCCTTCTGGCTGCGCAACGGCGTCAGCCTTGCCGGGGTGGCGGACGCCGGTGCCTATGACTTGCTGGTCCGCTTTCCCGGCGCCTCTTGAGAGAAACGGTTTCAACCGATACCACTTGTCCCATGACCGGGCGGCCCAACCCGCGCCCGGCATGCAGGTTCAATCATGGAGCTAAAGGACTATGGAATGTCGCGCGAGCGCGGCTTTCTTTCGCATTACGAGATCGATTCGATCGCCCTTCCCAGCCAGTTCGATCCCGTGGTCGATGCCGCCGGCAAATTGTCCGGCCTGCTGACCACAGGCCGCATTCGTCACTGGCTCGACGCGCTTCCCGATCCCGGGCTGGAGGATTGGGCGAAGAATGCGCCTGAAGAAGAAGTGCGCACCGCGATGGTGCATTATTCGTTTCTGGTGCAGGCTTATGTCTGGGGCGAACCCGAACCGCCCGCGTTCCTGCCGGCGAACCTGTCGCGGCCGATGGTGGCGATCGCCGACCGCCTGGGCCAGGCGCCGCTGCTGCCCTATTCCTCCTACGTCCTCGACAACTGGTACCGGATCGACAAGGCCGGGCCGGTCGATCTCGACAATATCGCCATGTATCAGAACTTCTACGGCGGCGCGGACGAGAACTGGTTCGTTCTGGTCCATGTCGCAATCGAGGCGGAGGCTGGCGTGCTGCTCGACAACGCGGCGAAGCTCGTCACCGTGTCGAAGCAGCGCGACGAAGCGGAAGCGACCCGGCTGCTGATCGAAATGGATGCGGCGTGGGAACGGATCTACGGCCATTTCGGGCGCATGCCGGAGCGCTGCGACCCCTATGTCTATTTCCACCGGGTGCGCCCCTACATCCACGGATGGGCCAACAATCCGGCGCTGGACGGCGGATTGGTCTATCGCGGGATCGACAGGTTCGGCGACACCCCGCAGGCATTCCGAGGGCAAACCGGCTCGCAATCCAGCATCGTCCCTTCGATGGATGCGCTGTTTCAGGTCGGGCACTCCGACGATCCGCTGAAGAGCTTCCTCGACGAACTGCACCATTACCGCCCCGTCCCGCATCGCCGTTTCATCGAAGACCTGGCGGCGCAATCGACCCTGCGCGATTTCGTGGGTGGATCGGACGATCAGGCGCTGAAAGATGCGTTCAACGCCTGCCTCGAACAATCGGCGCGCTTCCGCACGCGGCATCTCGAGTATGCCGCCAGCTACATCAACAAGCAGGCCGGTTCGATTGCGGGCAACGATCCCGATGTCGGAACCGGGGGGACCCCGTTCATGCGCTATCTGAAGAAGCACCGGGACGAGAACCGGGCCCAGACGGTCTAGGCTCGGATTTCGTATCCTGAGCAGACGCAAGGGGCCGCCCTAACCGGGGGCCCCTTGTTCGTTCATGCCGATGTCCGTTCGGCAGGACCGCCGGCGATCAGCGGAAATAGTCGCGATACCGGTCGTTGTCGCGGCAATCGTCGTCCAGATAGCGGCCATTGCGTTCGTACCAGCCATCGCACCGATTGTTCTTGTCCTTGAAATAGCCTGCCACGCCGCCGATCGCAGCGCCGGCAATGGCGTAGGTTTCAAGATCTTCCCCGGTGATCGCGGCGGCGGCGGCACCGGCGGCGGCGCCTAGCCCGGCACCTTCGACCGCGTAGTTCTCGGCACAGCCGGCAAGGCTAAGCGACGAAGCGAGCAGTGCCGGCGCGAGAAGAATTCTGGTGTTCATCGGTGTCTCCGTTGCATCTCTATCGGATTGCTACGGATGCGAGGCGCCAGAGTTCCGGCGACAGGCGAACGATGCGACGAAGCGGGCGGCACAAAAGCCGTTCAGTTATAGTCGACCCCGGGCAGGCCCTGGCCGCCATCGGCGATGAACGCATCGATCCGGTCTTCGAGCACTGGCAGCGGGACCGAACCGAGCGAGAGCACGACATCGTGGAACTTCCGGATATCGAACCGGTCGCCCAGCGCACTTTCCGCCCTGGCGCGGACGCGACGCATGGTCATTTCGCCCAGCTTGTAGGCCAGCGCCTGGCCCGGCCAGCTGATATAACGATCGACTTCCGTTTCCACCTCGTGCTGCGAAAGCGCGGTATGGCTGGCGAGATAATCGACCGCCCGTTCGCGGCTCCAGCCATAGTGGTGAATACCCGTGTCGATCACCAGCCTCGCGGCGCGCCACATTTCGTAGCTCAGCTTGCCGAAGCGCTCATATGGCGTGCGGTAGATGCCCATTTCTTCGCCGAGATACTCGACATAGAGGCCCCATCCCTCGCCGAACCCGGAAAAGTAGGTCTGCCGCCGGAAGCGCGGCGCATCTTTCTGCTCCAGCGCCACGCCGGCCTGGAAACTGTGGCCGGGAATGCACTCGTGCAGCGTCAGGGCGGGAATGTTGTAGAGCGGGCGCGAAGCCAGGTCGTACGTGTTCATCATGCACGCTTCCAACCCACCGCGGCCGGCGGTGTAGAACGGCGCGATTGCGTCGGGCACCGGACGGATGGTGAACCGGTGGCGCGTCAGGAAACCGAAGTAGTCGGCGATTACCCCGTCGACCCTTTTGGCGACATAGGCCGACACGCCCATCAGTTCGTCAGGCGTGCGCGCAACGAACTGCGGATCGGTCCGCAGGAAGGCGATAAATTCCTCCAGCGAGCCTTCGAACCCGGTATCTTCCCGCACGCCTTCCATTTCGGCAGTGATCCGGGCCACTTCCGCCAGGCCGATTTCGTGAATCTGCTCAGCCGTCAGATCCAGCGTCGTATATTGCGCGATCTGTTGCTGATAATAGGCCGCGCCATCCGGCATATCTTCTGCCGCCAGTGTCGTGCGGGTGCCCGGCAGGTATTCGTCACGGAAGAATGCCAGCAACCCGGCATAGGCGGGGGTGACGGCTTCGGCGATCGCTGCGCGCCCTGCCGATTTCAGGCGTTCGGCTTCCTCGGCGGGAATGCGCGCAGGCATTTCGGCGAATGCCTGCCAGAACGGGCTTTGTTCGGGATCGTCGACCACGCTCGATGCAATCGACGCATCGCGCCCTTCCAGCGTTACGCGCGGAACGCTGAAGCCACGTTCCAGGCCAGCGCGGGCATTGGCGATATGTTCGCTGAAATACCGCGGGATGTCGCGCATCCGGGCGATGTAGCGTTCGTAGTCCTCAACGGTGGTGAAGCCGCTGCGCGGCGCGAGATAGCTCCAGAAACTGGAGTCGCTGTCGAACGGCATTTCCCATTCGCGGAACCGGGCATCGCCGATCTCGTGCTGCAGCAGGGTGCGGAAAACCGCTGCGTCGATCTGTGCCTGCGTCCCGAGCGCGTCCCGATTCAGATCGTCGAGCCGGGAAAGGAATTCCCGCGCCCGCGCAGCCCGCGCAAGGTGTGCTTCGGGCGTGACCGACCACAGGCGGTCGCCCGGTGCGGTGCTGCCGTTGCCCTGTTCGATCTGGTGATATTCCGCCAGTCGATAATCGTGATACGCGTCGGTCAGGGCGGCGAGGCGATCGTCGGCGCTGTCCTGCGCCGCCGCAGGTGCGGCCACGACACAGGCGACGACCGCCGCCGCCTGAAATATCGCTCTCATTCCATCCTCCCCGAAAGACCGATGCCTATTTCGCGACGCTGACCATGGCAGGGCGCAACAGACGATCCTTGATCATGTAGCCCGATTGCAGTTCCTGCACGATCGTGCCCGGTTCCTGCCCGTCCTCGGCCGGGACTTCCATCATGGCCTGATGGACATTGGGATCGAGCGGCATCCCCTTGGCGGCGATGCGGGTGATCCCATGCTGGGCGAAAACCTTCTCGATCTCGCGCATGGTCGCCTCGATCCCTTCCACGAACCGCTTGGCCTGCTCGTCCTCGCGCAGGGCGGCGGGAACGTGGTCGAGCGCACGGGTCAGGTTGTCAGCGACCGAGAGAATATCGCGCGCGAACCCGGTCGCGGCGTAGCTGCGCGCATCCTGCACGTCCTTTTCAAGGCGGCGGCGAACGTTTTGCGTATCGGCCCGGGCGTAGAGGACATCCTGCTTCGCCGCATCCAGATCGGCCCGCAGCGCGGCGAGCGCTTCGTTCAGATCACCCGCGTCATCGGCTTCGCCATCGTCATCTGCGCCGCTGGCGTCGTCCAGAAATTCCTCGGGAACGCCTTCCAGTTCCTTCTCAACGGCTTCGTCGTGGGGTTGCTCGCTATCCTTGCGAGTATCGTTATCGCTCATGATTTCTCGTATCTATCCGATGAGTTTGCCCAGAGATCGGGCGGTGAAATCCACCATGGGGACGACTCGGGCGTAATTCAACCGAGTGGGGCCGATCACCCCCAGCACGCCGACCACCCGCCCTTCGCGGTCGCGATACGGCGATGCGACGACCGACGATCCGCTCAGGGCGAACAGGCGGTTCTCGCTACCGATGAAGATCCGCGTTGCTTCCGCCTCGCGCGCGCTTTCCAGAAGTTCGGCGACCGACTGCTTGTTTTCCAGATCGTCCAGCAGCGAGCGTACCCGTTCGAGATCGGACAGCGCGGCATCGTCCAGCAGGTTCGCCTGCCCCCGCACGATCAGCACGGGGCGCTGGGCGGCGTCTTCGCTCCATACCGCCAGACCGCGTTCGACCAGGCCGCTGCTGGCTTCGTCGAGCTGCGAATGGCCGGATGCGATCTCGGCCCGCATCGCGGCGACGGCTTCGGGCAATGTCCGCCCGGCAAGGCGCGCGGTGATGTAGTTGCTCGCCTGCTCCAGCATTTGCGGCGATGCCCCCTCGCCCAGTTCGATCACCCGATTTTCGATCGCGCCATCTTCGCCCACCAGCACGGCCAGCACGCGCCCCTGGCCCAGGTTGACCAGGCTCAACTGGGCAAGGCGCGGTTCCAGACGCGGGACCATGACCATGCCGGCCGCGCCGGAAATGTCCGACAGAATGGCGCTCGTCTGCTCCAGCGCGTGTTCTATCGGGCCGGGTTCGGCCAGTCGCCGTTCGATTTCCTTGCGTTCCGCGCGGGTCGGTTCGGCGATCTGCATCATGCCGTCGACGAACAGGCGCAGGCCGGTTTCGGTAGGCATTCGGCCGGCACTGGTGTGCGGCGCTGCCAGCAGACCAAGTGATTCGAGATCGGCCAGAACCGAGCGGATCGACGCGGGCGAGAGATCCAGCCCCCGTTCCCCGGCCAGGGTCTTCGACCCCACGGGCTGCCCGCTATCGAGATACCCCTCCACCACCAGGCGAAAGATCGCCCGGGCGCGGTCGGTCAGTTCGGTAACAGGTGGGGCCATTTGTTTCGACTTAGCCACAATCGCGAAAGTTTCAATTTTCCTTCGATCCATTGTGCCTGCACGTGCAGTCGGCCTTGTCGAACCTTCGCTGGGGCACTAGCGCGCAAGCCAATCGGCTCTGCCGCCATTTATTGGAGAACTTCATGCGACCTTCCGGCCGTGCGCCAGACGAAATGCGCGCCATCACCATCGAAACCGGCTTTACCCGTCATGCGGAAGGTTCGTGCCTTATCGGCTTCGGCGATACCCGGGTTCTGTGCACCGCCAGCGTGGAAGAACGGATCCCGCCATGGCTGCGCGGCAAGGGTGAAGGCTGGGTAACCGGCGAATACTCGATGCTGCCGCGCGCCACGCACACCCGCGGCCAGCGCGAAGCGGCGCGAGGCAAGCAGAGCGGCAGGACACAGGAAATCCAGCGTCTGATCGGCCGCAGCCTGCGTGCAGTCGTCGATCTGAAGAAGCTGGGCGAACGGCAGATCACTCTCGATTGCGATGTGATCCAGGCCGACGGCGGCACCCGGACCGCCGCAATTTCCGGGGCCTGGGTGGCCCTGCGGATTGCGATAGACGGCCTGATCAAAAGCGGCGAACTGGTCGATGATCCGATCGTGGCGCAAGTTGCGGCCGTCAGCTGCGGAATTTACCGCGGCACGCCGGTGCTCGATCTGGATTACGACGAAGACAGCAACGCCGATGCCGATGCGAACTTCGTGCTGATTTCCGGCGGAAAGATCGCCGAAGTGCAGGCCACCGCGGAAGCGGCGACTTACGACGAGGAAGGCCTGCTGCGCCTGCTGCGTCTCGCCCGGATGGGTTGCGATGGGATCTTCGCCGCGCAGCTGGATGCAGCGAAGGCATGACACGTCGGCTCGGCTCCGGTTCGCTCGTGATCGCGACGCACAATGCGGGCAAGCTGAAAGAAATCGGCGCGCTGCTGGTGCCCTACGGCCTGAAGTGCATCAGCGCCGGATCGCTGGGCTTGCCGGAGCCGGCGGAAACCGGCCACACCTTCGCCGAAAATGCGCTGATCAAGGCGCGTGCGGCGGCCGAAGCATCGGGCATTGCCGCTCTCGCCGACGACAGCGGGCTGTCGGTCGCGGCGCTTGGCGGCAGGCCGGGGGTCTATACCGCCGACTGGGCCGAACGGCAGTGGTTCGAAGGCGATCCGGGCCGCGACTGGCATCTGGCGATGGGCAAAGTCGAAGGGATGCTGGCCGCGCAAGGGCCGGATGCGCCGCGCGATGCCGCGTTCCACTGCGTCCTGGCGATCGCATGGCCCGATGGGGATCACGCGATCTACGAAGGCAGCATCGGCGGCCGCCTGACCTGGCCGCCGCGCGGCACGCTGGGTTTCGGATACGATCCGGTCTTCATCCCCGAGGGGCGCGAGCAGACTTTCGCGGAAATCGACCCGGCGGAAAAACATCGGATCAGCCACCGCGCCGATGCCTTCGCCAAACTGGTTGCCGATCAGTTCGGATAATCCCCCCTGCCTTCGCAGCAGAGTTGCGACATGCTAAAGGTTCAACGTGGCACGCGCACTCTACATCCACTGGCCCTTCTGCCTGAAGAAGTGCCCCTATTGTGACTTCAACAGCCATGTGCGCGACGAAGTCGATCATGCGGCCTGGCAGCGCGCGCTGATTGCGGACATGCGGCACGAAGCCGCTCTCGCAGGGGGCGAGCCGCTGGCGTCGATCTTCTTCGGTGGCGGCACGCCGTCTCTCATGCCCCCCGCTCTGGTCGACGGTTTGCTGGCCGAGGCTGAGCGGCTGTGGGGCTTCGCGGACGATGTGGAAATCACGCTGGAAGCCAATCCATCGTCGGTCGAAGCGGCCGCGTTCGGCGATCTGGCACGTGCGGGCGTCAACCGCGTCTCGCTCGGGCTTCAGGCGCTCGACGATGCCGCGTTGCGCTTCCTCGGCCGTCTGCACGACGTTGCCGAGGGGCTGGATGCCCTGGCCGTTGCACAGCGCCATTTCGCACGGGTCAGCTTCGACCTCATCTATGCCCGTCCCAACCAGAGCGTGGCGGCATGGGAGCGGGAGCTTGAACGCGCGCTCGGCTTCGGGACCGGGCATCTTTCGCTCTATCAACTGACGATAGAGCCCAATACGCGCTTCGCCACCGATGTCCGGCAGGGCCGTTTCGACCCGCTCGATGACGATCCGGCGGCGGAACTGTTCGAGGTGACCCGCGCCCTCACCGCGAACGCGGGGCTGCCAGCTTACGAGATCAGCAATCACGCCCGCCCGAACGAGCAGAGCCGGCACAATCTCGCATACTGGCGCTATCAGGATTGTTGCGGGATCGGGCCGGGCGCGCATGGCAGGCGTGGCGGCGCGGCCACGATGCGGCACCGGAAGCCGGAAAACTGGCTATCCGCCGTTGTCGAACACGGCCACGGGCTGCGCGAGGAAACGTCGCTTTCCCCATCGACCGCCGCATCGGAAGCGCTGCTGATGGGGCTTAGGCTGGCCGAAGGAGTGCCGCTGGCCGAAATCGCCACGCGCTTCGGGATTGAGCCTGCCCGCCTGATCGATCCGCAGCGGCGGGAGATGCTGGCGCAGCTCGGCTTCATCCGGGACGAGGGCGAACGCCTTGCCGTCACCCCGCGCGGGATGCCGGTGCTCGACGCGATACTGGGCGAGCTGGTTCACCCGGAACTGGTCGCGGCATGAGCGCGGCGGATCTGCTGGCCGACTGGCGCGATCACCTCGCCCGCGACCGCCGCCGATCGCCGCATACGGTGCGCGCCTATCTCGCCGCAGCCCAGCGGCTGATCGCCGCGACGGATCGCGCCGACTGGCCATCCGTCGCCGCCATCGAGGCGCAGGATCTGCGTGCCCAGCTCGCGCACCGCCGGGCGGAGGGGATCGGGAACGCTTCCGCCGCCCGCGAGCTGTCGGCGCTGAAGGCCTTCGTCACGTATGCGCGCGGGCGTGCCGGTCATGCGGACACGGCGCCGCCGCGCGTACGCGGGCCGCGCCTTCGCAAGGGCCTGCCCCGCCCGATCACGCCTGACGAGGTGGGTAACCTTGCCGAACTGGTCGCGGCCGACGCCGCAGAACCGTGGATCGGGGCGCGTGACCATGCCGTGCTCCTGCTGCTCTACGGCGCCGGCCTGCGCATTGCCGAAGCGCTCTCGCTGACCGGCGCGGACTTGCCCCTGGGCGAAACGCTCACGGTGACCGGCAAGGGGGGCAAGCAGCGCGTGGTGCCGATCCTGCCCGTCGTTCGCGAGGCGGTTGCGGACTATGCGCGGCAGTGCCCCTGGCCCCTGGCCAAGGCGGACCCGATCTTCCGCGGGGCGAAGGGCGGCCCCCTGAATCAGGGCATGGTGCAGAAGGCAGTGGCCCGCGCGCGCCGCGAGCTCGGGCTGCCCGCCACGGCCACGCCCCACGCCCTGCGCCATTCGTTCGCCACGCACCTGCTGGGTGCGGGGGCCGACTTGCGTTCGCTGCAGGAACTGCTCGGCCATGTCAGCCTGGGCTCGACCCAGATCTACACCAAGGTCGACGCGGTGACCCTGCTCGACACCTATCGCGCGGCCCATCCGCGCGAACGCGGCGATCCCGCGCCGGATTGAACGGAGGCGTTCAGTCGCCCTCCCCCTGCGATCGCGGCGTCCAGCGCCACACCCGCCATAAATAGCCCAGCACCGTCAGGACGACGAACCCGGCCACGACCCAACCGAAGGCGTGTTCGTATTCCTCCAGATAGCGTGCCAGCGCCGCACCGCCCAGCACGAGCAGCGCGTTCCAGATGCCGGCACCCACGAACGTGAACGCGAGGAAGCGCCAGACGTTCATGTGGGCGAGCCCGGCGGGCAGCGAGATCATTGTGCGGAACACCGGCGTGCAGCGCAGAACCAGAACCACCCATTGCCCGTGGCGGCGGAAGAACCGGGACGCCCCCTCTACATGGTCCCAGTCCAGCGTCAGCCAGCGCCCCCAGCGATCGATGAACGGGCGCATACGGCGATAACCCCATCGGTTGCCGAGCCAGAACCAGGCATAGTTGCCCGCGGTGGAGCCGACCGTACCGGCCAGCATCAGGGGCCAGAACGCCATGTCTCCGCGCGCGACCAGCACACCGCCGATGCCCATGATCACTTCGGATGGGATCGGCGGGAATATGTTTTCAATCGCCATCAGCACGGCAATGCCCAGATAACCGCCGCGCGCGATCGCCTCTATGATCAGGTCCTGCACGAATTCGCCTATCGGCCGGGGCGGCTTACAGCGCCGCGTGGCGCGCTTCTATCGCGTCCCAGATGCGCGCGCCGCTGTCGGTGCCGTTGAACGCGTCGATTGCGACGATGCCGGTGGGGCTGGTCACGTTGATTTCGGTCAACCACTTGCCGCCGATCACGTCGATGCCGACGAATACGAAGCCCCTGCGTTTCAGTTCCGGCCCCATCGCCGCGCAGATTTCCTCTTCCCGAGCGGTCAGGTCGGCTGCTTCGGCCCGCCCGCCCTGCGCGAGGTTGGAACGAAACTCCCCTTCCCCCGGAAACCGGTTGATCGCCCCGGCAAATTCGCCGTCGATCAGGACGATCCGCTTATCGCCCTCGGCCACTTCGGGCAGAAACGGCTGAACCATATGCGGTTCGGGCCAGGTCTGGTTGAACACTTCCGCCAGAGCGGAAAGGTTGGTGCCATCCGCGTCGATGCGGAAAATCGCCTTGCCGCCATTGCCGTGGAGAGGCTTGACCACGACTGCCCCATGCTTGCGATGGAAAGCGCGAATGTCCTCCAGACTCCGCGCGATCAGCGTCGGGGGCATGAAGCGCGCATAGTCGAGCACCAACATCTTTTCCGGTGCGTTCACGACTTCGCGCGGGTCGTTGACGACCAGCGTTTCGCCCTTCAGCCGGTCGAGCAGAAGGGCGGCGCTGATATAGCCAAGATGAAACGGCGGGTCCTGCCGCATCAGAACGACGTCGATCTCGCTGCCAAGGTCGATCTTGCGCAGCTCGCCTTCCCAGCGAAAATGATCGCCTTCCACCCGCTGAACCGAAACCTCGCGCGCCCAGGCGGTAACCCGGTCGTCTTCCCATGCCAGGGTCGACACGTCGTAATGCCACAGCCGATGGCCGCGTGCCTGTGCCGATAGCATCAGCGCGAACGAGGAATCGCCTGCGATCCTCACGCTTTCGATCGGGTCCATCTGAACGGCGATGCGTAGAGTCATGTCTTTCCTTCCGTGCGCCCGCGCCATGCCGAAGGACGGATTTCCGCGTCTTCAGGGCTGCCAGGCGTTGACGATGTGGCGAGGGAAACTGCCCGGCGCAAGAAGCAGCACATCGATGCGGATGTCCTCGCCGCCATCCGCATATTCGTGCGCAACCGATTCGACCGCAGCAGCAACGCGCCCCAGACGGTATTCGTCGATCGCATGGTCCAGCTCCGCCGCGGCCTTGCGCCATTTCACTTCGACGAACGCGACCACGTTTCGCCGCCTGCAGATCAGATCGATCTCCCCCACCGGTGTTTTTCGCCTGCGATCGAGAATCCGCCAGCCCTGCATTTGCAGCCACAGCGCGGCGCGCGCTTCCCCCACGCGGCCCTGGCGTTCGGCGAACTGGCGCTTCATCCGCCGCGCAATTCCAGCGCGCGGGCGTAGAGCGCCCGGCGGTCGCGACCCGTCGCCTTCGCCACTTGCGCGGCGGCCTGCGACGGTTTGGCGGACTGCAGCGCATCGGTCAGAAGGGCGTCGATGTCTTCGTCGTCTGTCGGGGCGTCGCCCCCCGGCCCGATCAGCAGCACGATCTCGCCCTTCGCCGGATGCGCGGAATAATGCGCCGCAAGGTCCGCCGCGCTGCCGGTTCGGCATTCCTCGTGCAGCTTGGTGAGTTCGCGGGCGACGGAAACCTCCCGGTCGGGCAGCGTCTGCGCAATGGTTTCCAGCGATCTCACCAGACGCGGCGCGGTTTCGTAGAAGATTGCGGTTGCCCCCACGCCCGCTGCACGCTCCAGCGCTTCGCGCCGTGCCTTGTCCTTGTTCGGCAGGAAACCGGCGAACAGGAACCGGTCGTTGGGCAGGCCCGAAACCGTCAGCCCGGCAATCGCCGCGCAGGCGCCGGGCAAGGCGGCGATTGAGACACCGGCCGCGCGGGCATCGCGCACCAGGCGATATCCCGGATCGGACACCAGCGGCGTGCCCGCATCGCTCACCAGAACGACGGCCCTGTCGTGCATTGCCGCCACGATCCGCATCCGGTCGGCTTCGCTTGCATGATCGTCGTATCGCCAAAGGGGCTTCGACAGGCCCAGATGCTTCATCAGCTTGCCCGTCACGCGGGTATCCTCGCACGCAACCGCACCGCAACGCGCCAGCGTCTCCGCTGCCCGCAAGGTTATGTCGCCGAGATTGCCAATCGGGGTCGCGACTATATAGAGACCGGGTCGGAGGGGTTCATGGGCCACTCCCGCACCATTGAACACGACGACGGGGAGCCGCAAGCATGAAGCGTTGGAAACTGGATCGGCGGATGCTGATTGTCGCGGGGGCGAGCGTCGTCCTCGCGGGGTGTCAGATCATTCCCAAGGGTCCGACCGCGCCGCCGCCACCCGCGCCGGCGCCGACCCCGGACCCCGGCCCATCCGGCCTGCCCAGCGACGATACGCGCCACCGCGTCGCGCTGCTTGTGCCGATGTCGGGGGACAATGGCGGGGTCGGGCAATCGATTGCCAACGCGACCACGATGGCCCTGCTCGATACCAATGCCGACAATCTGCGGATCACCACATACGATACCTCTTCGGATGCGCGCGGCGCGGCGCGGCGGGCGATAGCGGATGGGAACCGGCTGATCCTGGGCCCGCTGCTGGGCGAAAATGTCGCGCAGATCGTTGCCGAAGCGCGGCCGGCGGACGTGCCGCTGATTTCCTTCTCCAACGATACGTCGGTCGCCGGGGCCGACGTGTTCATCATGGGGCATATCCCCGATCAGTCGATCACCCGCAGCGTCGGCTTCGCGCGCGAACGCGGTGCCTCGCGCTTTGCGGCGATCGTGCCCGACGGTGAATATGGCCGGCGCGCGGAACTGGCGTTTTCCGGTGCGGTGCGCGGTGTCGGCGGGCAGCTCGTGGCGACCGAACGCTATACGCGCGGCAACACCTCAATCGTCAGCGCGGCCCAGCGGCTGAAGCAGGCGGGCGGTTACGATACCGTGCTGATCGCCGATGGCGCCCGCCTCGCCACCCAGGCTGCCGGCGAACTGCGGCCGCGCGGTGCCGGGGCAACGCAGATCATCGGCACCGAATTGTGGAGCGGTGAAAGCGCCGTGACCCGTGCTTCGGCCCTGCGCGGCGCATTGTTCTCCGCCGTGTCCGATGCCCGGTTCAAGCGGTTTTCTGACAGTTACAGCGACCGTTTTGGGTCGCAGCCCTATCGCATCTCCACCCTCGGATACGACAGCGTTCTGCTGGCCCTGCGCGTGGCGCAGGATTGGCGGGTCGGCCGGTCCTTCCCGGTCTCTCAATTGCGGGAAAGCAGCGGATTCCTGGGTCTTGACGGCCCCTTCCGGTTTCAGCGCAACGGGGTGATCGAACGGGCGATGGAAGTGCGCGAAGTGCGCGACGGGCAGGTCGTGATCGTCTCACCCGCGCCGAGCGGATTCTGAACCGGGGATCGCTACTGACGGGTTTGGGCTGCGGCCAGAGAGGGTCGGATAACCGCGTGTCGCCACTTGAGCGCAGCCCGGCCTGGCCCCAATAGGCATACTATGTCCGAAGATCTGTTTGCCAACACGCCTGCTTCCAGCGGCGATTACGATGCTTCCTCGATCGAAGTTCTCGAAGGGCTGGAGCCTGTGCGCCGCCGCCCGGGGATGTATATCGGCGGAACCGACGATCGCGCGCTGCATCACCTTGCTGCCGAAGTTCTCGACAACGCGATGGACGAAGCGGTCGCAGGCCACGCGTCGCGGATCGAGGTTTCGCTGGAGGAAGGCAATCGCCTGGCGATCGCCGACAACGGACGCGGCATTCCCGTCGCCGAACATCCCAAGTTTCCGGGCAAATCCACTCTCGAAGTGATCCTGTCCACGCTCCATTCGGGCGGCAAGTTTTCGGGCAAGGCCTATGCCACCAGCGGCGGCCTTCACGGCGTGGGCGTGTCGGTGGTGAACGCCCTTTCCAGCCATACGCGGGTGGAAGTTGCGCGCGATCGGCAGCTCTATGCGCAGGAATTTGCGCGTGGTGCCACGCAGGGCGGCTTGCAGGAACTCGGCCCGACACCGAACCGGCGCGGCACGACCGTGGCGTTCACGCCCGACAGCGAGATTTTCGGCGAGCGGCAGTTCAGCCCCAAGCGGCTGTTCAAACTGGCGCGGTCGAAGGCCTATCTGTTCGCCGGGGTGGAAATCCGCTGGAAGTGCGCGGCGTCGCTGACCAGCGACGATGTGCCGGCAGAGGCGGTCTTCAAGTTTCCCGGCGGCCTTGCCGATCACCTGAATGAACAGGTCGGCGAGCGCGAATGCGTGACCAGCCAGCCTTTTGCCGGAACGCAGGATTTCCCCGAGGATCAGGGGCGCGTCGAATGGGCGATCGCCTGGCCCCTGTGGTCCGACGGTTCGACCAGCTGGTACTGCAACACCGTGCCCACGCCCGACGGGGGCACCCACGAACAGGGTCTGCGCGCTGCCTTGACCAAGGGCCTGCGCGCATTTGGCGAACTGGTCGGGCAGAAGAAGGCGAAGGACATCTCCGCCGACGATGTGATGACCGGCGCGGAAATCATGCTCAGCGTCTTCATCCGCGATCCCCAGTTTCAGAGCCAGACCAAGGATCGGCTGACCTCGCCCGAAGCTGCGCGCCTGGTCGAAAACGCGGTGCGCGACCATTTCGACCATTTCCTGTCTGACAATATGGAGCGGGGCAAGGCGCTGCTCGGCGCGGTGATGGAGCGGATGGACGAACGGCTCCGCCGCAAGCAGGAACGCGAGGTCAAACGCAAGACCGCGACCAACGCCAAGAAACTGCGCCTGCCCGGCAAGCTGACCGACTGCAGCGGGGAAACCGACGCGGAAACCGAAATCTTCATCGTGGAAGGCGACAGCGCCGGCGGCAGCGCCAAACAGGCGCGCAACCGCAAGACCCAGGCGATTCTGCCGATCCGCGGCAAGATCCTGAACGTCGCATCGGCCAGCGCGGACAAGATCCGCGCGAACAGCGAGATTGCCGACCTCACGCTCGCCCTGGGCTGCGGCACGCGCAAGGATTGCGACCCCGAGAACCTGCGATACGACCGGATCGTGATCATGACCGACGCCGATGTCGACGGCGCGCATATCGCGACCCTGCTGATGACGTTCTTCTTCCAGGAAATGGCGGAAATCGTGCGCCGCGGGCACCTGTTCCTCGCCCAGCCGCCGCTTTATCGCCTGACCGCCGGGAAAGAGAGCGCCTACGCCCGCGACGATGAACACCGGGCCGAACTGGAAGCCACGCAGTTCAAGGGCAAGAAGGTGGAAGTCGGGCGGTTCAAGGGCCTGGGCGAAATGAATCCGCAGCAGCTGCGCGAAACGACGATGAACCCCGAAACGCGCAGCCTGATTCGCATCACCCTGCCCGCCGAGCATGAGCAGCGCCACGCGGTGAAGGAACTGGTCGACCAGTTGATGGGCCGCAACCCGGAACACCGGTTCAACTTCATCCAGAACCGCGCCGGCGAATTCGATCGCGACATGATCGACGCCTGATCGACGCCGGCGGCCCCTGCCCCCTGCCCCCTGCCCCCGCCGCCTAGTCGGCGCGCCGGGTGTGAATGTGCAGATGCCCTTCCAGCGTGCGGTGGACGGGGCATTTGTCGGCGATTTCCATAATCTTGTCGCGCTGTTCGTCCGTCAGGTCGCCTTCGAGTGCGATCCTGCGGTGGAGCGCCTGGATACTGCCCTCCTCCCCCTCGATCGCGTGCTCGCAGTCTTCCTCGTGATTGCGCTCGTGCGTCAGGTAGATCGTCGTGCCTTCCAGCGGCCATTTGCGCCGCTGGGCATACATGCGCATGGTCATCGCCGTGCAGGTGCCGAGCGCGGCCAGGAGAAGATCGTAAGGCGTCGGCCCGCTGTCGTCGCCGCCGTAGCTGACAGGCTCGTCCGCAACGAAGCGATGGCTGGCCGTGTGCACTTCGGTGCCGAACTTCCCATGGCCGGATTTCACCACGATGCCATCGTCGGGCATCGGCCAGTCGTCGCGCAGCGGCAGATAGCGGCTGCTCCACCCGGCGATAACCGTCGCGGCGAATTCGGCGTCGCGTTCGTCGAGCAGCAGGTGATCTGCACCATCGAGGCTGACGAAGCTCTTGGGATGCTTGGCCGCCTTGAAAAGGACGGTCGCGTTCTCGATCCCGACCAGGTCGTCCGTCGGTGAATGGAGCAGCAGCAGCGGGACGCGCAGTCGCGCGACTTCGGCGACAAGGTCGGTGTTCTCCACCCGCTCCAGAAACTCGCGGCTCAGTTCGAACGGCCGCCCGCCGATGGACACCGGGCCGGAACCGCGTTGCCGCACGGCCGCCAGATCGCCTTCGATGCGTTCGAGCACGTGGGGCACGTTCGAAGGCGCGCCGATGGTCGCGATCGCCGCAACCTTGTCGAAACCCAGATCATCCGCCGCGGCAAGCACGGCCGCACCGCCGAGGCTGTGCCCGACCAGCAGGATTCTGTCGCCGAAGCGATCGGTGAGGTAACGGGCCGCCGCCACCAGATCGGCAACGTCGGTTGCGAAGCCCGCGCGCCCGAACTCCCCCTCGCTGCCGCCAAGACCGGTAAAATCGAACCGCAAACAGGCTATCCCGCCGCTCGCCAGCGCGCGAGCGGTGGCAACCGCGGCCTTGCTCTGCCGCGTGCAGGTAAAACAGTGCGCGAACAGCGCAGCACCGCGCACGAGCCCGGTCGGCAGTTCGAGAGAGCCGGCCAGTTCATGCCCGGCGTCGGTCGCAATGCTGATATTTTCAGTGGGCATCGATGGTCCTCAGGCAAAGCTGTGAAATTTCGGCCGCCGGCTGTAAGAAAATCTGGCCGAACGGGACTAAAGGGTCATGACCAGCGATCAGCAAGCCCTTTACAGCCAGGCGGGTGAACGGTTCGCCCCGGCGATAGCGCGTCTGGCACGCGCATTCGAGCGCGATCCCGAAAAAGCGCGCGATCTGGAGCAGGACATTCATGCCGAACTGTGGCGCAGCTTCACGCGCTTCGACGGGCGCTGTTCGCTGAAGACCTGGACATATCGCGTCGCCCACAACGTCGCGGCCGACCATGTTTCCGCTGCGGCACGAAGACCGCAGCAGGTGTCGCTCGACACCATCGATGCGCTGCCGCACTGCGACGATACCGAACGCCAGGCGGCTGAAAATCTCGCCATCGCCCGGGTGCGCGAACTGATCCGCAGGCTCGCCCCGCTCGATGCGCAAGTCATCGTGCTGTGGCTGGAAGGCCAGAGCGGAAACGACATCGCAGAAATCACCGGCCTGAACGTCAGCGCCGCCCAGGTCCGAATCCATCGCATCAAGACCTTGATCGCAAACGCTTTCGCAGAGCCGGCGAACGAAGGACACAAACCATGACCGAACATATCCTCCGCCAATGGGCGGCAGAAAGTGCCGAAGCCCGCTTTACCCCGGATCGGGAGCTGGCAGGCAAGCAGACCGATTTCCACCGGCGCGTTCGCCGCCGCAATGTGATCGAATATATCGCGGGCAGCCTGGTGATTGCCGTGTTCGCATGGACCGCCTGGCTCACCGCGCAGGCTGGCGAAATCGTGATCACGCTGGGCTGGCTTTGCGGCATTGTCGGGATCGCGGTGGTCATGACCAATCTCTATCACCGCGCGGGCAACCTGCCCCACCGGCCCGAAGCCGATTGCCGCAGCCACCTGCGGGCGCAGTTCGAACATCAGCGGCAGGCATTGGCCAGCGTTCCGCGCTGGTATCTCGCGCCGCTGATCCCCGGCGTGGTGCTGATAATCGCCGGATCGGTCCTGCCGGTCGCGCGAGAAGCCGGATGGTTGGCCGCGCTGGCCGCCGGCGCCGCCCCGACCGCCATCGTCGTGGGCCTGTTCGGTGCAGTCGCCTGGCTGAACCGCCGTACCGCACGGATGCTGGAGCGGGAGATAGAAGCTCTCGACACGCTCGCCTGACGCAACCACGATCGCCTCGCAACAAGGGGAATATGCAATGATCCGACCGCTTGCCGCTTCGTTCGCCCTGTGCCTTGCCGCTCCTTTCGCTCCGCTTGCCGCGCAGATACCACCGCCCGAAGAAAGCGGCGGAGAAAGCGCCGGGGAAACCAGCATATCCACCGCTATGGAGGCAGCCGGCAACGGTATCGTGGCCGTGCTGCGCGGCGAGCGACCGGCGGAGGAGGTTTTTGCTCCATCGTTCCTGGCGGTGGTGCCGGAAGCACAGCTCCAGGCCATGATGCAGCAGCTCACCAGCCAGTTCGGCGCGCTCCACGGGTTGGAAGCCGCCACCGGAACCGGCGACGGGGGCGGCGTGATCGCGCTGCGCTTCGAAAAAGCCATTGCCCGCGGGCCCGTGCAGCTCGATGCCGAAGGGCAAGTCGCAGGAATGCGGCTCAACCAGTTCGATCCCATCGACGACGGGGCGGACAAGATCCTGGCCGATCTCGCCGCGTTTCCGGGCAGAACCGGCGTCTATTACGCGTCTCTGGATGGAGACGGCGGCGACGGCGACGATCCGATCCTGACCGCCGATGCCGATAGGCAATTCGCCATCGGATCGACGTTCAAGCTCTATGTCCTGTCAGCCCTGGCACATCAGGTCGCTTCCGGCGAACGGTCATGGGACGAAGTCGTCCGGCTCGATATTCGTTCGCTTCCCAGCGGAATATCGCAGGACTGGCCGCAGGGCGCGCCCGTGACGCTGCACACGCTTGCCACACTGATGATTTCCATCAGCGACAACACCGCGACAGACCAGCTTATCGCAATCGTGGGCCGCGATGCGATTGCCGAGGAACTGCGCGCAAGCGGCCATTC